>DATAOD010000127.1:0-43815 GCA_036265975.1 Candidatus Limnocylindria bacterium
GGACTTCCTGCCCTCGAACAATCAGTCGGGCGTGCCGGAGCTGCCGACGCGCGATCCGTGGGACCGCTTCGAATATTCCCTCGACACGCTGATCCCCAACAATCCGAACAAGCCCTACGACATCAAGGAGCTGATCCATAAGGTCGTGGACGAGGGCGATTTCTTCGAGGTGCAGGCCGCCTACGCCAAGAACATGGTGGTGGGCTTCGCCCGCATCGAGGGCCGCACGGTCGGCATCGTCGCCAATCAGCCGATGGTGCTCGCGGGCGTTCTCGATTCGGACGCCTCGCGCAAGGCCGCGCGCTTCGTCCGCTTCTGCGATTGCTTCAACATCGCGCTAGTGACGCTGGTCGATGTACCCGGCTTCCTGCCTGGCGTGGACCAGGAGCATCGCGGCATCATCCGCCACGACGCGAAGCTGCTGTATGCCTACTGCGAGGCGACCGTTCCCAAGGTGACCGTCATCACCCGCAAGGCGTACGGCGGCGCGTACGACGTCATGAGCAGCAAGCACGTCCGCGGCGACCTCAATTTCGCGTGGCCGACGGCCGAGATTGCGGTGATGGGCGTGGAGGGCGCGGTGAACATCATCTTCCGTGACCGGATCGCCGCGGCGGATGACCCCGATGCGGAGCGCGCGACCCTCGTGGCCGATTACGAGGAGCGACTCGCCAACCCATACCTTGCCGCGGAACGCGGCTACATCGACGAGGTGATCCTTCCGTCGGAGACTCGCGCCCGTGTCGCGGGAGCGCTGGCGCTGCTGGAGAACAAGCGCCAATCGGTTCCGGCCAAGAAGCACGGCAACATCCCGCTGTAGGACGGACTGTCCGTGCGCAAAGACACCGGATCGCCGCGACCCATCCGCCGCGTGCTGGTCGCCAACCGCGGCGAGATCGCGATTCGCGTCATGCGGGCCTGCCGCGAGATGGGCATCACCTCCATCGCCGTCTTTTCGGATGCCGATGCCCTGGCTCCCCACGTTGCTGCGGCGGATATCGCGGAGCGCATCGGCCCGCCTGCACCCGCGGAGTCTTACCTGGACATCGGGGCCATCCTGGCGGCCGCCCAACGCGCCAGGGCCGATGCGGTCCATCCCGGATACGGCTTCCTGTCGGAGAACGCCGCCTTCGCGCGTGCCGTCATCGATGCCGGGCTGACCTGGATCGGGCCACCGCCGGAGACGCAGGAGGCGCTGGGCAACAAGCTGGCTGCCCGGCGTGCCGCCAGCGACGCAGGCGTGCCGGTGGTGCCCGGCCTGCTGGTCTCCCTGGATAGCGCATCTGCCGCGG
This sequence comes from Candidatus Limnocylindria bacterium, assembly GCA_036265975.1. Classification (GTDB taxonomy): domain Bacteria; phylum Chloroflexota; class Limnocylindria; order QHBO01; family QHBO01; genus DASSCW01. The sequence continues at coordinate 1,293 of DATAOD010000127.1, forward strand.
ACCTGGCGAGCATCGGCCTGCCGCTGATGCTGAAGGCCGCCGCCGGTGGGGGAGGGCGAGGCATGCGGCGGGTAGACGCGGAGGACGACCTGCCCAGTGCCATGGAGGCCGCGGCCCGGGAGGCGACGGCCGCCTTCGGCGACGGGACGCTGTATGCCGAGCGCATGGTCAGTCCCGCCCGGCACGTCGAGGTCCAGCTGCTCGGCGATCGCCAGGGCAACCTGGCCTGTCTGGGCGAGCGCGACTGCTCGGTCCAGCGGCGGCACCAGAAGCTGGTGGAGGAGACGCCCTCCCCGGCGGTGGACGGTCCGTTACGGGAGGCGCTGTTCGACAGCGCGCGGCGCGTCGCCGGCACGGTGGCCTTCGAGAACGCTGCCACCGTCGAATTCCTGGTCGACGCCGAGCGCAACCACTACTTCCTGGAGATGAACACCAGGTTGCAGGTCGAGCATGGGGTCACCGAGCTGGCCACTGGCCTGGACCTGGTGGCCTGGCAGATTCGGGTCGCCGCGGGCGAGGCGCTGGATGCGACCGTCCTGGACGCCGAGCCGCGCGGCCACGCGATCGAGGCACGCATCTACGCCGAGGACCCGTGGGACGGCTTCCGGCCGGTGGCGGGCACTATCACCGCCTGGGAGCCGGCGGCAGGTCCCGGCGTGCGCGTCGACCACGCGGTGGCGGAGGGGCCTTTGACGCCTGAGTACGACCCGCTGCTCGCCAAGCTGATGGTCCACGCCAGCGACCGACCGGCCGCCGTCGACCGGCTGCGGCGCGCGTTAGACGAGACACTGGTCGGCGGGCTCCAGACCGACATCGGCTTCCACCGCTGGCTGGTCGACCAGCCAGCCTTCGTCTCCGGCGACTACCACACCGGCCTCATCGCCGATGGCTGGCTGGACGGCCCCGACCTGCCGGAGGCCGATGCGTCGCTCGCCGCCCTGGCCGCGCTGCGGGCGCGCGGAGCGGGGCCGGGGGCTGCAGCAGGTGCAGCGCGCCTCGACGCGTCGGCCTGGGCAAGCAACGCCCGCAACGAGGCATTGCGCCGATGGCCTCGCTGAGCGCCCGCATCGACACCGGCAACGGCCCGGCGGACGTGGCGCCCGCCGAGGGATGGCAGCTGGCCTGGATCGACCAGCGGCGGGCGATCGCGCGGCTCACCGACGGGCAGCAGAGCCTGACCGTCCTTGTGGAAGGCGCCGGCACCCAGTGGTTCGTGACGATCCGCGGTAGGCGGGTCCGGGTGAGCGTCCAGTCCTGGCGGGAGCGGGTGCTGGCCGACGCGGAGGCAGCCGGGGCGGAGGGCGGCGGCCCAGTCGAGGTCCGCGCGACGCTGCCGGGCCTGGTGGTGGCGGTCCGGGTGGAGGAGGGCCAGAAGGTGGCCGGCGGCGACTCCCTGCTGACCATCGAGGCCATGAAGATGCAGAACGAGATTCGCGCGCCGCGCGATGGCGTCATCGGCCAGGTAGCGGTGTCTGTCGGGCAGCCGGTGGCGGCCGGGGTGCTGCTGGTCAGGCTGGACTGAGGCAGGTCGGCGAGCGGCCACCGGTACAATCGGGCCCGTGAGCCAGGCCGAGCCGCGACCCACCCGCGCCCGCCGCTCGACCTCCGGCGTCGAGATCGCTCCGGTCTACGGGCCGCAGGACCTCGCCGCCTTCGACCCAGGGCACTCCCTCGGCGATCCGGGAGCCTTCCCGTTCACCAGGGGCATCCATCCGTCGGGCTATGCCGGCCGGCCGTGGACGATGCGCCAGTACGCCGGCTTCGGCTCCGCCGAGGAGACAAACCGTCGCTTCCGCTACCTGCTGGACCGCGGGCAGTCCGGACTGAGCGTCGCGTTCGACCTGCCCACCCAGATGGGCTACGACAGTGATGCGCCGATGGCCGCCGGTGAGGTGGGCCGGGTGGGCGTCCCGATCGACACGGTCGAGGACATGGCACTGCTGCTGGACGGCATCGACCTGGGGTCGGTGAGTACCAGCATGACCATCAACGCGACAGCCGCCATCCTGCTGGCGCTGTACCAGGCGGTGGCGCGTCGGCAGGGGACCGAGCTATCAAGGCTGCGCGGGACGATCCAGAACGACATCCTCAAGGAGTACATCGCGCGCGGCACCTACATCTTCCCGCCGGAGCCGTCGTTGCGCCTGGTCACCGACACGTTCGCGTACTGCCGCACCGAGCTGCCCGCCTGGAACACCATCAGCATCAGCGGCTACCACATGCGCGAGGCGGGCTCGACCGCTGCCCAGGAGGTCGCCTTCACCCTTGCCGATGCCATCGCCTATGCCGATGCGGCCCGTGCCGCGGGGATGGCCTTTGACGAATTCGCGCCGCGGCTCTCCTTCTTCTTCGCCGCCCACAACGACCTCTTCGAGGAGGTCGCCAAGTTCCGCGTCGCCCGGCGCGTCTGGGCCCGCATCGCGCGCGAACGCTTCGGAGCACAGCGGCCCGAGAGCGAGGCGATGCGCTTCCACGCGCAGACCGGCGGCTCCACGCTGACCGCCCAGCAGCCCGATACGAACGTGGTGCGCACCACGATCCAGGCCCTGTCCGCGGTGCTTGGCGGAGCCCAGAGCCTGCATACCAATGCGCTGGACGAGGCGCTCGGCCTCCCGACGCCGTCCACGGCCCGCCTGGCCCTCCGAACGCAACAAGTGTTGGCACACGAGTCGGGGCTGGTGTCGCCTGTGGACCCGCTGGGCGGCTCCTACTACGTGGAAACGCTGACGGATGCGCTCGAGGAGCGGGTGCTGGCCGAGCTGGCGGAGATCGACCGCCGCGGCGGCACGCTGGCCGCCATCGCCGACGGCTACCAGCAGGGAGAGATCGCGCAGGCGGCGTACGACGCCCAGCGGGCCGTGGAGGCGGGAGAATCCGTCATCGTCGGGCTCAATGCCTTCACCGAGGGGGGCGACGAGCAGCGGCCGGCGCCGCAGACGATCGATCCCGAGGCAGAGGCGCGCCAGGTCGAGCGCACCCGTGCCATCCGCGCAGGGCGGGACCAACCCGCGGCCGCATCGGCCCTGCAGGCGCTGAAGTCCTCGGCGCGCGGCACGGAGAACGTGCTGCCGCGCATCCTGGCCTGCGTCGAGGCGGGCGTCACGCTGGGCGAGATCAGCGACGGGCTGCGCGATGCCTGGGGCGAGTACCGCCCGTGAGCATCGGCTCCATCCATCACGTGGCGGTCGTGGTGCGCGATATCGACGAGGCGCTGCCGCGCTATCGCGAGCTGTTCGGCTGGCAGCCCGAGCGCCCGCCGTTCGATTTCCCGGGCCAGGGCGTGCGGCTCTGCTTCCTCCCGACGGGCACCGCAGAGGAGGCGCGGATCGAGCTGGTGCAGCCGATCGATCGCGAGGGAGGTGTTGCGCGCTTCCTGGCTGCTCGCGGCGAGGGCATCCACCACGTCTGCCTGCTCAGCGACGACCTGCCCTCCGACCTCGCGGCGCTGGCCGCCGCGGAGGCGGAGCTGATCGATCAGGAGCCGCGGCACGGCGCGCACGGCAGCGTGGCCTTCGTCCACCCAAGGACCCTCAACGGAGTACTGTGGGAGCTCCTGCAGCGGTCCGATTCTGCGACCGCGCACCCTCCAGATCCGGAAGGAATCGATGAGCGAGCCGACCCCTGAGCCTGTGCCCATTCCCGATCGCCCGCTGCTGCGCGGCGAGCGCGTGTGGCTGCGCCCCATGGAGGAGCGCGACCTGCCGGCCATGGTGGCGGGCGTCAACGACTCCGAGGTCGGTGGCCTGGCCGGCTATAAGGCGCCCATGAGCCTGGAGCAGATGAAGGGCTGGCTGGAGCACAACAACGAGCGTTCCAGACGGGGCGAGGGGTTCTTCTACGTGGTCTGCGAGCTGGGCGACGACAGGTTCATCGGCACCGTGTGGCTCAAGGAGGTCGACTACTGGCATGGCAGCGCCGAGCTGGCGATCTTCATGGACCGCGACCACATCGGCGCCGGATTCGGGACCGATGCGCAGCGCGTGCTGCTGAACTTCGCGTTCACCGCCGTCGGCCTGAATCGCGTGTGGCTGACGGCCTATGCCGCCAACACGCGCGCCATCAGGTCCTACGAGAAGCTGGGATTCCAGCACGAGGGGTTGATGCGCAAGTCCTGGCGCGGTCCGCGCGGGCTGGAGGACTCGGTCCTGATGGCGATCCTGGCCGACGAGTGGCGGGCCGCCACCGGGCCATCCTGACCTAAACCTGCGATGGCGGAGGAGCGAAGGCTCGTCACCGTCCTGTTCGCCGATGTCGTGGGTTCCACCACGCTGGGCGAAGCGATGGATCCGGAGGATCTCCGCGGGCTGCTGAGCCGGTTCCTGGCCATCGCCAGGGAGGTCGTGGCGGAGCACGGTGGCACATTGGAGAAGTTCATCGGCGATGCCGCGATGGCGATCTTCGGAATGCCGCAGGCGCATGACGACGACGCGCGCCGAGCGCTGGACGCCGCGATCGCGCTGCGAGACCGACTGCGTGACGATCCCGCGCTCCGCGATCGGCTGCCGGTTCGGTTCGGCCTGAATACCGGCGAGGTCGTGGCCAGCCGAGACCGTGATCGCACGGACTTCATCATCACTGGCGACCCGGTAAACGTGGCGGCCAGGCTCCAACAGGCGGCTGAGCCGTGGCAGATCCTTGCAAGCTCACGCACAGCCAGCGCCGATGGCGGTGCCCATGAATTCGGCCCCGTCGTCGAGCTGGATCTCAAGGGAAAGGCGGCGGCCGTAGAGGCTCGGCTGCTCATCGGCCGGGCGACCACTCGCGCGCCCCGTGCCCCGCTGGTGGGCCGGGACGCGGATCTGATGCAGCTTGAGCTGGTGGCCAGCCGTGCCTTTGGCGAGCGTCGGCCTTACATGGTCAGCCTCATCGCACCCGCCGGCACCGGGAAGAGCCGTCTGGTGGAGGAGTTCATCGACCGTTTGGACGGCTCGATGGCTCCTCAGGTAGCCACCGCGCAGTGTCTGCCGTACGGCCAGCGCCTGACGTATTGGCCGCTGCGATCGCTGCTCCAATCGATCGTCGGCTTCTCGGGCGAGACATCGCCCGAGGAAACGCGACGCTCCATCAAGGAATGGCTCGCGACTGCCGGTGCGGACAATCCCACCGAAAGTGCCGAGCTGCTTGCCGCGACGATCGGTGCGTCAGATGCCGATGTCCACGACCGCGCAGCCCTCTTCTCCGCCTGGCGAGAAGCCGTTGAGCTTGCCGCGGCCAGTGCGCCACTCCTGCTCCTGATCGAGGACCTCCATTGGTCGAGCGATTCGCTCCTTGACCTCATCGAGTTCATCCTGCAGCCGCGGGGAGACAGCCCGATGCTCATGCTGGCGCTGGCGCGCCCTGAGCTTCTCGAACGGCGGCCCACATGGGGCGGCGGCCGGCGCAACCACTTCTCGATTGCGCTCGAGCCCCTCGACCAGGCGTCCATTGGTGAGCTGGTCCGCGGCCTGCTGGAGGCAGCGGTCCCCGAGCTCGAACCGCTGGTGGCCGCGCGCTCGGAGGGAAATCCCTTTTACGCCGGCGAGATCGTCCGGTCGCTGCTGGAGCGTGGCGTCGACCTGCAGGATCCAGCGGCGGTCGCCGACGCCGCCAGCCGCCTTCCAGACACGGTGCAGGCAACGGTGCTGGCCAGGCTCGACTCGCTCGAGCCTGGTGCGCGAAGGGTCGTCCAGCTCGGCTCGGTATTCGGCCGCAGCTTTTCGACCGACGGCGTCGCATCTCTGGACGTGGAGGGGGAGGATCTGGCCAGCGCCATTGAGGAGCTGGTGAATCGCGAGCTACTCCGCCACAGCGGCCGCGGCGAGCTGACCTTCCGCCACATCATCATCCGTGACGTCGCATACGGGACGCTGACGCGTGGCGAGCGGGCCAGTCTGCACGCGGCGGCCGGACGGTGGATCGAATCGCAAGCGGTGGATCGGGAGGACGAGCTGGCCGAGCTCGTGGCGTTCCACTACCGGGAGGCTGCGACGCTCGCGGCCAGCGTCGGCGCGGATGACGAGGCGCTGAGCGCCAAGGCCGTGGAGTGGCTGGCGCGCGCCGCGGAGGTCGCTGCCGGCGCGCGCGGCATTGCCGAGGCATCGGTCCACCTCCGGGCAGCGATCGACCTCTCGAGTGGCGCCGAGCAGGCGCGGCTGTGGCAACGGCTTGGTCGCTTGCACGGCTCCGGCGACGTATCGGTGCAGGCCTTCGCCCGGGCGCGCCAGCTGGGGGAGGATGGGGGGATGCCTGCCGACTTCCTGTTGGAGAACCTGGGCCGCCAGCTCATGGTGATATGGCGATTCAGCGCCTCGGTTGCCCGCCAGCCAAGTGAGCGCGAGCTCGACGACCTGGTTGCGCTGGGCGTTTCCTGGCTGGCGGAAGCCGAGGCCCATGCGGCCGCCACATTCAAGATTGCGCGCGGCTTCAAGACGTTCTGGTTACGCCAGGTTGCGCACCGACCCGTGACCGATGAAGACGTCCGTGAGGCGAAAGAGCAGTTGACAGAGGGCCTAGCGCTGGCTGAGCAGGTCGACGACGCGGAGCTGATGAGCGCGGCACTCGATGCCCTGGCCGGAGGAACGCAGGCGGATGACTGGCCTGGCGCCGTCGAGATATCACGGAGGCGAATCGCGTTTGCGGAACGCCTGAGCATCGAAGAGCGGCTGGACGCATTCCAGGTCCTGGCCTGGGCATCGTCGCAGCTGGGCGAGCTGGATGAGGCGGCCCGCGCGGCCGATGCCGCGACCGCGTTACTCCAGCCCGGCCAGAACATGGTGTTCGTCCTGGCGGCCACGTCCTTCAGTGGCTATGTCGGGGCGCTGCAGGGTGACTGGGAGCGATGCGAGGGCAGCGTGGACGACTTGCGGCATCGGTGGATCGACGCCGGCCGGCCAGCGGCGGCGTACGCGCTGCAGGGCCTGCTGAGCGGGCTCGACTGGGCGCGCAACCGCGGTGCCGAATCTTCGTACGAGCGCTGGTCGGAGATTGCCGAGGACATCATCACCCGGTATCCAGATGGCCACCCAGTGGCTGCCACCGAGGCCATCGTGTCGCTCGATCTGGACGCCATCGCCGACCTGGTGCGGCACCACGACCTCTATCCAGACCGGGCCCATTACGTTGAGCACGCGTTGGCGATTTGCGCCGACCGGCGCCACTCGATCCCTGATCAGGTCCTGGACGGGGTCGTCGAGCGAAGCAAGCGGGTTGGCCTGCGGGTGATGGAGGCCCAGGCCCGGCGGCTGATAGGCCTGACGCGCCAGCAGCCGAAGGAGCTGCGTGCGGCGCTTGACGCATTCGAGACGATGCGCGGGGGGCGCTATGCAATGCGCGCCCGGCTGGAACTCGGCCTTCTCACTGGCGATGCGTCATTGATCGAGGCCGGCTGGCGTGGACTGGATGCGCTGGGCGAGGGCGACCTCTTTGACGTCGGTCGCCCTCGCCCTGACGGCTTCGCTACTGATCCTTGACGGGCGCTCCGTCGGGGCCGAACACGAACCACTTGCCGAAGAGGCCCTGGCCGTTGGTGTCGCCGGCCTTCTGGTCTCCCGCGAAGTAGTAGGCCGGGAAGCCGTTCACCGTCAGCTGCGGGCTGCCGCCCGGATGGTCCAGGGTGCCGAGCTTGGCTGTCACGCCATTGCCGGCCTCCGGGGTCGTGCTGGCGTTGACCGCCGGCCAGTTCGCGATGCAGTCGCCAGTGCAGGTGCTGACGCCCTTACTGTCATCCGAGAAGAAGTAGATGGTGTTGCCGTCGGCGTCGACCAGGATCGTGCCGAGCGGCGAATCCTCGGCGTCGATCTCGGCGGTGCCGCCGCCACCAGCTGACGCGGAGGCCGCGGCGCTCTCTGAAGCCGATGCGGAGGCGACTGGCGTCGACGTCGCGGCGGCCGGGGCACTAGATGACCCCGTCGCGCTGCAGGCCGCCAGTGCGAGGAGGACCGGAATGGCAAGGAACCGGCGCAAGGACATGATGGGACTCCTGATGGTTGATGTTCCCTGTCCGATACGCGCGCGGGGCGGGGACGGATTCAGTGGACGCCGGCCTCGCGCAGCAGGCCCGGGATGTGTGATGGCGAATCGGCCACCCGGATGCCCGCCGCTTCCAGCGCGGCCCGCTTCGACTCGGCGGTGCCGGCGCCACCGGAGATGATCGCGCCGGCGTGACCCATGCGCCGGCCGGGCGGGGCGGTGCGGCCGGCAATGAAGGCCGCCATGGGCTTGCGAACCTCCCGCGCGCAGAACGCGGCCGCCTTCTCCTCCTCGTCGCCGCCGATCTCGCCGATCATCACGATCGCCTCGGTGCCGACGTCGCGGTTCAGCATGTCCAGCACATCGATGAAGCTGGTGCCGATGATCGGGTCGCCGCCGATGCCGACACAGGTCGACTGCCCAATTCCCGCTTCGGTCATGGCCTGCACGACCTCGTAGGTCAGCGTGCCGGAGCGGCTGACCAGGCCCACCGAGCCCTGGGCGTGGATGTTGCCCGGAATGATGCCCACCTTGGCCTGGCCGACGGAGGTGAGGCCGGGGCAGTTGGGCCCAATCAGCCGCGTGCCACGGGCCTGGAGGGCGTGGTAGACGCGCAGCATGTCGAGCGCCGGCACGCCCTCGCTGATGCAGACGACCAGCGGCAGGCCTGCGTCCGCGGCCTCCAGCACGGCATCCGCGGCGAAGGCAGCCGGCACGAAGATGCACGACGCATTGGCGCCGGTCTGGGCGACCGCGTCCGCCACCGTGTCGAACACTGGCACCCTGCCGTCCAGCGCATCCTGGCCGCCCTTTCCCGGCGTGACGCCCGCGACCACGTTGGTGCCGTAGTCGAGCATGGCGGTCGAATGGAACGTCCCCTCGCGGCCGGTGATGCCCTGCACCAGCAGGCGGGTCTCGCGTCCGACCAGGATGCTCACGCGCTTGCCGCCGTTGCCTGCGCTGCGGCCACCGCCTTGGCGGCGGCATCGTCCAGCGAGTCGGCGGTGATCAGGTTCGCCTGGGCCAGGATGGGCTTCGCCTCTTCCGCATTGGTGCCCACGATGCGCACCACCATCGGCACGTCACGCTCCAGCGTTTCCCGCGCCTCCACGATGCCGCGCGCCACCTCGTCGCCGCGGGTGATGCCGCCAAAGATGTTGACCAGGATGGCCTGCACGTTGCGATCGTCCAGGATGATGCGGAACGCCGCGGCCACCCTGTCCGCCTTTGCGCCGCCGCCGATGTCCAGGAAGTTCGCCGGCTCGCCCCCAGCCAGCTTGACCAGGTCCATGGTCGTCATCGCCAGGCCGGCGCCGTTGACCATGCAGCCGATGCTTCCGTCGAGCTTGATGAAGTTGATGCCCGCCTCGCGCGCGGCGATCTCGGAGGGCTCCTCCTCGTTGAGGTCGCGCATCGCCTCCAGGTCCGGATGCCGGAACAGGGCGGAGTCATCCAGCACGATCTTGGCGTCCAGCGCCTGCAGCTCGCCCGCGTCGGTGATGACCAGCGGGTTGATCTCGGCCAGATCCGCATCGGATCCCATGAAGGCGTCGTACAGCCCGTGCAGGACCGATGCGAACGCTGCGCGGAGCTCGGCAGGGATGCCCAGGAAGAAGGAAGCGCGCCGCACGTTGTGCTCCTGCAGGCCCAGCAATGGGTCCAGGGGCAGCCGCAGGATGGCGTCGGGATTGGTGCGCGCCGTCTCCTCGATCTCAACGCCGCCTTCTGCGCTGGCGATGACCGTCACCGCCCGCGCGCCGCGGTCCAGGATGAGGCCAAGGTAATACTCCTTGGCGATGTCGGCGGCCGGCGCCACCAGGACTGTCTGCACGGTCACGCCCTTGATGTCCAGGCCGATGATCTCGCGCGCCCGCTCCTCCGCCTCTGCCGGCGTGGCAGCCAGCTTGACCCCTCCCGCCTTGCCGCGGCCGCCGACCAGCACCTGGGCCTTGACCACCACCGGGCCGCCGATCCGCTCGGCCGCGGCGCGCGCCTCCTCCGGCGAGGTGGCGACCTCACCTGCCAGCAACGGCACCCCGTAACGGGCGAGGATCTCCTTCGACCGGTATTCCTGCAGCTTCAAGCGGCTCTCCTGGCGATGGTGTCCGCCTCGTGGCGCGGATGCGCCGGGCGCTCGATTGTACCGACGTGCCTGATGGTCGTCGCACATGGCCCTACACTTTCCATTCGCATGCCGGCGCTTTGACCGGCGCGAACGAGGACTTGCTGCACACGTGACGTACGCCGTCACGCTGATCCCGGGCGACGGGATCGGCCCGGAGCTGGCCGAGGCGACCACCAGGGTGCTGGAGGCGACCGGCATCGGCTTCGAATGGGACACCCAGACCGCCGGCGAGGCAACCATCGCCAGCGAGGGCACGCCGCTGCCCGATCGCGTCATCGACAGCATCCGCCGCACGGGCATCGCCATCAAGGGGCCAATCACCACGCCGGTCGGCTCTGGATTCCGCAGCGTGAACGTCGGGCTGCGGCTGGCGCTGGAGCTGTATGCCAACGTCCGTCCGGCACGGACCATGAAGGGCGTCGAGACCCGCTACGACGCGGTGGACCTGATCGTGGTCCGCGAGAACACCGAGGATCTGTACACCGGCATCGAGCATCGCATTGGCCCGGACGCGGCGGAAAGCATCAAGATCATCACCCGCTCCGCGTCGCAGCGGATCGCCCGATACGCCTTCGAGTACGCGCTCCGCAACGGTCGCCGCAAGGTCACCGCGGTGCACAAGGCGAACATCATGAAGCTGACCGACGGCCTCTTTTTGGAGAGCTGTCAGCAGGTCGCCGCCCAGTACGAGGGGCGCGTGGCGTTCGAGGACCGCATCGTGGACAACATGTGCATGCAGCTGGTCCAGAAGCCGGAGATCTACGACGTGCTGGTGCTGCCGAACCTGTACGGCGACATCGTCAGCGATCTGGCCGCCGGCCTGGTGGGTGGCCTGGGCGTGGCGCCCGGCGCCAACATCGGCGAGGAGGCTGCTGTCTTCGAGCCCGTCCACGGCTCCGCGCCGAAGTACGCCGGCCAGAACAAGGCGAACCCCACCGCCCTGATCCTGTCCGGCGCGCTGATGCTTCGCCACATGGGCGAAACGGAGGCTGCGGACCGCGTCGAGAGCGCCGTGCGCGCCGTGATCGCCGAAGGGACTACCGTCACGTACGACCTGGGCGGCAGCGCCGGCACGCGCGAGTTCGGCGACGCGGTCGCCGCGCGGGTGATGGACGCATGATCCGGCTGTTCGGGTACCAGGTCAGCTGGGCGCAGCTGGCCTGGATCGGGCATCGGCTGTCAGGCGTCGGCGTGCTGCTCTATCTGTTCATGCACATCGTCGAGAACGCCACGCTCGCCTTCGGGCCGGACGTCTACAACTGGACCCAGGCCAACCTGTTCCACAACCTGCCGGTGCGGCTCGGCGAGATCCTGCTGATGGCCGCGCTGGTCTACCACTCGCTCAACGGGCTGCGCGTGATCGTCATGGACTTCTGGCCGCGAACGACGGTGGCCTACAGGCCGCTGACCTACGGCGTGATCGTGGCCACCATCCTGACCATGATCCCCATGAGCATCATCATGATCAGCCCCTACGCGCCGTGGGGGCCGGGCTGATGGCCGTCGGGCGCCAGATCTGGCCGGTCCCCGGCGACCCGCTGCGACGCAACCCGTCGCGCGCCGCCATCCCGCGCCCGGCTGCGGGGCGCGATCGGGCGTGGTGGTACTTCATGCGCATCAGCGGCCTGCTGCTGGTGCTCCTGGCGCTGGGCCACATGTTCATCATGCACGTGCTGGTGGTGCTCACCGGCCAGCAGATCAACTTCGCCTTCGTCACCAGCCGCTGGGGGACACCGTTCTGGCGCATCTACGACCTGCTGCTGCTGGTGCTGGCCCTCGTCCACGGCGCCCGCGGGGCGCGGACTGTCATCGCCGACTACACCCACGGCGGCCTGCGCGCGTTGCTGGTCTGGATGCTCATCGCGCTGGTGGCCGTGCTGCTGATCCTGGGCATCCTGGTGCTTGTCACCTTCGACCCGGCCACCGCGCCATCCAACATCGGGCCCTTCTCGTGAGCCTGCAGGGAGCCGATGCGTTCGGGCGCGCGCCCGTGCGGGTGCACGAGCTGGACGCGGTGGTGGTCGGTGCCGGCGGAGCCGGCCTGTACGCGGCGCTGGAGCTGAAAAAGGACCTCGGGCCGCAGGCCCGCATCGGGGTCATCTCCAAGCTGTACCCGAGCCGCAGCCACACCGGCGCCGCGCAGGGAGGCGTGTGTGCCGCCCTGGGCAACACGGAGGAGGACCACTGGGAGTGGCACTGGTTCGACACCGTCAAGGGCGGGGACTACCTGGTCGACCAGGACGCCGCCGAGGTGATGTGCCATGACGCGATCGAGACGATCATCAACCTCGAGCACCTGGGCCTGCCGTTCGACCGCACGCCGGAGGGGCTGATCGACCAGCGACGCTTCGGCGGCCACTCCCGCAACTACGGCGAGGGGCCGGTGCGGCGCTCGTGCTACGCCGCCGACCGGACGGGCCACGCCATCCTGCAGACCCTCTACCAGCAGTGCATCGCCCAGGAGGTGGCCTTTTACGACGAGTACCAGGTCCTGGACCTGGCCATGCCAGGCGGGCGCGACGGCCCGGTGACCGGTGTCATCGGCCTGCAGCTGGCCACCGGCGAGATCCACTCCTTCCGGGCACGGGCGGTGATGTTCGGCACCGGCGGCTTCGGCAAGATGTTCAAGGTCACCTCGAACGCCCATACGCTCACCGGCGATGGCGTGGCCATCACCTACCGCCGCGGGCTGCCGCTGGAGGACATGGAGTTCTACCAGTTCCACCCCACCGGCATGTATCGGCTGGGCTTCCTCCTGTCGGAGGCGATGCGCGGCGAGGGCGGCTTCCTGGTGAACAACGACGGCGAGCGGTTCATGGAGCGCTACGCACCGACCATGAAGGACCTGGCCAGCCGTGACGTGGTCAGCCGCAGCATCTACCAGGAGATCGCCGCCGGGCGCGGCATCAACGGCGAGGACTACGTCTACCTGGACGTCCGGCACCTGGGCGCCAAGATCCTGAACGAGAAGCTGCCCGACATGAGCGGCTTCATCCGCACCTACTTCGGGCTGGACCCACTTACCGAGCTGGTGCCGATCCAGCCGACCGCGCACTATGCCATGGGCGGCATCCCGACCGACCTCGACGGCCGCGTGCTGGGCGCGTACGACCGCAAGGGCAAGCGCCAGGCCGTGGTGCCGGGCTTCTTCGCGGCAGGGGAGTGCGCCTGCGTATCGGTCCATGGCGCCAACCGGCTCGGCACGAACTCGCTGCTGGACATCCTGGTCTTCGGCCGCCGGGCCGGCATTGCCATGGCCGAGACCCTGCGCAGCGCTCCACTGGCCGAGCCGGATCCGGAGGGTGAGCTGCGCGTCTCCCGGGAGGTGAGCGCGCTGCTGGGCCGACAGGACGGCGAGCGTGCCGCGGTCATCCGCGGCGAGCTGCAGGAATTGATGTTCAGCAAGTGCGGCGTGTATCGCACCGGCTCCCTGCTGGAGGAATGCCGGTCCGCCGTGCGCGGGCTCCGCGAGCGGGCGCAGCGTCTCGTCGTGCAGGACAAGGGCTGCCGCTACAACACGGACCTCGGCGAGGCGCTGGAGCTTGGCTTCCTGCTCGACTGCGCAGAGGCCACCGTCGAGTCGGCGGCGGCCCGCCTGGAGAGCCGCGGCGGCCACGCCCGGGAGGACTACCCCGATCGCGACGACAAGAAATGGCTGAAGCACACCCTGGCCTACCGCGACATGGACGGCCAGGCGCCGCGCCTGGAGTACAAGCCGGTGACCGTCACCAAGTTCGAGCCCAAGGCACGGTCGTACTAGCCAGATGGCCTCCGACGTCACCCTCAGAATCCGGCGCTTCAACCCAGAGGCCGATGCCGAGCCGCACTGGGAGGAGTACACGGTCAGCGCCGAGCCCTCGGATCGGGTCCTGGACCTGCTCCACCAGGTCAAGTGGTACCAGGACGGGTCGTTGACCTTCCGGCGGTCCTGCGCGCACGGCGTGTGTGGGTCGGACGCCATGCTCATCAACGGCCGTAACCGGCTCGCCTGCGAGTACCTCGTCCGCGACGCCGGATCGCGCATAAGCGTCGAGCCGATTCCCGCCCTGCCCGTGATCAAGGACCTGCTGGTCGACATGGAACCGTTCTTCGACCAGTACCGCTCGGTGATGCCGTGGCTGGTCAACGACGACCCGGTGGAGGACGGCAGGGAGCGTCGCCAGTCGCCGGAGGACCGCGAGCGCTACGAAGACACCAGCCGCTGCATCCTGTGCGCGGCCTGCACCACGTCCTGCCCCGTGTTCTGGGGCGATCACGCCTACGTCGGACCGGCGGCCATCGTCAACGCCCATCGGTTCATCACCGACTCACGCGACCACGCTCACGAGGAGCGGCTGGAGATCATGGCCGACGCCAATGGCGTGTGGCGCTGCCGCACCGTGTTCAACTGCGTGGAGGCGTGCCCGCGCGGCATCAAGATCACGCGGGCGATCATGGAAGTCACGTCCGAGATCCAGCAGCACGCCGGTGGCTGACGCCACTGCGGGGGTTGGCCCGATGACGCCTGGCCGGCGCCTGGTGATCCACACCGATGGCGCGGCCCGCGGCAACCCCGGGCTGGCCGGCGCGGGCGCCGTCCTGCGCGACGCGGCCGACGGCTCCCTGGTCTCTGAGCTCGCCGTCTTCCTGGGGCAGCGCACCAACAACTACGCGGAGTGGACCGCGGTGGCGCTCGCCCTGGAGGAGGCGCTGCTGGTCGGCGCCTCGCACGTCGACCTGCGCATGGACTCGCAGCTGGTGGCGCGCCAGATCTCCGGCATCTACCGCGTCAAGCACCCGGACCTCAAGCCGATCCACGCGCGGGTGATGGGCCTGCTGTCCCGTTTCTCGGGCTACACCGTCGGCCACATCCCGCGGGAGCTCAACAAGGAAGCGGATCGGCTCTCGAACGTGGCAATCGACCAGCGGGGCAGCTAGCACCGGTCTCGCCGCGCCGGCCTCGCGCGGTGCCAAATGTCCAACTGGTTGCCGTTAGGCGCCGCTCCAGGCGGCATTTCGGGGTTGAGCCGATGCTTCCACGCTCAACGCACGGCCCGGCGGCAGTGTATCGGGATCATTTCCGCGCCTAAGGTCACCATGGTTGGCATATGGCCGATTCAGCGACTGCTCGGGCCGAGGCGTAGAATCCGCTGCCCTGGAGGCGGCCGGACGGCCGCGGGCGCTACGGCCGAAAGGCCGCGCTCGAGGAAAGTCCGAGCTCCATAGAGCAGGCCAGCGGGTAACACCCGTCCGCCGCGAGGCGAGGACCAGCGCCACAGTGACGATGCCCGCTTCGGCGGGAGTGAAACGGGCAAGCTCTGGCTGGAGCAAGACCGAATAGGAGGGCGTCGAGGCTGCTCGCTCAGCCCTCGGGTAGGTCGCTCAGATGGATGGCCGTCGCCGGGCCGATGCGAATCGGTCCGGGCACAGAACTCGGCTTACAGGCCGCCTCCGGGGATCGCTAGTCCTCGTCGGCGCGCCAGACCGTGGTGGCGGTGCAGGCGTTGCAGATGGGCCGCGCCTCGTCCATGGTGCCGAGGGGAAGCGGGTAATCAGGGCCGCCGAGCAGGCAGTCGACCTGGACGGTGGGGAGCTCGGCGCCGGCCACGATCGACACGTGGCGCACGCGGCAGCGCCGGATCCGCCCCTGGCGGGGGATCGGCTTTCGCTCCGCGCCGTCGATCGATTCCAGAGCCACGCCACCACCTGTGCTGAGAGGGCTGTTGGGATACAGCCTGTCCGGCGTCCAGCCTAGCCTGCCCATTTATCCAGCCTCAATGGCGCATTGGTACCCCCGGAGCGCGGCCGGGGCTGGCATGCCGCACGCTAGACTCACGAGGCGCTGCCCGAGCCGCGTGCGCCGGGGGCGTCGACGAGGGACTTGCCCGCTTCGTGTTTGGACGTCGAGCCCGCAAGGAAGAGCAGGAAGCCGCCCGGGAGGCGGAGCGGCGTGCCCTGTTCGTGGAGCTTGCCAAGCGCCCTGACACGGTCTGCCCGTTCCTGGGCATGGTCGACGCGCGCACCGAATACACCGAGGGCGTCAGCGACAAGCACCGCTGCTACGCATTTGGCGATCCCGCCGAGCTGTCGGCGGAGCAGCAGACCCGCGTCTGCCTGCAGCGCGGCTATGGCAACTGCCCGCGCTACCTGCGGGGCGTGCTGGTCATTCCCACCGAAGAGCTGGAGGCGCTGCGCCGCCCACCGCCTCCCATCCAGCCCCGGCCCGCCGGAGCGGCGGGAGCAGCCGAGCGGAAGCGCGAGCCGCGCGGCATTCCCATCGGGCTGTTCGCCGTGCTGGGCATCGTGCTGCTGCTGGCAGCCATCGGTGGTGGCGGCTACTGGTTCCTGAGCAATCGCATCTCGTCCTCTGCCGCCACGGCGACGCTCCCCGGCGGCACGGATATGCACGCCGAGCTCGTCACGCTCTCGTCGCCGAGCGGCGGGTCGCAGAACCTGCGGGCCACGGCCTCGATCGGCGCTGCCAAGGCCGTCGCGAACACGACGCTCATCTACGTCTTCGACCTGTCGGCCAGCACGCTGGCAGGCGAGGGGTGCGGCGGGGATGCGAACCACGACGGCAAGGCGAACACGCCGCTGGACTGCGAGATCGCTGCGGGCGGCGCGCTTAACACCCAGGCCGTCCAGAACGGTACCGTCTCGAGAGTAGGCCTCATCGGCTTCGCGGCCGGCGCGACCTCCGCAGACCTGGCCCGGGCCGATGGCGCGCAGGCGCTGATTGCGCCCGATGCCGACGCGGACGGCGATGGGACGCCCGACGTCGTGCAGGCGATGGAATCGGCCTTCAGCGGCGGTCGGCGCGACCCGGTCGGGTTCCGGACTTTCAGCCAGGGCACCGCGCAGAACACGACCACCGATTTCAGCTCCGGCATCCAGGCGGCGTGTGATGCGCTCAGCGGATCCGATGATCCCAACCGGCTGGTGGTCTTCCTGTCCGATGGGGCCAACCGCGGCGGCCAGCCGATCGCCGACGTGCATCCCTGCGACCCCGCAGCCGTGTTCCAGACGTTCGCGGTCGGCGCCCAGGCGTCGTGCACGCAGCAGTCGGAGCTCGGCAACCTGCAGGCGGTCGCGGACCTGACCGATGGCACCTGCACGGCCGTCAGCGATCTGAGGACGCTGCCGCTCCGGCTCAAGGCGGTGGTCGTGCCGCAGATCACCCGGATCGAGCTGAGCGTGGATGGAGGGAAGGCGGTCGAGGTCAGCGACTCGGTCTCGCAATCGCTGCCGGCCTCCGGCCCGACCGATCTCCAGATCGATCACGACATCAAGGCGCTGGGCGCCGGCAGCCACGAGCTGTGCATCACCGTCTTTGCCTCGGACGCCGGTGGCACCGGCTCCGTGAAGAGCTGCTCCCCCGCGAAGGCCGACGGCGGACCGCTGACCTCCAGCTGACACCAGGCTGACTCGCAGCCGGGCCCCTCACCGGCCAGGACCATCTTCCCAACCCCGCATGCGCAAAACCCCTTGACGGGGATGGGCTGCCCTGTATGATGGCGCCCTGTGGCCCAAAGTGGGGTCGAATGGGGAGCAGTGGTGGAAGCCAGGCATCATGGAGCGGGCGTCCTTCCTCACCGGCGAGTTCCGGCACGCGCTGGACGACCGGGGCCGAGTAGCGGTCCCGGCGCGGTTCCGTGGGCGCCTGGCCGCCGGGGCCACGCTCGCCCGCTGGCTGGACCGCTGCCTGGGCCTCTTTCCGCAGGACGAGTGGGACGAGCTGGCCGGCAGGCTTCGGTCGCTGCCGCTGACCAACCCGCGGGCGCGCGAGTTCGCGCGGTTCATGTCCTCGGGTGCCGTGGACGTGGAGCTGGACCGGCAGGGCCGCGTGCTGGTGCCGACCTACCTCCGCGAGTACGCGGGCATCGAGAGCGACGTGGTGGTGGTCGGTGCATTGAACCGGCTGGAGCTATGGGCCCCATCGGCCTGGCAGCCGTATCGGGCCAAGATCGAGGACGAGCCGGAGGCGCTCGCGGAGCACCTGGCGGACCTCGGGATCTAACGGGACGAGATGTCATGACGCACGTCTCGCCCCGCCATTCATGCGTCTCCGGGCCGATCGGCCCGTCACCCGACCAACGAGGTGCAGTGGCGAATGGGAGAAGGGCACCTGCCGGTCCTGGTCGACGAGGTTCTCGCCTCTCTCGACCTGCGGACGGGCAGCTCCATCGCCGACTGCACGGTCGGGGGCGGTGGGCACGCCGACCGGCTGCTGGAGACCACGTCTCCGGATGGTCGCCTGCTCGGCCTCGATGCCGATCGGGCGGCCATCTCGGAGGCGAAACGCGTGCTGGCGCGGTACGGCAACCGGGTCGTGCTGCGCCAGGCCAATTTCGCGGCGATCTACGACGTGGCGCGCGAGGAGAGCTTCATACCGCTCGACGGCGTGCTGTTCGACCTCGGCCTGTCCAGCTACCAGCTGGCCGATGTTTCCCGCGGGTTCAGCTTCGCGGCCGATGGGCCGCCGGACATGCGATTCGATGAAGGCCATGGCCTTTCGGCTCTCGAGCTCATCGACAGCACCTCGGAGCGGGAGCTCGCCGGAATCCTCGCGACATTTGGTGAGGAACGCCGTGCGGGTCGCATCGCGAAGGCGATCCTGGCGGCGCGCGCGGAGGGCCGGCTCGTGACGGCGACCGACCTCGCCGCCGTGGTGGCCAGCGCGGCACCTGCCCGGGGAGCGGACGCGGGGCGCATCCATCCCGCGACCCGCACCTTCCAGGCGTTGCGCATCGCGGTCAACCGCGAGCTCGAGGTGCTGGGGACCGGCCTGGCCGGCGGCCTCGCCGCGCTGCGTCCCGGGGGCCGCCTGGCGGTCATCAGCTACCACTCCGGCGAGGACCGGATCGTGAAGCGCTTCATGGCGCGCGAGAGCCGTGACTGCGTCGAGGATCCGCCGCCGCCGGTCTGCACCTGCGGGCATCGGGCCCAGCTGCGCGTGATCCACCGGCGGGGGATCACGCCCGGCGACGAGGAGATCCGCCGCAACCGTCGGGCGCGCAGCGCGCGCCTTCGCGTGGCCGAGAAGCTGTGAGAAGGAGGGCACCGGGCATGAGCCGTGGACGACCACGTCACCAGGCGAGCCGGCGGCGGATGTACGCCGCGCGGCAGCGAGAGCTGCGGGAGCGACGCGCGCATGACATCGAGCGGCGGCAGTACTGGCTATCCGATCGCGTGACCGCCATCGAGATCGAGGAGAACCTCGACTTCGAGGCTCCCACCTCCTGGAGCGTCCGGCTGCCCGGCCGCTCGGCCGCCTGACACCAAGCATGGCCATCATCGGCGCTCGGCCGGCTACCGGGATCGGCATCTTCGGCCGGCCTCGGCTGCGGCCGCGCACCGTCGCGCAGCCACGCCGGCGCTCCGGCGCCGCACGGCGTCCGCGGCAGATGACCGGCGTGTCCGGCGTCCTGGTCGGGCTGGCGGCAGCGGCCGGCCTCGCCTTCTTCTACCTGAGCCAGTCGACGCACGTGGCGGCGATCGGCTACCAGATCACCGGGCTGCAGGCGCAGCTGGATGAGCTTCGCGCGGAGCAGCAGCAGCTGACACTGCAGATCGGCGAGGCGCGCTCGCCCGCTGTCATCACCCGTCGCGCGATGAGCTACCTGCACCTCGTAGAGCTTCCGCCCCAATACGTGACGTTCGCGCCGCGATCGACCAAGCAATCCCGATAAGCCGACGGCTCCGCCTGCCCGGCGGGGCCGAGGAGTGAACCGATGCTCGCCAGGACCGACAGCCGTGCCCGCGCCCTGATCCTGCTGGTGGTGGCGTCCCTCGTCGCCGGCGGCATCGGCCTGCGGCTGGCCTGGTGGCAGATCGCCGAGCGCGACCGCCTGGCCACCATGGCGCTGGAGCAGCTGGACCAGACCGAGTCCATCCCCGCGGCGCGCGGCGACATCACCGATTCGACCGGCGAGCTGCTGGCCACGACCGTCGACCTGCAGTCGGTCTTCGCCACGCCGCCTAGCGTCGCGGACCCCGACGGCACTGCCGCTCTGCTGGCCCCCCTGCTGGGCATGGACGTCGGTTATCTGCGCGAGACGCTGGCAGGCAAGGACCCGTGGGTCTGGCTGCGGCGGCGCGTGGACCTCAGGACCAGCGACGCGATCAAGGCCCTGCACCTACCGGGCATCGGCATGCTGCCGGAGTCGAAGCGGGTCTACCCCGTGCAGGGCGTCTCCCCCAACACGACCCTGGCGGCCCAGGTGCTGGGCTTCGTGAACGTCGACGGCAAGGGGCAGTACGGGATCGAGTCCAGCGAGAACCCGCTGCTCGCCGGACTGGCCGGCACCGTGACCGCCCAAAAGGACGTCGTGGGCCGCCAGATCGCCGATTCCACGTTCGAGCTGAAGGCGCCGGTCGACGGTTCCGACGTCACGCTGACGATCGATGCCGGCCTGCAGCACCTCCTTGAATCGGCCATGTGGGAGACCTATCGCCGCAACTACGCCAAGGGCGTGACAGGCGTGGTCATGGACGTCAAGA
This sequence comes from Candidatus Limnocylindria bacterium, assembly GCA_036265975.1. Taxonomy (GTDB): domain Bacteria; phylum Chloroflexota; class Limnocylindria; order QHBO01; family QHBO01; genus DASSCW01. The sequence continues at coordinate 21,844 of DATAOD010000127.1, forward strand.
CCGGTGCGGTCCTGGCCCTGGCCACCTTCCCGTCCTACGACGCCAACCAATATTCCAGCCTTGACGAGTCGCTGTTCACCAACCCTGCGGTGTCCCGGCAGTACGAGCCGGGATCCGTGATGAAGGCCTTCACGATCGCCGCCGCCCTGGATGCCGGCGCGATCACGACGCATGACAAGTTCCGCGACAACAACGACCTGGAGCTGGGCGGCGTCCGCATCCAGAATGCCGACCGCTACACCTATCCCTACGGGCACGGCCGCATCACGCCCGGCGACGTGCTGAAGCTGTCCAACAACGTGGGCGCCGCGAAGATCGGGCTCACGCTGGGCCGCGAGCGGCTGTACCAGGCGCTGCGGCGCTTCGGCTTCGGGGAGAAGACCGGCATCGAGATCGCCGGCGAGGCACCGGGCGTGGTCTGGAACCCTGACGGGCCCAATGGATCGGGCGACCTGACTGCTGCGCAGAACTCCTTCGGCCAGGGCCTGTCGGTTACGGCCATGCAGCTGGTGGCGGGCTACGCCGCCATCGGCAACGGCGGCCTGCTGGTCACGCCGCACGTGGTGGCGGGCTGGACCACGCCGGATGGGACGTACCACACCGCCGAGCAGCCGGCGCCCGAGCGGATCATGCGCCAGGAGACGGCGAACACCGTGCTGCGGCTCCTGACCGACGCGGTTGACTACGGGATCGCGCAGCCCGCCTCGATCCCCGGTTACTCGGTGGCCGGCAAGACAGGCACGGCCCAGATCGCCGGTCCGATCACGCAGCGGGTCCGAACCGGCACCGACCGCAAGGGCAAGCCCATCTACAAGAAGGTGACCCACTACGGCTACATCAGCAACTGGATCGACTCCTCGTTCATCTCGCTGATGCCCGCCAGCAATCCCCGCATCGCGACCCTGATCCTCATTCACCGGCCCGCCGTCTGGGGCCTCTACGAGATGGCCGAGCGACCCGACGACCTGTTCCGCAGCCTGGCCCCCAAGATCCTCAGCTACCTGGCCATCCCGCCCGATCGGAAGCAGGGCCCCGACGGTCAGGTCGCCCGCCGATGAGGCTGCTAGAGTGGGCCGAACCTGCCGCTGGGAGCCGCGTGCCGCCGTCCATCTCGCTCGATGAACTCCTGGCCGCCACCGGTGGCCGGCTCCTGCGCCCCACGACCGTCACCTCGATTTCCGGGGCGGCGGTCGACTCTCGCCACGTCACCTCAGGCTCGTTGTTCGTGGCGCTGCACGGCGAGCGCGTCGACGGCCACAGGTTCGTCTCCGAGGCCCTGCGCAACGGCGCGGCGGCAGCGCTCGTCGAGCATGCCGTGGATATCGATGGCCGGGACGGCGCCCTGATCGGCGTGGCGGATCCCCTGGTGGCGCTGCAGGAGCTGGCCGCCTGGTGGCGCGGCCGCTCGCCGGTGCGAGTGGTGGGCATCACCGGATCAACGGGAAAGACGATCGCCAAGGAGATCGTGGCCGACTTGCTTGGCAGCACCCGCGACGTGCTGCGCAATGAGGGCAACCTGAACTCCGAGTCGGGCCTGCCAATGACCCTGCTGCAGCTCGAGCCGCACCACGAGCTGGCGGTGCTCGAGATGAGCATGTACACGGAGGGAGAGATCGCGCGCCTGGCCCAGATCGCCCGTCCGGAGGTCGGCGTCGTGCTGGCCGTGCATCCCACGCACCTGCAGCGGGCCGGCAGCATCGAGGCCATTGCCCGCGCCAAGTCGGAGCTCCCGCAGGCGCTCCCGTCTGACGGTCTGGCCGTTCTCAATGCCGATGATGCCCGCGTCGCGGCCATGGCATCGGTCACGCCGGCTCCCGTGCGGACCTACGGGCTGTCCGAAGGAGCCGACGTTCGGGCTGACGACGTCGTCTCGCGTGGCGTGGAGGGGACGGAGTTCACGTTGCGCGCCCCGTGGGCAGAGCGTCGGCTTCGCAGCGGGACGCCCGGCAGGCACCTTGTGCCGCACGCCCTTGCCGCGATCGCCGTGGCCGAGCGCTTCGCGATTCCCATGGAGGACGTGGAGGCGGCGCTCGCGGCCGGCAGCCACGCGGAGCACCGCATGGCCATCGGCCAGGCAGCTTCCGGCGCCACCCTGGTCGACGATTCCTACAACGCCTCGCCGGTGTCGGTGGCGGCCGCCCTGGACTTCCTGGCGGAGACGCCCCGTCCCGTCGGACGGCGGCGCCTGGCGGTGCTGGGCGACATGCTGGAGCTGGGGCCGGACGAGGAGCGACTGCACCGCGAGATCGGCTCGAAGGTAGCCGTCGTGGCCGACGCGCTGCTGGCCGTCGGGGAGCGTGGCGCATGGATCGCCGATGCGGCAAGCGCCGCCGGGCTGCGCGAGGTGGCGCAGGTCCACGACGTTGACGAGGCGGTTGAGGCGGTGGAGCGGGCGCTGGCCCCCGGCCCCGGCGACGTGATGCTCGTCAAGGCATCCCGTGGCGTGGAGCTAGATCGGCTGGTGGCCGCGCTGGAGCGCACGCCGTGACGCTGATCAGCATCGTCATGGCGCTGCTCCTGGCCTTCGCCGGCATGATCGTGCTGGGTCCCGTCTACATCGGCCTCCTCGAACGGCTGGGATTCGGCAAGCGAATCCGCACGGACGGACCGCAGGGCCACCTGGTCAAGGCCGGCACGCCGACCATGGGCGGCATGTTGGTGGTGCTGGTGGTCATGTTCCTGGCCATGGCGCTGCGGATCGAGGACAGCGTGACGCTGACGCCGATGCTGGCCCTGGTGGGGGTGGGCATCCTGGGCGCGATCGATGACTACGTGAACGCGCGATCCGGAGAGGGCATGCGCGGGCGGTGGAAGCTGCTGTGGCAGACGGTGGTCGCGCTGCTGGCCGCGTTCTACGTCCAGCGTCACTTCAACATCACGGTCCTGAACGTCCCGTTCCTGGGCGAGCTGGCGGTGGGGGCCATCGTCTTCGCCCTGTTCATGGCGTTCGTGATCGTGGGCGTCAGCAACGCGGTGAATCTGACCGACGGCCTGGACGGCCTGGCTGCCGGGGTCCTGATCTTCTGCTTCGTGGCGTACCTGTTCATTGCGCTGGTGGATCCACCGGGCGCCCTGCGGCCGCAGCCCAACCTGGCCATCTTCTGCGCGCTGATCGTCGGTGCCCTGATGGGCTTCCTGTGGTTCAACGTCCATCCGGCCCAGATCTTCATGGGCGACTCGGGCGCGCTGGGCCTTGGCGCCACCTTGGCGGTGGTCGCCACGCTCAGCCGTCAGCTTCCGCTGCTGGCGGTGATCGGCATCGTCTTCTTCGCGGTGATCATGAGCGTGGTCCTGCAGGTCGTCTCGTTTCGGTGCCGCGGCCGGCGCATCTTCCGCATGGCGCCACTGCAGCACCACTTCGAGCTCATCGGCTGGGCAGAGGAGAAGATCACCGTCCGCTTCTGGATCGTGGGCGCGCTGGCCGGGCTGCTGGGCTTCAGCGTCTTCCTGGGCAGCACGTTCGGGATGCAGTAGGGCCCGATGCAGACCATGACCTCGCCGCTCTTCTCGCTCGACGACCTTCGTGGGCAGCGCGTCCTGGTGCTCGGCCTTGCGCGCTCCGGCGTGGCGGCTGCCCGGATGCTGGCCGATGCGGGTGCGCGGGTCACCGTCTACGACCGCCGCTCCGCCGCCGACCTCGCCGATGCGGTCGCCTCGCTCGAGGGGCGCGACCTGTCACTGGCACTGGGCGCGCCTCCGGACGCCGTCGACGAGCTGCTTGGCGCAGCCGACCTTGTGGTGACCAGCCCCTCGATCTCGCCGCGCTTTCCGACCACCGAGCCCTGGCTGCGAGCCGCGCTGCAACGGGCGGTCGCGGCGGGCACACCGCTGCTGAGCGAGGTGGACCTCTTCCTGCGCCTGACCCGCGCCCGGGTGCTGGCCGTGACCGGCACGAAGGGCAAGACCACCACCACGGCGTTGATCGGCGCCGCGCTGCAGGCGGCCGGCGTACCGCACGCGGTGGGTGGCAACATCGGCCGGCCGCTGATCGAGCAGGTCCACGAGCTGGGGGAGCAGGACTGGGCGGTGGTCGAGCTGTCGGAGCTGCAGCTGCCCACCATCTCGCGCGGCGCCGATGTGGCCGTCTACACCAACATCGGCTCCGACCACCTTGACCGCCACGGAACCGTCGAGGCGTACCGGGCGGTGAAGCGGCGGCTGGCCGAGCTGAGCATCGAGCGCGGCGTGATCGTCCTGAACGATGACGACCCGGGCTGCCGCGAGCTGGGTGTGCTGCTCTCCGGCGACGTGCGGCGCTACGGACATGACGGCAATGGCCTCGACCTGCGGGTCGAAAGCGACATGCTCGTCCTGGATGGCGAGCCGCTGCTGGCAGTGGCTGAGGTGCCGCTGCAGGGGCGGCACATGCTGAGCGACGTGATGGCCGCCGCCCTCGGCGCGTCGCTGGCCGGCGCGGGGCGCGCCGCCATCGCGGACGGCATCCGTACCTTCCGCGGCGTCCCGCATCGCATGGAGCTCGTGGCCGAGCGTGACGGCGTCCGCTGGGTGAATGACTCACAGGCCACCATCCCCATGGCGGCAGCAGCTTCCATCCGGGCCTACGCGCCCGCCCGGATCGTGCTGATCGCTGGCGGCCGCGGCAAGGGGCTGGATTACTCCGAGGTCGCCGATGCGGCCGCCGCCCACGCGCGCGCCGCGATCCTGATCGGGGAGACCGCCAGCGAGCTGGAGGGCCTGATGGCCGGCCGCGTCGCGGTCCATCGGGTCTCTGGCATGGCCGACGCCGTCCGTCTGGCCGGCCAGCTGGCAGAGGCCGGCGACGTGGTGCTGCTGTCGCCGGCAGCTGCAAGCTTCGACATGTTCACCGACTACGCCGCAAGGGGCGATGCCTTCCGCCAGGCGGTCACTGACCTGGAGGCGTCCCGATGAGCCGGGCCGTGCCGATCGCGCGCCGCGGAACGGGCCAGCGTGCCAGCGGCGTCCGCCGCGAGCGCCACAACGTGAGCTACCCCCTGCTGGTGGTGGTGCTTGCGATGGTCGCCATCGGCGTCGTGATGGTCTACTCGGCCTCCAGCGTGCGCTCCTATCTGGCCAGCAGCGACCCCGCCGCCCAGGGGCTGCAGCAGGGCATCTGGGCCGTGCTGGGGCTGAGCGCCATGATGCTCGCCAGCCGGATCGACTTCCGCATCCTGCGCTACCTGGCCATCCCGCTGTATCTGGGCAGCTTCGTGCTGCTGGTGGCGGTCCTGCTGCCCGGGATCGGCTTTGAGGCCTTCGGCTCGCGGCGCTGGATCGTGGTGCCGGGGATCGGCACCTTCCAGCCGGCCGAGGTGGCGAAGCTGGCCATCTGCATCTACCTGGCGCACTGGCTCGACCGCAAGGGGCGCCAGGCGCACTCCTTTTGGAACGGCTTCGTGCCGTTCGGGATGCTGGTGGCGCCGGGATTCCTGCTGATCGCCCTGGAACCGGACCTCGGCACGGCTGGCGTGTACGCCATCACCGCGCTTGCCATCTTCTTCATGGCCGGGGCGAACCTGGTGTACCTGGGGGCCATGGCCTCGGCAGTGGTCGGTGCCGCGGTGCTGATGATCAGCAGCACGCCCTACCAGCTCGAGCGGGTGCAGACCTTCCTCGACCCGTTCCGCGACCCGCTGGACAAGGGCTACAACACCATCCAGGGGCTCTTCGCGCTGGCCATGGGCGGGCTGCTGGGCCAGGGCCTGGGTGCAAGCAAGCTGAAGTACCTGTACCTACCCGCGCCCTCCACCGACTTCATCTTCGCCATCATCGGCGAGGAGTGGGGGATCATCGGCACCCTGACCGTGCTCATCCTGTTCGGGCTGCTTGCCTACCACGGCTACCGGATCGCCATCCACGCGCCCGATACCTTCTCCGGCCTCCTGGCCGCGGGCCTGACCACCTGGCTGGTGGCGCAGGCCTGTATCAACATGATGGTCGTCACCGCGCTGATGCCGGTCACCGGCATCCCGCTGCCGTTCATCAGCTATGGGGGCTCGGCCCTCACCATCAACCTCGTCGCGGTCGGCATCCTGCTGTCGATCTCGCGCGAGACCTCACAGACAGGATCACTGCTCGATGCGCTATCTGGTCTCGGGCGGCGGGACCGGCGGGCACGTGTACCCCGCGCTGGCCGTCGCGCGGGCGCTGCGCGACGCGCGGCCCGCGCTTGAGCTCCACTACGTCGGCGGCGTCCGGGGCCTGGAGCGACGCATTGTCGCCGGCTCCGGTGAGATGCCGTACCACGAGCTGCTCGTTCGCTCGCTGCGCAGCGGCGGCATGAACGTGCATCTGGCGCTCGACCCGCTGCGGCTGGCCGCGTCGGTGCCGCAGGCCTACGCCCTGCTCGGTCGCCTGCGGCCGGCTGCGGTGTTCACCAGCGGTGGCTACCTGGGCATTCCCCTGGTCATTGCCGCGCGGGCGCGCGGCATCCCGTCGCTGGTCTGGGAGGGGAACGTGGTTCCCGGTCGCGCCACCGCTGCCGTTGGGCGCCTGGCCAGCCGCGTGGCCGTCTCCTTCGAGCCGACCCTGGCCTCGTTCGGGGAAAGGGCCTTCGTGTCCGGCACGCCGATTCGCTCCTTCGCCGGCATCCACCGCGAGGCCGCCCGCAGCTCGTTCGGCGTGGGTGCCGGGGACCGGCTGCTGCTCGTGTTCGGCGGCTCGCAGGCGGTGGCGCGCATCACCGCCGCCGTCGAGGGCGCGCTGGATCGGTTGCTCGCGGATTGGCACGTGCTGCACATCTGCGGTGATGACGGCATGTCCCGGGCCGATGCCGCACGACTGCGCCTGCCCGACGGCCTCCGAGACCGTTATCAGCCGGTGCCATTCCTTGCCGACCGCATGGCCGATGCGCTGGTCGCCGCTGACCTGGTGCTCGGCCGGGCGGGATCTTCCACCTGCGCCGAGGTTGCCGCGGTGGGCGTGGCCTCGATCCTGGTGCCGTACCCACACGCCGGCGCGCACCAGCGCGCCAACGCCGCCTACCTGGCCGACCGCGGCGCCGCCGCGCTGCTGGCGGACCAGGAGCTGGACGCTGCCCGGCTGGTGAGCGAGGCTAGCAGCCTGCGCGACGACATGCGCCGCGCCGAGATGGCGCAAGCTGCCAGGCGTCTCGGAAGGCCCGATGCGGCCGCAACCATTGCACGCGAGCTGCTCGCCCTGGCAGCGGCAAGAGGTGCTGTGTGAGCTCCGACGTGGCGACAGCGGACGCCCTCGCACGGCTCGACGAGCTGGCAGCCGGGCCGTCGTATGGCGACCTGGAGCTGCGCCCGGACGTGCCGCTCGCGCCCTTCACCACCCTGCGCGTCGGCGGCCCGGCCGACCGCCTGGTCGAGGTGCGCGACCGCGTCCAGCTGCTGGCCGCCCTGCAGCTGGCCGCGGAGGCGGAGGTCCCACGCTTCCTGCTCGGCAATGGCAGCGACCTGGTGGTCGCGGATGCCGGCATCCGCGGGCTTGTGATCCGCAATCGGGCCAAGGCCATGAGGGTCGAGGAAGGCCGCGTGGCGGCCGACTCCGGCACGCCCATGGCCATGCTGGTGCGTCGCTGCACGGGCGAGGGGCTGGCCGGCCTGGAGTTCGGCATCAGCATCCCGGGCACGCTGGGGGGCGCGGTGTGGGCCAACGCCGGCGCGCATGGCGGCGAGATGCGCGACGTCCTTGACTGGGTGGAGGCTTGGGATCCGGCACGCGGAGCGGTCGCCCGCCTGGCGGCGAACGACTGCGCCTTCGACTACCGCGAGTCGCGTTTCAAGCACTCGGACGAGGTGGTGGTGACGGCTGGCATGCGCCTGCGCGCCGGCGGCGACCCGGACGAGATCGGTGCCACGGTGGCCGCGCACCAGGCGCAGCGTGTGTCCACCCAGCCGCTGGCTGACCAGAACGCCGGCAGCGTGTTCCGCAACCCGCCGGGAGACCACGCGGGGCGCCTTATCGATGCGGCCGGGCTGAAGGGGCATCGGGTCGGGTCGGCACGGGTCAGCGAGCTGCACGCCAACTTCATCGTCACCGACCGCGGCGGCTCCGCTGGCGACGTACGCACCCTGGGCGACGCCGTGCGCGCCACCGTCGAGGAGCGGTTCGACGTGCGGCTGGCCTACGAGATCGAGTTCGTCGGCGATTGGCCGGAGAGCGACGCATGAGCAGGCGCCTGCGGATCGGGATCTTCGCCGGCGGCCGCTCTGCCGAGCACGAGGTCAGCGTGGCATCGGCGGAAGCCGTGCTGAACGCCATCGACCGCGAGCGCTACGAGCCGTACCTCGTCTACATCGACCGGCAGGGCCATTGGCACCTGCCCGCGGGACCGGCTCCGGAGCTGGCATCGGGGAGCCAGCTGGCCGGCCAGCTGGGCGTGGACACGCCGGCCGCGCACACTGCGCACCTGGCCGACGACCAGGCCGCCCTGCCGGCCACCGTGGGAGAGGACGCCCTTCCGCCGCGCTTTGCGCTGCGCTCGCTGGCCGAGGTCATCGACGTCGCCTTCCTGGTGCTGCACGGTCCGTTCGGCGAGGACGGCACGCTGCAGGGCTTCCTGGAGCTGGCCGGCATCCCGTACACCGGTGCTGGCGTGTTGGCCAGTGCACTGGCCATGGACAAGATCGTCTTCAAGGACCTCATGCGCGGCCATGACCTGCCGGTGGTCGACTACACCTGGTTTCGCCGTTCGGACTGGAGCGCTGCGCCCCAGGAGGTCGTGGCGGACGTCGCCTCTCGCATCGGGCCGCGATCGGTCGTGAAGCCGGCCCGCCTGGGCAGCAGCCTGGGGATGACCATGGTCCACGCCGCCGATGAGCTGCCCGGCGCCATCGAGGAGGCGCTGCGCTACGACGCCAAGGTGATCGTGGAGGCGTACGTGCCGAATGCCCGCGAGCTCGAATGCGGCGTGCTCGGCAACGACCAGCCGCAGGTCTTCGAGCCCGGCGAGGTGCGCAGCCACGGCGAGTGGTACGACTATGCCGCCAAGTACACAGAGGGCCTGGCTGACGTCTTCCCGCGCGCCGACGTGCCGCCGCTCGTCGCGCAGCGCATCCGCGAGCTGGCGCTGGCTGCGTACAAGGCCGTGGACTGCGCGGGCTTCGCCCGGATCGACTTCCTGGTGCCGCCTGACGCGATCTACATCAGCGAGATGAACACCATCCCCGGCTTCACGGCCACCAGCATGTTTCCCAAGCAGGCAGGGCTGGCCGGCATCGGTTTCGGACAGCTGGTTGACCGCCTGGTGCGGCTCGCGCTGGAGCGCGAGGGGCCCAGCCAGGCCGCGGCGGCTGACGATCCAGCTCCCGCGGAGAAGCTCGAATGAGCGGATCGCGGCGTGCTGCCGCCCGCCGGCGTGGGGGCGGGCACGCCCGCCGGCCCGGGCCACCCCTCCGCAAACGCCTCGCAGTTCCCCTTCCGTCGCGCGGCCGCGCGTTCGCGGTGCTGGGCTTCGCGCTGGTTGTGGCCGGCTTCGTGACGCTCGTCAATGGGCCCTGGCTGCGTATCGGCTCCGTGGCGCACGCCGGCGCGCGCTACACCCCGGCATGGGAGCTTGATGGCATCGTGGATTCGTACCGCGGCCAGTCGCTGCTCACCCTCGACACGGACGCGCTGCTGCGCCGGGTCCGCGAGCTGCCAGCCGTTGCCGATGCCAGCGTTCAGACCAGCCTACCCGGCGAGCTGCGCGTCACGGTCAGGGAGAAGAAGCCGGCCGTGATCTGGCGGACGGCATCGGCGCAGCTGGTGGCGGCGGCCGACGGATCGATCATCGACGACCGATCGCTGAGCGAGACGCTCACCGGCGAGCTGGCCGGCCTGCCAGTCGTGGACGACACGCGGCCGCGCACGCAGACGCCTCGTCCCGGCGACGTGCTGCCGCAGGTGGACGTCCGGACGGCCATGCGCCTGCTGCGGCTGAACCCGAAGGTGATCGGCTCGCGGGCGCGGCACCTAGAGGTAACCGTCGACCGCACGTACGGCTTCGAGATCGCGTCGTCCTCGCCGCCGTGGCGCGCCGCACTCGGCTTCTACGAGCTCGACCCGGAAGAGGATCGGACCACCGCCGACGTGCGGCTGGAGCAGCAGCTGGGAGCGATTCGCACGTTGTTCGCCACCCGACGCGAGTGGGCGGTTTCGTGGCTGGATGCCCGCAACCCGGGAAAGGTATATTGGAGTCCGTAGAGCCAGTGACGGCACCGAGAACGGTCCGCATGGCGCGCAGCGGAACGCTTCCGAATGTGGCTTCCCCTTGTCGGCCTTGCGCTTGGCATCGCGCTCGGGCTGGTGCTCAATGTCAACGTCAGCCCGGACCTGGCGCGCTACAGCGCGGTGGGGATCCTGGCCGGCCTCGACTCGGTGCTCGGCGCGATCAGGGCCGAGCTGGACGCGCACTACGACAACCGGGTCTTCCTGTCGGGCTTCGTGACGAACGCGCTGGTGGCGGTGGCACTGACCTTCGTGGGCGACCGACTGGGCATCGACCTCTACCTGGTGGCCCTCTTCGCCTTCGGGCTGCGCATCTTCCAAAACGTGGCCCTCATTCGGCGCCACTTCCTGTAGGCTCGGGCAGGGGGCGGCTGGACCGCGCCGACGCCCCGGCGGACCATCGGAGGTAGCTTGGACAGGGAGACGGTGCTGGTCGGCATCGATGCCGGCACGACCAAGGTCACGACCCTCATCGGGGAGGTCGGCCGCACGGGCGATGTCGACATCATCGGCTACGGGATCGCGCCCTCGGCCGGGATGAAGAAGGGCATGGTCGCCAACATCGACCAGACCGTGAACTCCATCGCCAGCAGCCTGGAGAAGGCCGAGCGGCTGTCCGGCTACAAGATCAGCAGCGCCTTCGTCAGCGTCGGCGGCAGCCACATCTCCAGCCAGAACAGCCGGGGCGTGGTGGCGGTCTCCGGCCACAAGCGCGAGGTGAGCCGCGAGGACGTGGCCCGCGCCACGGACGCGGCCAAGGCCGTCCAGATGCCCTCGAACCGCGAGACCCTGCACGTCATCCCGCGCGGCTACATCGTGGACGGGCAGGAGGGCATCAAGGACCCGCTGGGCATGAGCGCGGTGCGGCTGGAGGTGGAGACGCACATCGTCTCCGGCCTGTCCACCTCGATCCAGAACCTGACCAAGTGCATCGCCAACGCCAGCGTGCACATCGACGAGCTCGTGATCAGCTCGCTTGCCGCGGCGGAGGCGACCCTGACCGACACGGAGAAGGAGCTCGGCGTGCTGGTGGCGGATATCGGCGGCGGCACCACCGACATCGCCCTCTTCACCGACGGCGGCATCTACCACTCCGCGGTGCTGCCCGTGGGCGGCATCAACGTGACCATGGACGTGGCCATCGGCCTGCGCACCAGCCAGAACCTGGCGGAAGAGATCAAGATCAAGCACGGCACCGCCAATCTGGGTGCCGTGCAGCCGGAGGAGCTGCTGAACGTTGCCGTGCTGGGGGACGGGGGTGGCCAGACCATCCAGCGGCGCAAGCTGGCCGAGATCATCGAGGCACGGATGAGCGAGATCTACTCACTCATCGGCGAGGAGATCAAGCGCTCCGGCCACGCTGGCATGCTGCCGGCGGGCGTGGTGCTGACGGGCGGCGGATCGCGGATCGGCGGTGCGGCCGAGCTGGCCCGGGACGTCTTCCAGATGCCGGTCCGCGTAGGCGCTCCGCAGGGCGTGGGCGGGCTGATGGACCAGCTCTCGAACCCCGCCTTCAGCACGCCCATCGGCCTGTTGTTATGGGGCGCGCATCACGCGGGCGAGGAGCCGATCGGCACCGCAGCCGGCTCGCCGTTCAGCGGCGCTGGCGGCCGGTTCCTGGACTGGATTCGAGGGCTGTTCCCCGGCTGAGCCCGCTGCGCCGGGCATCCGCTCACAGCGCCTGGGCGATCTCGTCGTCCGGCGCGGGCGCAAGCGCGGCCGCGGCAGAGCGCTCCGGCGACTGGCCCAGCGCGTCACGGATCGCCGTGCGCAGCTGCTCCAGGCCGAAGGGCTTCGGCAGCAGGTACACGTCGCGCATCCGGGTGGCCTCCTTCCGCACCGAGCGCAGCAGGGCGTGGTCGGCCGAGATGACCAGGATCGGGACGCGGTGCAGGTCGGCGTGCGAGCGCGCCAGCCGGACGACGTCCCAGCCGGACAGGATGCGCTGGTCCGTGGCCAGCAGCAGGTCGATCACCACCAGGTCCGGCTGCGTGTCGCGGATCTCGTGCAGCTGCGGACCGATGCGGGTCGTGCAGCTCACCACGTAGCCATCCGGCTCGAGCACGTCCCGCATGAGCTCCAGGGTCTGTGGATGGTCGTCCAGCACCGTGATGCGCGCGGCGGGTCCGGCCATTGGCTCCTCCTCGCTGTCCAACGGCCTCCTGTTAGCAAGCGGCGTTCCGGAATCGAGTGTGGAGTGCGCGCCCCACCGTCCACCGGCAGCACGCCGCATGTGGATAAGTTCGCATCGGTCTGTGGAAAAAACCGTCCACCCCGCCGGGAGGGGATGGCTAGAATCGGAGGAACCCGCGGCGAGACGGGTTGCCAACACTCCATACCGCGCTACGGAGACCACACCCAATGCCGCTACGGTCCGACGCAGAGCATTTCGCACTCATAAAGGTCATTGGCGTCGGAGGGGGCGGCAGCAACGCCGTGAACCGGATGATCCGCGCCGAGATGATGGGCGTCGAGTTCATCGCGGTGAACACGGACGCGCAGGCGCTCCTCCAGAGCGACGCCCCTCACAAGATCCGGATCGGCGACAAGCTGACCCGCGGCCTGGGCGCCGGCGCCGATCCGCAGGTAGGACAGCGCGCGGCCGAGGAGGACTCGGAGAAGATCTACGAGGCGCTCAAGGACGCCGACATGATCTTCATCACCGCGGGCATGGGCGGCGGCACCGGGTCGGGCGCGGCACCGGTCATCGCCGAGATCGCCAAGGACCTGGGCGCGCTGACGGTCGGCGTCATCACCAAGCCATTCAGCTTCGAGGGCGTGCGCCGCAAGCTGGTCGCCGAGCAGTACTCGGAGCAGCTCAAGGACAAGTGCGACACGCTGATCACCATCCCCAATGACCGCCTGCGCGAGGTGGTCGACAAGAAGACGTCCATCCTGGACGCCTTCCGCGTGGTGGACGACGTACTGCGCCAGGGCGTTCAGGGCATCAGCGACCTGATCACGGTTCCCGGCCTCATCAACCTGGACTTCGCCGATGTGAAGACGATCATGCGCGACGCCGGCTCCTCGATGATGGGCATTGGCATCGGTACCGGCGAGAACCGCGCGGTGGAGGCGGCGCGGGCGGCAGTCATGAGCCCGCTGCTGGAGGTCAACATCCAGGGCGCGCGCGGCATCCTGTTCAACGTGACCGGCGGCAGCGACCTTGGCCTGTTCGAGGTGAACGAGGCGGCCGAGGTCATCAAGGAGGCCGCCGATCCCGAGGCGAACATCATCTTCGGCACAGTCATCGACGACCGGATGCGGGACGAGGTCAAGGTGACCGTCATTGCCACCGGCTTCGACGCGACCAAGAAGCCGCGCTCCGCCGGACGTGGCGCCGCCGCGGCCGAGGTGGCGGTCGGCATCGAGACCAGCCTGGACGAGCGCAGCCGCGAGATCCTGGCCGAGATCGAGCGCGACCGGGCGCAGCGGACCTCGCTGGAGGAGCAGATCCCCGAGCCCTCGCCCTTCGCTCTGCCGGCCGAGCGCGAGGAGCCGGCCGCTGAGCGCCACGCGATCCCGACCCCCGCCGGCCGGCCGGCGTACGGCGAGACCGACCTGGACATCCCCTCCTTCCTGCGCCGCAAGTCGGAGTAGGCGGACCTTCCTGAGCCGATGCGCCCCGGTCCGGACGGCCGGGGCGTTCCGACGCCGGTCAGCGGTCATCGGCTGGTTCTGATGCGCACCCCGCATGCCCCTGGCGTCAGCCAGGGATGACCCGGGTCAGCGCCCGCTCGTAGCATGGGCTGATGCTCCCCATCGACGAGCCACCGCTGACGCCGGAGCTGATCCGGAGCCGATACGACGCGCTCCTGCAACGGCTGCGTGCCGCGGCCTCGTCCGAGGGCCGCGATCCGAACGGATTCCGCATGGTGGCCGTCACCAAGGGCTTTGGAACGGACGTCGTGCACGCCACGCTGGCGGCCGGCCTCACGATGCTCGGCGAGAACCGGGTGCAGGAGGCGGCCGCCAAGGTCGAGGCCGCTCCCCGGGCTGAGTGGCACATGGTCGGCCAGCTGCAATCGAACAAGGTGCGCGCGGCGCTGCGACTCTTCAGCGTGATCCACTCCGTCGATTCGATCGGGCTGCTGGAGCGCATCGATCGCATCGCGCATGACGATGGGCACCGGCCACAGGTGCTCCTGCAGGTCGACATGAGCGGCCGCGAGGGTCGCGCCGGATTCTCCGAGGCAGAATTCGCGGACCTCGCCGCACGGACCGACGGCCCGCTGGTGACGGCACTTGGCTCGTTGGCGGCCGCGCGACCCATCGGCCTGATGACCGTCGCGCCGGTGGACCCCGGCCGGGAGCGCCATGCGTTCGCGCGGCTGCGCGACCTGCGCGACGCGCTGGCGCGGACCAGCGGCCTGTCGCTGCCAGAGCTATCGATGGGAATGACCGCGGACGCGGAGGCGGCCGTGCGCGAGGGAGCCACCCTGGTCCGGATCGGCACGGCCCTGTTCGGCCCGCGGCCGCATCGGGACTAGGCTGCTATCCTCGGCCGGCCATGCCGGCGCTGCTCAGCACCTTCATCAGCATGCTTGCCCTGGTGCTCACCATCCTGATCTTCGCTCGCGTGATCATCAGCTGGACGAATCCCATGGGTGGCGGCAGCCTGACCGCCTTCATCTACCAGGCCACCGAGCCCATCCTGGCGCCGATCCGGCGCATCGTCCCGCCAGCCGGCGGGTTCGACTGGTCGCCGATGATCGCCCTCCTGCTGCTCGGGGTGCTCACCCAGCTCTTCGTGCGCTGAGCGGGGGGCACCGGCGCTATACTCCGGACCCCGCGGCGGGCGATTAGCTCAGCTGGTTAGAGTGCACGGTTCACATCCGTGAGGTCACTGGTTCGAATCCAGTATCGCCCACCACCAACCTCCCCAGGTCGTCGCTCCCGTGAACTTGCTGCCTCACCGTTTCCGTGCCCGCCTGCGATCGATCCGGCTGCTCGTCCCGCTGCAGCGCCGGGATTACGCGCTGCTCATGGCCGGCGCCACGGTCTCGCTGCTGGGCGATGGCTTCTTCACCGTCGCGCTGGCATGGCAGGTTTACGAGATCAGCAACGTGCCCACGGCCCTCTCCATCGTGGGCGTGGCGTGGACCGCCCCGCTGATCCTGTTCATCCTGCTGGGTGGCGTCTTCAGCGACCGCTACGACCGCCGGCTGATGATGATCGGCGCCGACGCGGTGCGCGCCGCGGCGATCGGCCTGATGGGGGCGCTGTCCGTCGCCGGCGTGCTCTCCCTATGGCACATCATCGCACTGATCGCCTTCGTCGGGCTGGGTGACGCGTTCTTCAACCCCGCATCGACTGCCATCGTGCCCACCCTGCTGCCCGATGACGAGCTGCCGCAGGCAAACGCGCTGCAGGGCTTCATCCGCCCGTTCATGATCCGGCTGATGGGCCCGGCGCTCGGGGGCTTCGTGGTCGCGCTGGCCGGTCCGGGCACCGCGTTCGTGATCGACGCATTCACGTTCGTGCTCTCCGCCGTGGCGATCGGCGCCATCGCCACCCGTCCGTCGTTCACGGCGGTCAGCCACGGCATCGGCCAGACGCTGCTCGAGATGCGGGAGGGATTCTCGTTCGTGCGGCACAACCCCTGGTGCTGGGCAACGCTGGTGGCGGCCATGTTCAGCCTGCTGCTGTTCATCGGGCCCGTGCAGGTGCTGCTGCCATTCGTGGTCAAGAACCAGCTCGGCCTGGGCGCCGAGTCCCTGGGATTCATCTATGCCGCCGGCGGCATCGGCTCGGTGTGCGCGGCCCTGCTGCTGGGCCAGCTGGGGCTTCCGCGGTTGAAGATCACCGTCATGTATGCCGTGTGGACCGGCGGCGTGCTGCTGCTGGCGGGCTATGGGCTGATGACCGCGCTGTGGCAGGCCCTGCTCATCGGCTTCCTGTGGCAGGCGCTGTTCCAGGCGGGTGGAATCATCTGGGTCACCCTGCTGCAGACCTTGGTGCCGCGGCGCCTCCTGGGACGCGTCACCAGCCTGGACTGGCTCATGTCGGCGGGGCTGGTGCCGCTCTCCTATGCCCTGACCGGCCCCGTTGCGGCTCAGCTGGGAGCGTCGGCCACCATGATCTGGGGCGGGCTCGTCGGCGCCTTCTTCATGGGCGTGCTGCTGTTCGTTCCCGGCGTGCGTGACCCCGAGCGCCAGCCGGTCACGGAGCGCCCTGCCGGTGAGGTGGCCGGATGAGCGGGCGACCCAGCCCGGAGCGAGTGGTGGCGATGTTCGACCGCATCGCGCCGCGCTACGACGCCATGAACACGCTGATGACCTTCGGTCTCGACCGTCTCTGGCGGCGCCAGGCGTTGGATGCCGCCGGGCTGCGGTCCGGAATGCGCGTGCTGGACGTGGCCACCGGCACCGGCAAGCTGGCGCTCGCCGCCGCCGCGCGCCTTGACGCAAAGGGAGCGGTTGTCGGCCTGGACCCCTCCGCCCAGATGCTGGCCCGTGCCCGTGCCGCTGCGACGGGCGTCCACGCCGGAGCCACGCTGACCTGGGTGCAGGCCGACGCAGCCCGCCTTCCCTTCGGCGACGCCATCTTCGACGCCGTCACCATCGGCTTCGGCCTTCGCAACCTGCCCGATGTCGCCGCCGGACTGCGGGAGATGGCGCGCGTGACGGCGCCCGGCGGCAGGGTGGTGGTCCTCGAGATCGCGGAGCCGCCTCGCGGTCCGTGGCGGCTGCTCTATCGGACCTGGTTTCGCCAGGTCATCCCGCGGATCGGGGCTGTTGCTGGCAGCCGGGAGGCATACGCCTATCTGCCGGAGAGCGTCGGCCGCTACCCGGATCCCCGACGGGTGGGCGAGCTGATGGCCGACGCGGGGCTGCTCGACGTCCGTTGGCGCTGGCTTGCCAGCCGGATGGTCACGCTCCATGTCGGGCGCGGACAGGCGAGCGCATGAGCGAAAGCGCGCTGCGGGTCGCGATTTTCGCGGAGACGTACCTGCCCTACCTGTCGGGCGTGACCGTCTCCACGGAGACGCTCGCGCGCGGCCTGGCGGCGGCAGGTCAGCAGGTGCTGCTGGTCGCGCCACGACCGGCCGAGGGCGAAGAGCCGGCGACTGCCGGCGCGCCCGGTCCGGAGCCGGCCTACGCGTGGCTGCCGTCCTACCAGGCGCCGCCGCCCGCGCCGCCGGGCTACCGCATGCCGTGGCCCGTTCCAGGCAGCGCGCTGGAAACGGCGCGGGCATTCGCCCCGGACATCGTCCACGCCCAGTCGCCGTTCGTCACCGGGCTGATGGCACGACGCCTTGCGCAGCGCAGCGGGGCACCACTGGTCTTCACGCACCACACCCGGTTCGGCGACTACGGGCACTACCTCGGGCCGCTTGCTGGCGCAGCGCGTCGTGGGCTTGGGGCGTTCCTGCGCGACTACTGGCGCGGCTGCGCGGCCGTGGTGGCGCCCGGCTCCGAGCTGGCGACCGAGATCGCGAGGGCCCTGGCGCCCCGCCGCCGCCCGCTGGTGCGCATGATCCCAACCGGCGTGGACGTGACGGCCATCTCGTCCATGCCGGCGGCCGACATTCGTGCGGAGCAGGGATGGCCGTCCGACACCATCGTGGCAGTCAGCATGGGGCGCCTGGCCAGCGAGAAGAACCTGGCCCTGCTGCTGGAGGCCTTCGCCCTGGCGGCCCGCCGTGACGAGCGGCTGCGCTTCCTGCTGGTAGGCGGCGGGCCGGGTCTCGATGCGGCCGTCGAGCGCGGCAACCGGCCGGACCTGGCGGGGCGCATGGCGGTCACCGGACGCCTGCCACGCCCGGATGCCATCGCGCACGTGCGCGGCAGCGACGTCTTCGCGTTCGCCTCGCAGACGGAGACGCAGGGCCTGGTCCTGGCCGAGTCGCTCGCGGCCGGGGTCCCCGTGGTGGCGCTCTCCGGTCCCGGCGTGGCCGACTCGGTTCGCGACGGGGCCGATGGCGTGGTGCTCGCCCACGACTCGGCCAGTCCGGCCAGCGGCGCGACCGCATTGGCCGGAGCGCTGGTCGAGCTGGCAGCCGATGAAGCACGCCGTCACGCGCTGGCCACGGCGGCCGCCTCAGGCGCGGAGCGCTTTGGCATCGGGCGCCGAATCGCGGAGATGAGCGCCCTGTACGAGGAGTTGCTTGCACGCGACACCGTCGCCGATCGGTAGTGCTCGGCGCCTTGCGCGGCAATGGCCGCGGCGTACAATGCCGGCCATGCGAGTGAGTCTCACGGCCCGCTACGTCTCCCACCCGACCATCCACTTCGAGGTCAGCCGACGCTTGGCGCGCCGCCGGCGGCTGGGGTTGACCAGGGCCTCCACGGTCTACCACCCACCGCGCGCCATGCGCCGCACGGTGCCGTCCGTGGCGTCACTCCGCAGCCAGACGAGCACATTCAGCTTCCCGTCGTTCGGCCTCTCGGCGAGGTTCCGCGGCCGCCGCACCGCACTGCCGCTCGGGCTTCAGCGCGTCCGCCGCGGCTAGCCGCCGGGTGGCCGCATTCCGACACGCTCGCGCCACCTCGGCCGGCGGCGTCGTCCATCGCACCCGGGACGGACAGCACGAGATCGTGCTCGTGCACCGTCGCCATCCGCGCCTGTGGGCATTGCCCAAGGGCACGCCGAACGCCGGCGAGACGATGGAGGAGACCGCGCTGCGCGAGACCCGCGAGGAGACCGGCCTGGAAGTCGAGATCGAAGCGCCGATCCACTCCGTCGAGTACTTCTTCGTGCGCGCGAGGACGCGCTTCCACAAGACGGTCCACTTCTACCTGATGCGCGCGGTGGGTGGCGCCCTGGACCAGCACGACCACGAGTTCGACGAGGTCGCCTGGCACCAGCTGGAGGAGGCCCTTGAGCTGATGACCCACGCCACCGAGCGGATGCTGGTCGAGGAGGTCTCGGTCCGGCTGCAGGCGCCCGGCGCGCCCGTGGCGACTGAGGCCGTCACGTGACCGAGGCCACTGCCCAGCTGCGCGAGACGCCGCTCCACTCCCGCCACATGGAGCTCGGGGCACGGATGGTGCCGTTCGCCGGCTGGGAGATGCCGGTCCAGTACAGCGGCATCATCGAGGAGCACCGGACCGTCCGAAACGCGGTGGGCCTCTTCGACCTGTCGCACATGGGCGAGGTCGGGCTGAGCGGGACCGAGGCGCTGGCCTTCACCCGCTACGCGGTGGTCAGCGACCCCGCGACGCTGGAGCCGGGCCAGGCACAGTACTCGATGCTGTGCGACGAGTCCGGCGGCATCATCGACGACCTGATCGTGTACCGCACCGAGCAGGGCTACCTGCTTGTCTGCAATGCCGCCAATCACGATGCCGTGGTCGCCCAGCTGGAGCGCCTGCGGGACCGGGGCGACTTCGACGCCCAGCTGGACGATCGCTCGGAGCGCACCGCGCTCATCGCTCCGCAGGGGCCGCGCGCGGCCGAACTGCTGGCGGCACTGACAGACCTGCAGCTGGACGACCTTGGCTATTACCACTCCATCCGCGGCGACGTCGCTGGCGTGAACGCGCTGGTGGCCCGTACCGGCTATACCGGCGAGGACGGCTTCGAGCTGTTCGTTGACGCCCGGCGCGCCGGGCAGCTGTGGGACGCGCTGATGGATGCCGGCCAGCCGTTCGGCCTCAAGCCGTGCGGTCTGGGCAGCCGTGACACGCTGCGCCTCGAGGCGGGGATGCCGCTGTATGGCAATGAGCTCGGCCTCGACACCAACCCGTTCGAGGCCAACCTGGGGCGCGTGGTCAAGCTGGACAAGGGCGAGTTCTGGGGTCGGGCCGCGCTCGCATCGGTCCAGCAGTCAGGTCCACGCCGCAAGCTGGTGGGCCTGGTCATGGCCGACAACGCCATCGCCCGCAACGGCTATGCCGTTCGCGTGGACGGAGCCGATGCCGGCACGGTCACCAGCGGCACCGCCTCGCCGACGCTGGGCCGGCCGATCGCCATGGCGTACGTGCCCGCAGCGGATGCCGCACCCGGCCGGGAGGTGGAGGTCGTGGTCCGTGAGCGCCCCCATGGGGCCGAGCAGGTAAAGTTGCCCTTCTACAAGCGGCCGAAGCCGGACGCCGGCTAGCCGACACCCGCGCAGCCCCCAGAGGAGCCGATGCCGTCCAACTTCCCCGCCGACCTGCGCTACTCCCGCGAGCACGAGTGGGTCCGCGTCGACGGAGAGCAGGCGACCATCGGCGTCACCAGCTATGCCGCGGATGAGCTGGGCGACATCGTGTACGTCGAGTCACCCGAGGTCGGCGCCACGCTGAAGCAGTTCGCGGCCTTCGGCGTGGTCGAGAGCGTCAAGGCGGTCAGCGACCTGTATGCGCCGATCTCCGGCGAGGTCACGGACGTCAACCAAGCGCTCGCCAGCCAGCCGGAGCTGCTGAACAGCGCGCCGTATGGGGAGGGCTGGATCGCGAAGGTGACGCTGTCCGATACCGGGGAGCTGGATGCGCTGCTGGACGCGGAGGCGTACGCGGCGCTCACCGGCGGCTGATGGCCTACTCGCCGCACACCGACGCCGACCACCGGCGCATGCTGGAGGCCATCGGCGTCGCCAGCATCGAGGATCTCTTCGCCGATATCCCGCCCGCGGTGCGTGCCAGCTCCTTCGACCTGCCGCCGCCGCTCACCGAGCAGGAGGTGCGCGCCGAGCTGTCCCGGCTGGCAGGACGCAACCGCATCCCCGAGGTCAGCTTCCTGGGCGCCGGCGCGTACCGACACCTCGTGCCGTCGGTGGTGATGGAGGTCATCGGCCGCAGCGAGTTCGCGACCTCGTACACGCCCTATCAGCCGGAGGTCAGCCAGGGCACGCTGCAGAGCATCTACGAGTTCCAGTCGCTCATCTGCGAGCTCACCGGCATGGAGGTCGCCAGCGCCAGCCACTACGACGGGGCGACGGCAGCGGCCGAGGCCGCGCTGATGGCCTGCCGCCTGACCCGACGCCATCGCGTGGCCGTCTCCACGGCGGTCGCGCCGCAGGTCCGCGCCGTGCTGGCCACGTACGCCTCCGGTCCGGCGGTTGAGATCGTCGAGATCCCTGTAGACCTGAGCGTGGGCGGCAGCGGCCAGACGCCGGTCGATGCCGCGCAGGCAGTGCTCGACGACGGCATTGCCTGCCTGGTTGCCCAGCAGCCGAACTTCTTCGGGGTCCTGGAACCGATGCGGGCGCTTGGCGAGGCCGCGCACGCGGCGGGCGCGCAGCTCGTGGCGGTCGTGGAGCCGACCTCGCTGGCCGTGCTGGAGGCGCCCAGCGCCTACGGGGCCGATATCGTGGCTGCCGAAGGCCAGCCGCTCGGCATCCCGCTGTCCTATGGCGGGCCGTACGTCGGGCTCATGGCCTCCAGCATGGCCTCGGTGCGGCAGATGCCCGGCCGCCTGGTGGGCGCCACGCGCGACGCGCAGGGTCGCAAGGGCTACGTGCTGACCCTGCAGGCGCGCGAGCAGCACATCCGTCGCGAGAAGGCGGCGAGCAACATCTGCACCAATCAGGCGCTGTGCGCGTTGGCTGCCACGGCCTACCTGTCCGCCGTCGGGCCCCAGGGCCTCCGGGAAGTGGCCGAGCTCTCGATGACTCAGGCACGTCACCTGGCGGCCAGCCTGGAGGCATCCGGCCTCGGCGAACGGCGCTTCAGCGCCCCGTACTTCGCGGAGGTCGCCGTGCGCGTGCCGGACGCGCAACGACGCCACGCGTCGCTTGCCGAGCGGGGCATCGTGGCCGGCTACCCGCTGTGGCGCGACTATCCGGAGCTGGCCGACACGCTGCTGCTGGCCACAACCGAGCTGACCACCGATGACCACGTCGCCGCACTGGTCCGCGCCCTGGAGGAGACCCGATGAGCGTGGCCGAGA
>DATAOD010000128.1:0-4325 GCA_036265975.1 Candidatus Limnocylindria bacterium
GTGGCCGCAGGGCGGCGACGGCCACCCATCCCGGGACGACGAACAGCAGCGGCCACACGAACAGCACCGCCAGCCCTGGCACCAGCCACGCGGCCAGCAGCGCGGCGGCGCAGGCCGCCGTCACCGTTGCCGCGGGGACCGCGCGTCCGCCCATCAGCTGGCCCGCCATCGTCGGGGCAGGCTCGAACGCGGTCATTTCCGGCCGATCATAGTCAGGCGCTCCGCCGCCCAGAGGGTCGGCGGGGTGGCGCGAAGCAGGCCCGCGTCAGCCCTGTGGCGTGGACGTGGCCAGGCGGGGCAGTGGCTGCCGCGGATCTAGCAGCGCCACGATCCGGTCAACCTGCGCCGGAGTCAGCGTCTCGTCGCGGTCGATGCGCACGGCCAGGCGCTCGAGGTCACCCTCGACCAGCACTCCGGGTTGCTGGTCGCGCTCCCAGCTGATCTCGGTGCCCGGATCGGTGAGCAGGCAGGCATCCACGTGGAAGCTCAGCGCGGCACGCTCCAGGTAGAGCTCCAGCCGATGGCCGGCCAGACGCGCCTCGTTGAGCGGCATCGCGTCCCAGGGCACCCAGGACTCCGTGGATCGGTTCCACGCATACCAGTGGCCGTTACGCTTCCGGAAGCGGCCGCGGGCCGAGGTATGCAGCAGCGTCCAGATCCCGCCCGGTCCGACCACGACCGCCTCGATCTGCTGGACCCCGGGCGGCGAGACCTTGTGGAAGTAGTGGTAGCGATCGTCCAGGCGGCGGGCAAGGCCGGATGCCACGCGATCGGCTCCAAACGGGGAGATCCCGCGGAGGCCGAAGCGCCCGGATCGGTCCTTGCGAGGGTGCGCAATCATGGCAGCGGTGCACGCAGGAAACGGATGAGGCACCAAATAGTAGCGCCGGCCCACCCGGCCGCCTAGGGGTCCCATCGGGGCATCGGCTGATAGGATGCCGGTCATGGATGACGCGCACAGCAAGGCGGAATCCGCCTCGCCCGCCCTCGGCGCCGATTTCGAGCTTGCGGTGCGCACCCTGATCACCGAGATCGGCGAGGATCCGGAGCGCCAGGGCCTGATCGGCACGCCTGCGCGGGTGCGGCGGATGTACGGCGAGCTCACGGACGGCTATCGGGCCGATCCGGACACCCTCATCAACAACGCCTGCTATGACGTCGACTACGACGAGATGGTGGTCGTGCGCGACATCGAGTTCTTCAGCCTGTGCGAGCACCACCTGCTGCCGTTCTACGGCCACGCGCACGTAGGCTACCTGCCGCGCGGCAGGGTCATCGGCCTGTCGAAGATCCCGCGCATCGTCGACCTGTACGCCCATCGGCTGCAGGTGCAGGAGCGCCTGACCCAGCAGGTCGCCGAGCTACTGATGGAGCGGCTCAACCCCAAGGGCGTGGCATGCGTGGTCGAGGCCACGCACCTGTGCACCATGATGCGCGGGGTGCGGAAGCAGCGGGCCACCATGGTCACCAGCGCGATGCTGGGGACGTTCCGCCGCGACCCCAAGACCCGCGGCGAATTCCTGACCTTCATCGGCCGTCCGACCAGCCTGGGCGCATAGCCCGATGCCTTACGCCCCGCTCCTGGATACCGCTCATCTCGCCGAAAGCCTGCGCGCCCTTCCCGAATGGACCCGGGAGGGCGACTGGCTGGTCCGCACGGTGCGCTGCGCATCATTTCGGGACGCCATTGACCTGGTCGACCGCGTGGCCGATGCCGCCGAAGAGGCCGATCACCACCCGGACATCGAGATCGTCTGGCGCCGCGTCACGTTTCGGCTGACCAGCAAGGCTTCGGGCGGCCTGACGCAGCGCGACCTGGACATGGCCGGGCAGGTCGACCGGCTGGCGGCGAAGGGCGACGCATGAAGGTCGGGCTGATGCTGCCGCTGGGCCATAACGACGCACTGGGCCGGCCGCTGTCCTGGCTGGAGCTGCGCGACATGGCCATTGCCGCCGACTCTGGCGGGCTGGACTCGGTATGGGGCGCGGACCACCTGCTGTTCCGCGACGAGGGCGAGACCTCGGGCATCCACGAGTGCTGGACGATCCTGACCGCGGTGGCGACCCTGACGCATCGCGTCCAGGTCGGGCCGCTGGTCATGGCCATGCCGTTCCGCAACCCGGGGCTGGTCGCGAAGATGGCCGTCGCGCTGGACGAGATCAGCGGCGAGCGCCTGGTCCTTGGGCTTGGCTGCGGCTGGCACGAGCCGGAGTTCACCGCCTTCGACTACCCGTTCGACCATCGGGTCAGCCGCTTTGAGGAGGCGCTGAACGTCCTGGTGCCGCTCCTGCGTGACGGCCACGTCACCTTCGAAGGCCAATACCACCGGGCCGATGCCGAGCTCATTCCCCGCGGCCCCCGGCCCAACGGGCCGCCGATCATGATCGCCGCAGAAGGGCCGCGCATGATGGCGCTGGCGGCTCGGCACGCGGACCTGTGGAACTCCGCCTGGTACGGCCTGCCCGCCGAGGCCACCGAGCTGGCCGAGCTGATCGCCAGGCAGCGGTCCGCCTGCGAGGCGGAAGGCCGCGATCCGGCAACGATGCAGCTCACCGCTGGCATCTACGTCGCGTTTCCGCATCTGCTGGCCGGCGGCGACGGCTCCGAGCCGCCGGACTCGGCCATCCGCGGCGACGTCGACCATGTTGCGGAGGCCCTGGCCGGCTACGCGATGCACGGCATCGAGCACGTGATCACCCACGTCTGGCCGCGTAACGCGGCGGCCGTCGAGGCCCTGGCGGAGGCAGCGGAGCGGGCGCGCGCGGCTAGAATCGGCAGCCGATGACCTCCGACGAGCGAACCACGCCGATCCGCGTGCTGATCGCCAAGCCCGGCCTGGACGGCCACGACCGGGGAGCGAAGGTGCTCGCCCGCGGCCTGCGCGACGAGGGGTTCGAGGTCATCTACACCGGCCTGCGCCAGACGCCGGAGATGATCGCCGACGCCGCCGAGCAGGAGGACGTCGACGTCATCGGCATGTCCATCCTGTCCGGGGCGCACATGGCGCTGCTTCCGCGAACCGTGCAGCTGGTGCGGGAGCGCGGCATGGACGACGTGCTCATCACCGCCGGCGGAATCATCCCGGATGCCGATATCGGCAAGCTCAAGGACGCCGGCATCGCCGAGATCTTCGGGCCGGGGACGAGCATCGGGCAGATCGCGCGCTACATGCGCGAGAACGCCCGTGCGCCGCGTGACTGAGGCCGCCGAGCTGCTGCGCGAGCTCGCCTCCGGCGAGCGAAGGCCGCTGGCGCGGCTGCTGACCC
Source organism: Candidatus Limnocylindria bacterium (assembly GCA_036265975.1). Lineage (GTDB taxonomy): Bacteria > Chloroflexota > Limnocylindria > QHBO01 > QHBO01 > DASSCW01. The sequence continues at coordinate 3,268 of DATAOD010000128.1, forward strand.
GAATCGAGGCCGATGATCCATCCGTGCGCGGCATGCTGCCGGAGCTGTTCCGTGCCGGCCACGGGGCGCACCTGGTGGGCGTGACCGGCCCGCCGGGAAGTGGCAAGTCAACGCTGGTGAACGCGCTCACCGCCGAGTGGCGTCGCCGCGGTCGACGGGTAGGCATTCTGGCCATCGATCCCAGCTCTCCGTACACCGGCGGCGCGATCATGGGCGATCGCATCCGCATGATGGAGCACGCCGCCGACCGCGACGTCTTCATGCGCTCAATGGCGTCCCGCGGTGAGCTCGGCGGCCTGGCCGCCGCGACCTGGTTGGCTGCCGCTGCCCTGGATGCCGCGGGCTATGACCCGATCGTGATCGAGACCGTCGGGGCCGGCCAGAGCGAGGTCGAGATCGCCCGCCTCGCCCAGACGACCGTCGTGGTCGAGGTGCCGGAGATGGGCGACGAGGTGCAGGCCATCAAGGCCGGCTTGCTGGAAATCGCCGACGTCATCGCCGTCAACAAGGGCGACCGTCCCGGAGCCGATAGAGCTGCCCGCCAGCTCCGCGCAATGCTCTCCACCGCCGGTGGCCGCGTGGAGCGCAAGCCACCACCGGTACTCCTCACCACCGCCACCTCAGGTGACGGCGTCCCTGCCCTAGCCGATGCGATCGAGAAGCATCGGGCCACCGCCAATCGGCCCGAGCAGGCTCGCGCCCGTGCCCGCAACCAGCTCCGCAGAGCCATATCGGATTTGTCATTGCGCGAGGCCTCAGCCAGCAGCGCGTGGGATGACACGATCCAGCAGCTTGCCGATCGCGAAGTTGACCCTATGACCGCTGCGCATCGGCTGTTGAGCGAGGATCGCGGCTAGGCCAGGTCCTTTGCCATCTGCACCGAAGTCTCCGCATACCCGAGCGAGCGGTACAGGTTTCGGGCGACCTCGTTGCCGCCGAAGACGTTGAGCGCAATGCGTGGGAGGCCGTGCGAGCGAGCCTCCACCTCGGCGAGCTGCATGGCGGTTCGACCATATCCCTTGCCGCGCTGCGCCTCCTCGATCTCGATGCCGTAGATC
>DATAOD010000129.1:0-1952 GCA_036265975.1 Candidatus Limnocylindria bacterium
CGGCGTGATGACTTCTGGCCCGTCAGAGCGCAGCGAAAAGAAGTCCTCCAGGCTTGCCTGCGAGCTGCGCCTGATCCGCTTGGCCACGACCCTGCGTTCGAGCTCGATTCCCATCGCAATGCCCCCAGCCGCGAGCGCGGCAACGCTGGCGACCAGGCCCAGCCCCGCAGCTAGCCGACCGCGACTGGCCGGCATCAGGCCATCTCCGGGCTGACGTTGAGATAGCGACGCGGCACGCGCGTTCCGATTCGCGTCACGATCTCATAGCCGATTGTGTCGCACCAGGCAGCCCATTCCGCGGCAGTCGGTTCACCATGATCACCAGGACCGAAGATGATCACTTCCTCGCCCGGCTGGGCGACCCGGCCTTCACCCAGCTCGACAACGAACTGGTCCATGCAAATTCGCCCGCGGACGGGCACCCGACTCCCCGACCAGCCCACCCACGCTCGGTTGCCGGCATGGCGGGGTATTCCGTCGCCGTAACCGAGCGGAACTAGGCCAACCGTCGTGGTGGCCTCCGCGGTCCAAGTCCATCCGTACGAGACGCCCGCGCCGGCCGCAATCTGCTTCACATTGACCAGCTGAGCGCGCAGCCGCATCACCGGCCGCAAGCCAACTCCAGCAAGTGCCGCGATCCCGCGAGCCGGGTCGATGCCGTACGCAGCAATGCCGACGCGCACCAAATCCAACCGCGCTTCGGGGACCACAAGCGCCCCCGCCGAATTACTGAGGTGGCGCAGTATCGGCTCAAGGCCGGCGGCCCGCGCCTGCTCGTACGCCCGCTGAAACGCCTCCATCTGGAGACGAACCGATGGGTGGCCAGGTTCGTCGGCTGCCGCAAAATGCGACCAGATGCCTACTACCGCGAGCGCCCCGGCATGTTCGGCTTCAGCCGCCGCCGCACAAACACGCTGCCAGTCATAGGCCGGTGTTCCGTTGCGGGACAGTCCGGTATCGATCTTGAGATGCACTCGGGCCCGGCGTTCGGCGACTGCGGCGGCGCTGACCACCCGGCCAATCTGTTCAACCGATTGCGCGGACACATCCACTTCGGCCGCGACCAACGGAGTGAGGTCCTCATCCATGCCATACAGCCAGGCCAGCATGGGACCGGTATCACCGGCCTCGCGGACCGTTAACGCCTCCGTCGGGGTAGCGACGCCAAGCCACTCGGCACCGGCAGCCCTCGCTTCGCGAGCACACGGCAGGATCCCATGCCCGTAACCGTCTGCCTTTACCACGACCATCACCGGTACGCCGGCGTGTTCCTTCAGCGCGGCGACATTGGACCGGAAGGCAGCCAAATCGATCTCGGCGGATGCAGTCGCTGGGTCGATGCCAGCGACCGCAGTCGGTGCCCGCAGCTGACTGATCACTGCGTCCTCGCGCGTTGCTCGAGGTCACCCAAGGTCTGGCCGATAATGCGCGCCAGTTCCTGAGGGGCAAGGACGCCGGGATGGGCAGCTGCGGCGACCGCCTGGACAGATGCTCCAAGCTGGGCCGCCCGCTGGGCACCGACGCCGGCGGCGAGCAAGGCCGCGCACACACCGCCCAGCACATCTCCCGAACCCGCCTGCGCAGTCCACGCCGGACCTGGCATGGCAACCAGCACCGGCCCACCATCCGGAGCTGCGACGACCTGCGCCGCACCCTTCACAAGCACGGTGGCTCCGGTCTGCGTTGCGGCAGTCGTCACCGCTCGAACTGGATCCTCCTCGACCCAGCTGCGCTCACGCCCCAACAATCTGCCCAGCTCCCCTGCATGTGGCGTCAGCAGCCAGTTTGCAGGCGCTGGCTTCGGTAAATAGCCGAGCCCGTCGGCGTCCACTACCGCAGGAAGTCCTTGTTCGGCGGCGCGCGCCAGCACCTCGGTGCCGTCGGCGCGATCGCCCCAGCCGGAACCAAAAAGATGCGCCTGGACTCGTCCTGGCGAGAACACCACGTTCGGC
>DATAOD010000130.1:0-4461 GCA_036265975.1 Candidatus Limnocylindria bacterium
GCTGGTCATGGGCGCCGCGTTCGGGATCGGCGCGGCGGTGCCGATCATTCCCTATGTCGTGCTGGGCGTGGACGTGGCCACATGGGCATCGGTCGTCGCCACCGCCGCGGTCCTGTTCGGCATCGGCGTCCTGAAATCGCGCTGGACGCGGCGCAGCTGGCTGCGGTCGGGCGCCGAAATCCTGGTGCTGGGCGCCGTGGCGGGCGTGGCCGGTTTCTTCTTCGGCAACCTGCTGCCTGGCGTGCTGGGCGTTCCGCCGGTCGGCGCCTAGCCCAAGTGTCTAGAGCACGCCCTTCAGTGTCTCCAGGTCCAGGTTGCCCCCGCTGACCAGGCAGACCACCCGCTCTCCCGGCCGCGTGGCGATGCGCCCGGCCAGCAACGCCGCCACCGGCGTGGCGGCCGCGGGCTCGGCCACGAGCTTGGATCGCTCCAGCAGCAGCCGAAGTCCGGCGACGATCTCGTCCTCCTCCACGACCACTACCTCATCCACGTAGCGCTGCACCACCGGCAGGCACTGCTCGCCCGCGTACGGCGCATTGATGCCGTCCGCGATGGTCTTTCGGTTGCCGACCTGGACCGATGCGCCCGCAACGAGCGCCTGGCGCATGGCGTCAGATGCGGCTGCCTCGACTCCGACCACCCGCACGCCGGGGATCGCGTCCTTGACGGCCACGGCGATGCCGCTGATCAAGCCGCCGCCGCCGATGGGCACGATCACCGTCTGCGCGTCCGGCACGTCCTCGGCGATCTCCAGTCCCACCGTGCCCTGGCCGGCCATCACCGCCTCATCGTCGAAGGGATGCACCAGGGTGAGCTGCCGCTCCACCATGAGCCGCTGGCACAGGTCCCAGATGTCGCCCTCGGTCAGCACCACCTCGCCGCCGTACGCACGCGTGGCGCTCACCTTGGACGGCACCGCGTCGGCAGCCATGACGATGGTCGCGTGCGTGCCGATTGCGGTCGCGGCGTAGGCCAGCGCCTGCGCGTGGTTGCCGCGGCTGATGGTCACGAAGCCGCGCGCCTTCTCCTCTTCGGAGAGCGACAGCAGCTTGTTGGCGACGCCGCGCGGCTTGAACGATCCGGTGCGCTGGAAGAGCTCTGCCTTGAGATGCAGCTCCACGCCGCCCAGCACCTCGCCCAGTGAGCTGGAACGCAGCATCGGCGTACGGTGCACCAGTCCGGCGATGCGCTCGCGGGCCTGACGGACGTCGGCGGCGGAAAGCACGCCGACGATGCTAGGTCAGGTGATGGTTAGGGTGCCGACCATGCCGTACGCCTCGTGCCCGGGCATGTGGCAGATGTAGAGCAGCGAGCCGGGCTTGTCGAAGGTGAGCGTGGTCTCCACTGCGCCGAGCGGAGGGATGGACACCTCATTCGGGCGCGCCCCGTGGTGCGCCTCCGTTCCGTTGCGATGGCGCTCATGGAACGCCGCGTCACCGATCAGCCATTCGTGGCTGATGGGGTCCTCGTTGACGAGCACGAAGGTCACTGCCACGCCGTGCGGGACCGTCAGCTCGCTCGGGTCGAAGTGCGAGAAGTGGATCGTGATCTGGCGGCGGATCGGCCCCTCTTCCCCGCCGCGCGCCTGGCAGCCAGTGGCCGCGATCAGGATGACCGCGGCCACCGCCATGATTCGCCAGGAACTCACGTCGCTCAGGCGCCGGCCATCGGGCGGCCACCGCCGGTCCGTGCCGCGGCGGCGATCAGCGCCACTGCGCCCAGCGGCAGGCACATGGCCACGGCGACCAGCACCAGCCACACCAGCGAGGCCGGCGGCGGGGCCGGCACCGGGCCGAACGGCGAGAAGCCGGCATCACGCAGCGACGGCTGGCCCTTGCCGGATGCGTCGATGGCCAGATCGAAGCGCAGCTGCGACGGCGCGGCATCGATGCCGATCTTCGTCAGCCAGGCCTGCTGCGGAACCCAGTCCATGCCCTTGTCGGAGCGCAGGTCGGTCAGCAGCTGGCCGGTCGCCGGGGCAGCATGCTCCAGCGAAAGGCCGGGGGTGCCGACCAGCCCATTCGGATCCGGCAGCAGCGCCGGCCGCTCGTCCGTGAGCAGGAAGACATCCGCCTGCACCGTCTCGGCCTGGGTTCGCCCCAGTGCCAGGATGCGCAGCGGCACCCACGGATTGGCGGTGGGGATGGTCAGGTGCACCGGCGTGCCGTCGCCGACCTGCTGGCCACGGCGCCGAGCCGCATCGGCATCGAAGCGAGCCGCCATGAAGATCGGCGAGCGCTGCGCGTAGAAGTCCAGCACCTCGGGCGCATCGGGCGGCAGGCGGAAGCCATGGTCCTCGGCCCAGATGCCGACCTCGTCGCCCCCGCCCTTGAGGATGGTGATCTCGAGCGCGTCGATCTTGACCTGCTGCAGCACTTCGGCGCCCGAAGCGGCAGCGGGCAGTGCCAGGTCGAAGAGGCCGGACTCCCGGGCCGGCTGCGTCTCCAGGACCAGGCGCTGCAGCGTCCAGTCGCCGCCGCGCACGACGTCGGTGGGCACGCCGGGAAGCGGCACGATGCTGCCGAACTCGCCCTCGCCGCCGGCGAACTCGAAGCTGGTGACGTAGTGCTCCACGCCATTGTGGTAGCCGGCCAGGGTGGTCGTGCGAAGGAGGTTGACGGCGCCGTTCGGCCCGATCAGGCCGCCGCAGGCGAGCGTCGGGGCCGCCAGCAGCAGCAGTGCGCTGGTCGCCAGCGCCAGGGATGCCAGTCGCTTCATGATCCGTACCTTCCGTGCTGGGCCGGCCGGTCGGGACGGTCGGCGTGTTGCCCAGCAGGACGGCTTCGGGGCGGAAGCGGTTCCCGTGCCCTCAGCCGGAAGGGCGACGGCGCTTGGGGGCCACGGCCCGATAGCTCTCGGCGATCCAGTCGCACAGCATCTCCGCCGGCCAGTCGGCCGGCGCGTGGAACGTGACCCAGTGGCCGCGGTCCAGCCCGTAGCCGGTTGGCTGGGTGAAGGGCAGCGCCAGCGCTTCCTGGTCCGAATCGGGCAGCTTCAGGCTCAGGTGCACCACGTCGCCGGCGGTGGCGGCCGCCTCATCGGATCCGAAGAAGACGAAGACCTTCTTGCCGATCTTGGCGACCGATTCGCCCCAGGGATGATCCTCCCAGGCATCGGGCAGGCCAAATGCGAACGCGCGCAGCTCATCGCGTAGGGGAGCAGCCATGCGGAGGAGGGTACTAGCGGAACATGCGCTGCTGCTTCGAGAGCGGCAGCCGGGTCTGCCGCGCATCTTCGTTGACCACGGCGTCGACCGGGTGCAGCCGCCGCGCCACCACGTTCAGCACCTCCCCCTCCACCTGCAGCCTGCCGTCGATGACCAGCAGCGGATGGCGATGCAGCACCGCCCGATTGGCCTGGTAGATCTCCGGCCGCACGGTCACGTTGATCATGCCGGTCTCGTCCTCCAGCGCGATGAAGACGAAGTTCTTGGCGGTCATGGGGTGCTGGATGCTCACCGCCAGGCCCGCCAGCCTGACCATGGCCCGATCCCGCAGCCGGGCAGCCTCCGCAATCGGCCGCACCCCCCGCGCGGCAAGGCGCTCGCGGAACAGCTCGACTGCGTGGGCCGTGGGTGACAGGCCCAGCTCCCGGTAGTCGGCGGCCACCTTCTCGGCGAACGTCATCTGCGGCAGGGAGGCACCCAGCGCGCGTTGGGCATCATCGGTCAGGCCCAGCGCGGGACGCGCAGGATTGGCGTCCTCCATGGTCGTGCGCAGCTGCCAGAGCAGCTCGCGGCGGGGCGCATCGGTCCAGTCGAAGGCGCCGATGGCGATCAGCCGCTCGACCACCTGCTCGCCCAGGCCGGTCCGGGCCACGAAGTCCCGCACGCCGGCGTACGGGCCCGCGGCGCGCTCGCGCTCCAGCAGCTCCCGGGACGACTCGTCGATCCCCTTCACCTGGCGCATGCCCAACCGCAGGGTGTATCCGTCGCCGTTCGCAGCAGGGCGCGTGTCGTGCTCCCAGGCCGACTCGTTGACGTCGACCGACAGCACCCCGATCCCGTGGCGCTTGGCGTCGCCGACGATCACCGCCGGGGAGTAGAAGCCCATCGGCTGGTTGTTCAGCACGCCGGCGTAGTAGTGCGCCGGCCAGTACTGGCGCAGCCAGGCGGTGTCGTAGGTGATCTTGGCGAAGGCCGCCGCGTGGGCCCGCGCGAAGCCGAACTCGGCAAAGGCGGAGCACTTGGCAAACAGCTCGTTGGCGGCATCCTCGGTCAGGCCGGTGCGCATGGCGCCCGATACGAACTTGCCACGCTCGGCCTGCATCTTCTGGTGGCTGCGGTGCGAGCCCATGGCTTTGCGGAAGATGTCCGCCTCCAGGGGCGTATAGCCGCAGATGTCGATGGCCACCTGCATCACCTGCTCCTGGTAGAGGATCACGCCCAGCGTGTCCTCAAGGATCGGCTTCAAGGAGTCGTGGAGGTAGGTGACCGCTTCCTGGCCGGCACGCCTTCTCAGG
>DATAOD010000131.1:0-4812 GCA_036265975.1 Candidatus Limnocylindria bacterium
GCCGCCTGGTCGATGTCGGCCATCTCCGTCCCGCCGATGAGGACCGCCACCGAGCGCACCGGCCGCGCGGCCGGATCGGTCACGGCAGGGTCTTCAGGTAGTCGACGATCGTGCCGATCTCCTCGGCCGACAGCTGCTGGCCGAACTGCGGCATCCCCTTGCGATCGATGTCCTTGACCGCCGGATCGGTGCCGTCGATCCACAGGTTCAGCCAGTTGTCGGGGTGGTCGGTGGCCAGCTGCTTCAGATCGGCAGTGACTGGCCCTTCACCGACTCCGTGCAGATTTGGGCCAACGCCACCGGTCAGGTCGGTGCCGTGGCAGGCGGTGCACGGCGGCTGTGCCTTGTTCATGACCTGGCGCGCCTGCTGCGCAACGTCTGGCGCCGCCGAGCCGGAGCCCGATGCAGCGGCCAGGATCGGGGGGTTGGTGCCCGACAGGTTGCCGGCCAGGTACACGCCGCCGACCAGGAAGACGAGCACGGTGAGCCCGATGGCCCAGCCGGGAATGGTGCGGGAGCCGACCTCGATGGGGGTACGGACGGTCATCGGCTCAGTCCGCCGCCGCCACCGCGTCGGCCTGTGCGTATTCGGCGCGGCGCGCGGTCGTGTACATGAGGAACAGGGTGCCGACCAGGCAGACGCCGCCCAGGGCCACCAGGCCCAGGCCGCCACCGGCCACCAGCCGGAACCACAGCAGCGTTCCGTTCAGCTGGTCGCCGGGCGCCCCCTGCGCCATCAGCGATCCGTGCGCGATGCCCGCACCCATGAGGGCCAGCCCCGCCATGGCCGTGCCGGCCAGGGTCGCCCATTGCTGGGCGTCGGTGATGGGCGTATCGGTCCAGTCACGGCGGAACATGCGCGGCGCGGCATGGTCGGCGAACGCGAAGAAGGCGAAGGTGGCAGCACCCAGGGTGCCGAACAGGGAGGCGCCGACCATCCATTCGGTGCCGTGCACCAGCGTCTGTACGCTGTGCAATGCGCCGATCGCGTCCAGCAGAGCCGAGCCGACCAGGAACGCCATGCTGATCACGCAGAACGCGACCGTCCCGGCACCGAGCATCAGCGACCAGCGGCCATGCAGGGTGAGGCCCAGCGCGGCCACGGCCAGGAACACCGGTGCCACCAGCAGGATGGTGCCCGCGTTCCCGAGCTGGGTGATGACGAACGGAACGGACGGATCCGCCAGGGCGCCGATGGCCGAGATGGCGGACAGGCCGGCCCACAGCAGCCAGGAAGCCATGGCCAGGCCACCCGACGCGAGGGCATTGAGCGTTGTCCGCGGTACGACGTAGAGCAGCGTGCCGATGGTCGAACCCAGGATCCAGTACGTGAAGATGAGCCTGGCCACGAAGGCGTAGATCAGCGCCACCGTGGTCTGGTCCAGGTGGATGAAGGTGGCGCCGGCCTGTGCGGCCGCACCCAGCGCGTAGGCGCCCATGCTGGCCAGCAGCCCCAGGCCGAAGAACCAGATGCTGAGGTAGGGCAGGCCTCGACCCCCGGCCATCAGCGTGCGCCAGAACGCTCCGTTGACGCTGAGCATGCCCAGCAGCATCAGGCCGTCCGCCGGCAGGGGGAACTCGGCGAGCGGCCCCGTCGTCGCGAGCTGCGGAATGTAGATGCCGGCCAGGCCGCCCGCGACACCCAGGTTCCAGAGCGCCATGCCGCCCCAGGCCATCTGCTCGCCGACCAGGCGCGTCCCCGTCAGCCGCGGCGTGATGAAGAGGATGGCGGCGAAAGCGGCGTTTGACAGCCAGCCGAACACGAGCGCATCCGTGAAGGCGGAGGACACGGTGGCGGGACTGAAGTCGACTCCCAGGGTCCCAATCAGCGGCAGCCCGAACTCGGCCGAGTAGTGCAGCTGGTCCGGGAAGATGAGCATCAGCAGCCAGATGCTGCCAAGGCCGGCAGCCACCATCAGCCACAGGGCACCGAGCACCAGGAAGGCGGTGGCGGCGCTGTCCGGGCGGCTCGGGATGAGCGGACGCCGAACGCGCGGTGGTTGATCGTATGGCCGGAGCTTCTTGGGGTTCACAGCCATCGGCGCGCGCAAACCCTCCTGCGGATGTTCCGGGGCCTCGCAAGTCCGCGGGAGCGGACCTCGGTCGCATTGTAGCGGAGCAGGACGGACGGCTTCCCAGCCGATGGATCCCTGCCAGCGGCGTCGCAACGTTTGACCGATCCCGAAGCGCTGGCTAGCATTGGCGGCCGCGGGGTGGAGCAGTGGTAGCTCGTCGGGCTCATAACCCGAAGGTCGTCGGTTCGAATCCGTCCCCCGCAACCACGCTCACCAGATACGAACGCCGCCTCCCGCCAGGCGGCGTTCGCCTTTCCGGCAGAAACTGAGAGGCCGGGCAGTCTGCCCGGCCTCTCGCGCGTCGTTGAGCCACCCCGGTTACGGGGTGGTGATGCGGTCCTGTGGGCCCGGCGCCACGCCCGGAGGTGTATGCGCGGTGAGGTACTGGGTCAGGGCATCGACATCGAAGCCCGTCTGGTTGACGCGGTTAATGCCTGCCCGGAAGCCGGGGAAGCTGTCGCCGCCATCGGCCAGGAAGTTGTTCATGGTGACCCGATACGTGGTCGCCATGTCCAGCGGGCTGCCGTTCAGCATCATGGAGGTGATGCGCTCGCCGCACTGTTGGCTGATGTCGTACGAGTAGTGGAACTCGGCCGAGACCTGGAGGATGACGTCGTCCTGCGTCCGTCCGAAGCAGCCCTTCCAGGACTGCTCCAGCGTGTCCTTGATCTGCTGGCCGGTCATGTCCTGCGTGGCGACCAGGTTGTTGAACGGCTGGACGTTGAACGCCTCCCCGAACGTGACCTGCCCTGCCGTCTCCCCGCCACTGATCTGGTTGTAGATCAGCGACGCCCGAATGCCGCCAGGGTTCATGAACGCGAACTGGGCGCCCGATGCCGACGTGTAGGCCATCTGCGCATCCGCGATCACGTCGCCGAGCGCCGATTCCTTGTTGGCGTTGTTCGTGTTCGTGATGTCGGCCGTGATGGAACCAACCACCGCGTTGGCAATCGGCGCAACGCGGTCGGTGTAGTAGTCGACCAGTGCCGTCTCGTTGGCATCTGCCGTGTCCCGCAGGACGATCTGGTTGTCGACCGAGATCGACATTGGTCGCCCGCTGCGCGGGTTGATGGTCAGGTCGATGTCGGTGACCAGGCGGCCAAACGAGGACGCGCTGCTCACCGGGATCGGTGCGTCCGCGCTGTTCGGCAGCAGGCAGTTGTACGCGTTGTGGGTGTGCCCACTGACCACCATGTCAACCGTCGGATCCAGGTTGTGGACGATGTCGACGATCGCGCCGGACATGCCGGTGCACGAGTTGATCATGGTCGTGCTCAGCGGCACCGACTGGACGCCACCTTCGTGAATGAGCACCACGATGGTCTTGACGCCCTGCAGCCGCAGCGCATGCGCGGCCTTGTTGATGGTCGTCGCCTCGTCGAGGAAGTTGACGCTCTGGATGCCTGACGCCGACACGATGTTCGGCGTGCCTTCCAGGGTCAGGCCGATGAAGCCGATGCTGACGCCGCCGACGTGCTTGACGGTGTAGGCGGGGAAGATCGGGTCGCCGGTGACCTTGTCGACCACGTTGGCGGCCAGGTACTGGAAATCGGCTCCGCCGTAGGTGTGGCCGGTCTGGCAGCCGTCGGTCGGGTTGCAGCCCCCGTCCTGGATCCGCTCGAGCTCGGTGACGCCCTCATCGAACTCGTGGTTGCCCACCGCGGAGACGTCGAGCCCCAGCTCGTTGAGCGCCTCGATGGTCGGCTCGTCATGGAACGCGGCCGAGATCAACGGCGAGCCGCCGATGTTGTCGCCGGCAGACACGACGAGCGTGTTCGGGTTCTCTGCTTCCAGGTTCTTGATGTCATCCGCCAGGTACGCCACGCCGCCGGCGAACACGCAGTTGTTGGCGGTCGTGCAGGCCGCGTCGTTGGCGACCGTGCCGACCCGGCCGCCCGATCCGCTGGGCGGGAGCAGGTTGCCGTGGAAGTCATTGATGGCAAGAAGCTGGACATCGACCGGATGCGGTGTATCTGCCGGCTTCTTGGCCAGTGTGCCCGCTGGCAGGATGAGCGACAGAGTGGCGAGCAGAACCAGGGCAATCGTCAGGATGCCTGGTCGGTCGGAGTGCGCCCGCGCCTCAATAGCTGTCACCGATGGATTCCTCCTCATGCTGTCTGAGCTGGGCTTGGTCGGTGAGAGGACGAGAATCGTATCTGGCACCGCAGATCGCCCGGCGGTGCGAGGCACGCGGACGGTGCGACCAGGCAACGGAATCGGGAGCTAGGCCTCCAGGAACCCTCGGACCAGCGACGCGAACTCGGCGGGCCGCTCCATGGGCGGAAGGTGGGCGACCCCAGGGATGACCACGTGCTGTGCCCCGGGAATCCCGGCAGCCAGCTTCTCGGCGATGGCCACCATGTCCGGCTGGTCGAGGTCCCCAACCGTCACAAGCGTGGGCGCCGCGACGTCGCCCAGGCGGTCGCCACTGGTCGGCTCCGGGCTGCGTGCCTCTGCGTCGTCGTTCTCCAGGTCTATGGCACGCCGCTGCATCTCCCACGCGCGGTGGCGGGCCGTCGCGTCCACGTCGGCGGCAGAGCGGCCGGGTCCGTCATACCAGGTGCGCATGGATTCCTCGGCGCAGCCGTCCAGGTCACCGCGTTCCCAGGCATCGACCTCGGCCTGCCAGCGGGCGCGCAGCTCGTCGCGAAACTCCCAGCCACGCAGGCCGGAGCCGGACATGACCAGGTGGTCGACGCGCTCCGGAGCTGCGAGCGTGGCATCCAGCGCGGTCTCG
>DATAOD010000132.1:0-4999 GCA_036265975.1 Candidatus Limnocylindria bacterium
GAGATCTTCAAATACTTTGCGGCCAGCGACGCGATCAACGCCCAGCACCTGGATGCGCTCAACCTGATCGCGACCATCGGCGTTTTCGTGCTCTCTCTGGGCGTGGTGATCTCGATCGCCAACGCGTATCTCTCCGTCAAACGGGGGGTGCCGGCCGGGCACGACCCCTGGGGTGGCGAGACGCTCGAATGGTTCGCGACCTCGCCTCCGCCGCCTCACAACTTCGACGTCGTTCCCGACGTGCGAAGCGACGAGCCGCTGCGCGACGTCCGCGAGGCGGTACGGCGCCGCGATGTCTCGAGGCCCGCACGGACGAAGACCGGCGAGCCGGTAGCCTGACGCCATGGCTGGACCCGTTGCCGGCGGCGGCGGTGCAGGGCTCCGCCGGTTTCGCCGCCTGGCAGACCTCACTGCGCTTGTCACATTCCTGCTGATCATCGTCGGCGGCGTCGTTCGCGTGAGCGACTCCGGCCTGGGCTGCGGCGCGGGCGGCAGCGGGACCAAGGGCTGGCCGCTCTGCGGCGGCGACGTGATCCCCCTCGTCGGAGACGAGAACACTCTCATCGAGTTCTCCCACCGCCTGCTCGCCGCGGTCGTCGTCGTCCTCATTGCGCTCCTCTGCTGGCGCGCGCATCGCGACCTCCGAGACCGCAACAGCTGGGCGTTCCGCGGCAGCATCGCCGCTGCCGTGATCGTCCTGATCCAGGCCGGTCTCGGCGGCCTGACCGTCGAACACAGCCTCAAGGACACTCTGGTCGCGGCCCACCTGGGCACGGCGATGCTGCTCCTCGGACTGCTGCTCTGGCTCAGCTACAAGGCGCGCTCAGAGGCGGCGCTGGAGGCCGACCGGCCCGTGCGCGAGCCGATCCGGGGCCTGAAGCCGTACGCCGCGACCGCGGCGGTGCTGCTCCTCTGTGCGATCGTCGCCGGCGGCTACATGGCGGGCACCGAGGAGCGCGGCGTGAACGAGGTCGGGCCGAACATCGCCGGCGCGCACCTCGCCTGCGGGCATCAGTTCCCGACCTGCGGCGACGGGAAGTTCCTGCCGTTCGGCAACAACCGGCTGACCGACATCCACCTGACGCACCGCGTCTTCGTCTACGCGGCGACGCTCGCGATCATCGTGCTGCTCTCCGTCGCCTACGCACGGGGCTCGCGCGACCGCCTGCTCGTACTCGCCGCGCTGCTGCTGCTCTGCCAGGTGCTGCTCGGCGGCATGAACGTCTGGCTCGGCGAGCACGCGTCCTTGATCGTGGCCCACCTCACCGTCGCCACACTGCTTTGGGCGGCCGTCATCTCCATCGCCTACCGATTGGCCTGGCTGCCGAGCCCCGCTCGATCCCAACAGCGAGCGCCGAGGGCCGAGGCATCGGCGGCGCCGGCATGAGCGTCCATCTCGGCACCCGCCACCGCGTGGGGCGCCGCCCCCGCCCTGGCGGTGACCACGTCTCCGTCACCCCGAGCGATGCGCGGGCGCGCACGATGCGGGCGGCGATCGGGGTGGCGAACGACTACGTCACGCTGACCAAGCCGCGGATCATCTCGCTGCTCCTCCTCACCTGCGTGGCGACGATGTTCGTCGCGGATCCGGGCGGCCCCGCGCTCTCGACCATCCTCTGGACCTGCCTGGGCGGCTACCTCGCCGCGGGCGGTGCCGGCGCCATCAACCACTACATCGAGCGTGAGCCGGACGCGCGCATGGCCCGCACGAAGGGACGGCCGCTTGCGAGCGGCCGGATCGAGCCGCGGCACGGCCTCCTCTTCGGCTCCGCGCTGGGGGTCATCGCGGTGGTGCAGCTGGCGCTCACGGTGAACGTCCTCACCGCCGCGCTGGCCGCCGCCGGCCTCCTCGGATACGTCTTCGTCTACACGCTCTGGCTGAAGCCGCGAACCCCACAGAACATCGTCCTCGGCGGCGCCGCGGGCGCCATGCCGCCGCTGGTCGGCTGGGCGGCTGCGACGGGTGGTCTCAGCGCAGAGGCGCTGTGGCCGTTCGCGATCGTCTTCTTCTGGACGCCGCCCCACTTCTGGGCCCTCTCGCTGCTGATCTCGGACGACTATGCGCGGACCGGCGTGCCGATGCTGCCGGTGGTTCGCGGAGAGAGGACCACCCGCCACCAGATCGTCGCGTACGCATTGCTGCTCGTCGCCGTCACGATCGGGCCGGTCGTCACGGGCCTGTTCGGAGCCTTCTACCTGATCGCCGCTCTCGCCCTCGGCGCGGGCTTCGTCGGCCTCGCCCTCGTTCTCAACGCGCGCCCGACGCGGCAGGCTGCGCGCCGGCTGTACCTGAGCTCGCTCGCCTACCTCGCGCTGCTCTTCATCGCGATGGCGCTCGACCGCGCGCTCTAGCTACCGGAGTGGATAGGGTTTTCGCCGTGGATCGCGAGCGCGCAAGAGCACTGATCAAGTCAGGGATGATCGCCAGCTCCCTGGCCCTGCTCGTGTTCGGCCTGGCCTTCTACATCTCGGTCCTCTATCTGCGATGAGTCAGCCGGAACGGCCGACCGAGTCGATCTACCTGCCCAGGGCCACGGTCTACCCGGCGCTGCTCGCCTTCGGGCTGGCGGCGGTGATCGTCGGGTTGTACGCCTGGTGGCCGTACTCGGTGATTGGCGGATTCATCGCGCTGGTCTCGCTGATCGGCTGGCTCCGCGCCAACCGTCGCGAGATCGCGCGCATGCCGCGTCACCAGCACACGGACACCGCGCCGATCCCGCTGAGCGTGTCCGTGCCCGAGGACGAGTAACACGGCTTCGCCCTCAGATCGCGGCCACAGCGGCCGCCCCACATAACCGCTCGGGGCTACTACTGATGCGAGGGCGCGCGTCAGCGCGACCCGTTCAGTGAAGTGGTGCGGCCCGGTGGCCGCTACGGCGGGCTCATCGACGACGTCGCGCCCGTCGTCGTCCAGCAGCGGACGATGTCCCGCATCGACAGCACGCCGACCAGCTCGCCCCGGTCGACGATGACCAGGTGGCGGATCCCCCGCTGGACCATCTCCTCGGCAGCCTGCTCCAGACTCCAGTCCGGGGCCGCCGAGATGACGCTCTCGCTCATGTGATCGGCAACCTTCTCGGTGTCCGGGTCCTTCCCGGTCCCGACGGCGTTGAGGATGTCGCGCTCGGTGATGATCCGCGGGGCCGGGGACTCGTCGTCGAAGACGAGGGCGGCGCCCGTCCCCTTCTCGGTCATCTTCGTCGCGGTCTCCCGCAGCGTGTGGCCAGGCCCGACGGCCAGTACCACGCTCGACATGCCCTGGCGAACCTCCACTGACCGCTCCTTTCCGCCGTCGGCAAGGCACTCGCAGCTGCCTGCTGGCAACCCCAAGTGCCGTTCCGCGCAAGCTTATCCCACGCCTGGTGACGCGCCGAGGGCGCGGGGGCGACATATAGGATTCCGGCCCCGATGAAGGTCGAAATCAACGGCGACCATGCACCCCGTGGCCGCACAAATGGGCGGGCGGTCTGGGTGGTCGCCACGATGGTCGCAACCGCGGCGCTGGTTGCCCTGACCAGCTGCAACCTCGGCCCGAAGCCGGACCTCGACAAGGGCCAGCAGCTCTTCACGCAAAAGTGCGGAAGCTGCCACACGCTCACCGGCGCCGGCACCAACGGCACGGTCGGCCCGAACCTCGACTACGCCTTCAAACAGGCGCGCGCAAACGGCCAGGACTCCGACACCTTCGCGGGCGTGATCAAGGCGCAGGTCGAGAACCCCCGGCCTGCCACGCCCCAGCAGGTCGATGTCTACATGCCGCCGGACCTCGTCACCGGCGATGACCTCGACGACGTCGCCGCGTACGTCGCCAGCGTCGCGGGCGTGCCCGGCATCAAGCCGCCGGTGTTCTCCCCGCCGCAGTTCTTCGCGACCAACTGCGGCGGCTGCCACACCCTGGCGCAGGCCGGAACCACCGGCACCACCGGGCCCAACCTGGACGAGGCGCTTCCGGGCCAGGGCGCTCAGATGATCTCGCAGGACATCACCGACCCGAACGCCGTCATCACCCCCGGCTACCAGCCCAACGTGATGCCCCAGAACTTTGGCCAGACGCTCACGCCCGACCAGCTCCAGCAGCTGGTCGCCTACCTCCAAACCGCCACGGGTGGTGGGGGTGGTGGCGCTGCCGCCGGCGGTGGCGGCGGCGGCAAGAAGTAACTGGGACGAGATTTGGCATCCATTGGTCGCTTTGGATCCCTATAGCGATCAGAAGTGACCAAAAACAGTTTGGACGCCGGCCCTCGATGCAGCCCTGGGCGTTTGAGGGCGGAGCTAGCGCTCGGCCGGGTCGGATCCGTATCGACGCCAGTCCTGGATCAGGCTCCAGGTTCGCCAGAGGCCGATGGCGATCAGGATCGCGCCGACGATCACGCCGGCCAGTGAGCCGAGGAGCAGCGCGACCCCGATCACGATCGCCGCGGCCACGGCGAACATGACCAGGACGCGGAACATGTCCGACTCCCGCTTCAGCGGGTTGTGGGGTCCCTTGGGCGGTGCGGCGGCCATTGACCCGATCATAGGTGGGCAACAAGGCCGTGGCCGCTCGGTCGTAGGGTTGCGGGATGCGGCTTCGCCTGACGACGGTGGCCATAGTCGTCTCTCTGTTCGCGGCTTCTGGCTGCGGCTCGGACTCGAAGGGCAAGCCGGGCGGCGGCTCGAGCGCAACCTGTATCGGCTGCTGAGGCTGGAGCGCGGCCAGCGCGCAGCTAGAGGAGGTAGACGACTCTGGGCCTACTCCGACAGTCCGGCGGCTTCGAGGGCCTCGGCGCGGTCGAAGTACTCCACCGTCCGGGCGACCTTGCCACCTCGGATGGTGAGCACGTGCGCCAGCTCCATCTCCACCGGTGCCCCGCTCCCTTCTCCGTGACCGCTGAAACGCACCCAGAGGAAGACCTTGTCCCCGCTTCCTTTTGCCTCCAGGGGCTCCACGGTGAGGTCGGGATACGCCTCGACCCATCGGGCGAACTGTCCCCTAACGGCGTCGATCCCCCGATGGATT
>DATAOD010000133.1:0-4257 GCA_036265975.1 Candidatus Limnocylindria bacterium
GACCTGAAGAACTCGAAGATCGTCGACTCGAAGACGATCCTGCTGCGGCTCAGCGCGCCCTACGCAGTGCTCGACCAGCTCCTGGCCGAGTACACCGTCGGCATCCTGCCGACCGACTTCGACGTCAGCCACCCGGTCGGCACGGGCCCCTTCACCTACCAGCGGTTCGTACCCGGCCAGCTGTCGCAGTTCAACCGCTTCGACAACTACTGGGACGGCCCGGCGTTCCTCGACGAGCTGATCATCTACGACTTCGCCGACGACGCCGCCAAGGTCAATGCATTGCTGGCGGGCCAGGTCCAGAGCATCGACAACCTGCCGAGCTACGTGGTGAACACCATCGACCAGCAGGGCGCCTCGCCGTTGATCTCCGATACCGGCGCGTGGGTGCCGTTCACGATGCGGGTCGACGTTGCGCCGTTCTCCGACGTGCGGGTCCGCCAGGCGCTGCGGCTGATCGTGGATCGGCAGCAGATGATCGACCAGGCGCTCAACGGGTTCGGGATCCTCGGCAACGACCTGTACTCGCCGTTCGACCCGGTGTTCGCCAGCGATCTTCCCCAACGGGTGCAGGACATCGACCAGGCCAAGTCCCTGCTCGCGCAGGCGGGACAGTCCGACCTGGACGTCGAGCTGGTCACCTCCACCGCGGTGGGCGCGGGCGCGGTGGAGTCGGCCAACCTGTTCGTCCAGCAGGCGAAGCTCGCTGGGGTCAACGTCCGGCTGAACAAGGCCGACCCGAACGTCTTCTACGGCGACCGCTACCTGTCCTGGGACTTCGCCCAGGACTTCTGGAACACCCGCAACTACCTCCCGCAGGTGGCCGCGTCCTCGGTCAAGGGCGCCACCTACAACGAGACGCACTTCGAGGACCCGAAGTTCACCGCGCTGATCGACCTGGCCAAGCGGGAGCCGGACGCGAACAAGCGCAAGGAGCTGCTGCACGCCGCGCAGGTGATCGAGTTCAACACGGGCGGCTTCATCGTCTGGGGCTTCAAGCGCCAGCTCGACGCCTACTCGAACCTCGTGCAGGGCCTGCAGCCGCACCGCTATCTGCCGTGCTCGAACTTCGGTTTCAAGCGCGCGTCCTTCGTCACGCCCCCCACATGAGAACCGCCGACGTGAGGTGAGGCAGCTATGACGGATCTTGCGCCCGCGGCGACGGAAACCGTCGCCCCGGCCATCCCGGCCCCACGGGGCTCGGCGGGCTCGGCCTGGCTGAAGTGGCTGGCCCGCCGCATCGGGCTGGCGATCCTCACGCTCTGGCTGTGCTCGGTGCTGGTCTTCTTCGCAACCGCCGCGCTGGGCGACCCGGTGCGGGCGATCCTCGGCAAGGACTACGCGTCCAGCCCGGAGCGAGCGGCGGCGCTCGCCGCGGCGCTCCACCTCGACCAGCCGGTGATCGTTCGCTACTTCGCCTGGCTCGGCGGCCTGCTCACCGGCAACCTCGGCACCTCGATCGCCAACGGGCTGCCGGTCGGCGAGCTGGTCGGTCCCCGGATCGTCAACTCGGCCGTGCTGGTGCTCAGCGCGGCGATCGTCATGATCCCGCTGGCGTTCGGCATCGCGATGATCTCGGCCCACTACCGCGGCGATCGCCCCGACGACGTCATCCAGGTCGTCATGATCACCCTGGCCGGGCTGCCCGAGTTCGTCGTGGGCATCCTCTTGGTGGCGCTGTTCTCCACGACCGTGTTTCACGTGCTGCCCGCGGTCACGATCGCGGGCGGCGGCGCGCCGCCGTGGTCCAATCCCGCGTCGATGATCCTGCCGGTGGCGACCTTGGTGATCGCGGTGACGCCGTACGTGTCCCGCATCGTGCGCTCCAGCCTGTTGGAGGTGCTCGACAGCGACTACGTGGAGCTGGCTCGGCTCAAGGGCGTGCCGGAACGGGTGGTGATGCGCAAGCACGCCCTGCTCAACGCGATCGTCCCGGGTATCCAGGTGATCGCGCTGCAGCTCGCATGGCTGGCGGGCGGTGTGGTGATCGTCGAGTACCTGTTCTTCTACCCGGGCATCGGGGCGCTCCTCGTCGACTCGGTGCGCAACAGCGACTTCCCGATGGTGCAGGTGCTGGCCATGGTGATCGCCGCCGTCTACGTGGGGGTCAACCTGATCGCGGACATCCTGTCCATCCTGTTCACCCCGCGAGCGAGGACGGCGATCTCGTCATGAGCGTCATCAGCCCGGCCAACCTCCGCCGCATCGGGAGCCAGCCCAGGCTCGCCACCGGACTGGTGATCACCCTGCTCATCGCGCTCGTCGCGATCTTCGGCCCGCTGTTCGCGCCCTACGGCGAGAACGAGATCGTCGGCAGGCCGTACACCAGGGAGGGCTCCTGGCTCGGCACCGACTACCTCGGCCATGACGTCTGGAGCCGGGTGCTTTACGGCGGCCTCGCGATCCTGATCATCGCCGTGCTGGCCACCGCACTGGGAATGGCGTTGGGCATCATCATCGGCGTGGTCGCGGCGTATTGGGGCGGCTGGCTGGACGAGGCGATCATGCGGCTCAACGACGTCGCGCTGGCCTTCCCGCAGATCCTGCTTGTGTTGCTGGTGCTCACCGCGGTGGACCAGCCCGCCTGGTGGATGATCGTGTTGCTGGTCGGTGCCTCGCACGCGCCCCGGGTGGCCCGCCTGGCCCGCGGGGTGGCGCTGGGCCTCGTCTCCCGCGACTACGTCGCCGCCGCCGAGGCGCTCGGCGAGAGCAGGCTGCGAGTGATCCTGGCCGAGGTGCTGCCCAACATGAGCGCGCCGCTGCTGGCCGAGGCAGGACTGCGGTTGACCTATTCGATCGGCCTCGTCGCGGGCATCGGCTTCCTGGGCTTCGCCACCAACCCCAGCGCGGCCGACTGGGGCGTGATGATCTACGAGAACCGACTGGCGCTGTTGGTCCAGCCCTGGGCAATGCTGGCGCCGGTGATCATCATCGGTGTCTTCACCATCGGCACCAATCTCATGGCCGACGGCATCGCGCGGCTGACCGGCAGGGGTGACTGATGAGCCTGCTCGAGAAGGACACGCCCGACGTCGAGGCGGGCTGCACCGTCTCCGACCTGCGAGTCGCGCTCACCGGGCGCGGAGTCGACGTCGTCGACGAGATCAACATCGAGCTGCACCCAGGCGAGGTGGTCGGCCTGGTGGGCGAGTCCGGCTCGGGCAAGACGACCGCGGGCACGGCGCTGCTCGCCTACGCCCGGCGCGGGGCGTTCATCGAGCGCGGCAAGGTCATGTTCGAGGGGGAGGACGTCCTGGAGCTGTCGTCGGAGCAGCTCCGCGAGATCCGCGGCATGAAGATCGCGTACGTGCCGCAGGACCCGGCCTCCGCCCTCAACCCGGCGATCCGCATCGGCCGACAGATCGTCGAGCTGCTGGAGCTGCACGGCATCGGCACGTCCGAGGAACGCCTCGACGGCGCCAGGGCCGGGCTGCGCGAGGTCGGTCTGCCCGACGACGACGAGTTCCTCGCCCGCTACGCGCATCAGCTGTCCGGGGGCCAGGTGCAGCGCGTCGCGCTGGCGATGGCGTTCCTGCCGCGGCCCAAGGTGTTGGTGCTCGACGAGCCGACCACCGGCCTGGACGTCACCACCCAGGACATGGTGCTGCAGACCTTGGGCGAGCTGTGCCGCAGCCACCGCGTCGCAGCGCTCTACGTCACCCACGACCTGGCCGTCGTGGCCAACATCGCCGACCGGGTCGCGGTGATGTACGCGGGGCAGATCATCGAGCTGGGTCCGCGTGATGCGATGTTCCGCCAGCCCGCGCACCCGTACACGCGCGCGCTGCTGGACGCGATCCCGCACCTGTCGCAGGCCCGCGCGCTCACCGGCATCCCGGGCTCCACGCCGGGGCCGGGACGGCGCCCGACCGCCTGCCGGTTCAACACCCGCTGCGCGTACGCCCAGGACCGGTGCCGGGAGGTCGAGCCCGAGGACGTGCAGGTCGGCCCGGACCACACCGCCAAGTGCCTGCGGGTCGGCGAGATCGGCACCTGGGACATCAATCGCGGCAACACCACCGACGCCGACCCCCACATCGCGCGGGACATCATCCTGACGCTCGACGACCTCAAGGTGTTCTACGGCCGCAAGGAGGTCGTGCACGGGGTCAGCTTCGACGTGGCCAAGGCCGAGGTGGTCGCGCTGGTCGGCGAGTCGGGCAGTGGCAAGACCACGATCGCGCGGTGCGTCGGCGGCCTGCACAAGCAGTGGACCGGTGAGCTGACCTTTGAAGACCGCCCGCTGGGCAAAGGCGC
>DATAOD010000134.1:0-3713 GCA_036265975.1 Candidatus Limnocylindria bacterium
GCAGTAGGCCGGCGGCCGTCTCCTCAGGCCGCGGGATCTCGTCTGGACACGGCGCGCGTCAGGAGCATGGCCAGGAGCGCGCCGGCCAGTGCCGCGGCCATGTCCTTCTGCGCGTCCCACTCGTCTCCCTGAGTGCCCAGATAGGCGGTGCCCAGCTCCGGGCTGACCACGGTGGCGACGACGGCCTCGATCACCTCGAAGAGGGCGCTCTGGGCCAGGATCCCGCTCACCGGAAGGAAGTAAGACCAGACGCCGCGCAAGGAGGCCAGCCGCACGAGCACCTCGCGCAGGGGGTAAGACAGCAGCAGGCCGTAGCCGAAGTGCACCAGGCGGTCGAAGGGGTTCCGCGCAAGGCCGAGGTGGTCCTGCAGCCAGAAGCCGAAGGGCACCTGCGCGTAGGTGTAGTGGGCGCCGACGGCGTGCAGGCCCAGGAACAGCACGATCAGCACGTAGGATCGGTCGGACAGCATGAAGCGACGGGCGGTGGCGAGCAGCGCGGCCACGAACGCGATGGCCAGCAGGTTCTCCAGCAGCCAGTCCCCGCGATCCAGCGGGGAGATGGCCATCCAGAGCCAGAAGAGCAGGTAGGCGACGAGCAGTCCCAGCGCCAGGCGACTGGGCCGGGGCGCGGTCATCTCACGAGGACGGAGCAAGCCGTTCGGCTGGGCGGGCCCTTCGGACGAGGAACAGAATCGCCATGCAGACGAGGGCGCCGTAGAGAGCCGAGGCCATGTCCTTCTGGGAGTCCCAGACGTCGCCCTGCGACCCCAGGTAGGCCAGGCCGAGCTCGGGATGGAACGTCTGGGCGACCCAGGACTCGATGATCTCCCACAGACCACTCAACCCGAGAATGGTCATCACCGGCAGGTAGTACAGCAGCCAGCCCCTCGTGCCGGCGAGGAGCCGAAACGTCTCCTCCAGCGGATAGGCCATCAGGAAACCGAAACAGAAGTGGACGACCCGGTCGAAGTTGTTGCGATCGAAGTGCAGGGCGTGCTCGAGCCAGAACCCGGCCGGCACCTGCGCGTAGGTGTAGCGGACGCCGATCATGTGCAGGGTCAGGAACAGCGTGATCGAGGCATATGACGCGGGCGACAGGGGGAAAGCCCGGTGGGTGGCCGCCAGGAAGGCCACCAGCGCGGCCGGCAGGATGCTGGCCAGCAACCAGAACTGGCGGTCGGCCGGCGCATAGGCCGTCCAGGCCGACACCACCGCATACCAGGCCACCAGCCCCGCCAGAACCATCTTCCGCTGGGTCACGTCGTCTCCCTCCGGCTCGGTCGTTGAGCTCCAGCGTATCGTAGCTGGGAGCCACCGCTTGCGCCATTCGCGACTTCGCCGTAGAGGAAAGGTCAAAGGCATGGTCACCACCCTGGTTTGAGACTCGACCAGAGTCGTGGCCTCCTCCAGTGTCTCGGACGCTCGGACCAAGGCGCCGCACGAGCACGTGACGATCAAGGGAGGCATCATGCCTGATGACTCACGAAGCCGGCCGGCGGCGGTCTCTGTGCAACAGGACGGGGGCTAGCGGGCGGGAACCGCTAGCCCCTCTCGTGTTCCGAGGTCCGCTGATCGCAGACGGGTCGGGCGGACAGCCAGCGCCCGGATCCCGCTACTTCGCCAGGACCGCCTTCGCGTGGCGGAGTTCAGGCCGTTCGCCGTCGGCGAGATCACACAGCGCGACGGCGCGCCCGTACAGCGCCCTGGCCTTCGCCGCGTTGCCCGACAGCTCGGCGGCGCGCGCCGCGCCGAGCAGGCCGTTGAGCCGGTTGGGATCGCGCGCGGCCGAGGCCTCGAACTCGACGAGCGCCTGCCCGGGCTGGTTGACGTCCAGCAGCATGTCACCGAGCAGCTCGCGGGCCGGCACCACGGACGACGGCGTGACGGGATGCTTCTCGGTGGAATCCTCCAGGGCGACGGCCGCGCGCATGAGCCTGACGGCCTCGTCCGTCTTGCCCTCGGCGCGCGCGATCCACGCCGCGGCCGCCTGACGCTGGACGTCGACCTGCCCGGCCCAGTACACATCCTTGGCCGCGAGCAAGGCCGCGTGGTAGCCATCCAGCTTGGCGGCCTCGGCGCGGGCGGCGGTCACGTCGCCCCCGCGGGCGGCGCCCAGAGCCCGGGTGAACGTGGTGATCGCCTGCGCCCAGGCGAAGCGGTCCCAGGGGAAGGTCGGCGAGACCGGCACGAGTGTCGCCGCATCGCTCCAGCGGTGCTGCTCGAGCGCGACCCGCGCGGGAATCGCGGCATAGGCGTAGGCGGCCGCGAAGTTCTCCGGCTCGGCCTTGGGCATCGCGCGCAGGTCTTCCAGCACCGCGCGCGCCCTGGTGTCCTGACCGGTCTGCAGGTAGGCATAGACGACGTAGTCGAGGGCGTGCAGCGTCTGGTCCCACACGGTGTCCTTGCCCAGGCGCGCGTAGTAGGCCTTGCCGGCGCGGGCGGAGGCGAGGTTGGAGTCGATCGATTCTTGCCACAGGCCGAGGCGCGTGAAGATGTGGGAGGGCATGTGCAGGGCGTGCGGCACCGCCGGCGCGATCTTCGCGTAGCTGCGGGCGGAGACCAGCCCCTGGCCGGCCAGCGGTGGGTAGTCGTAGCTGTGGATCAGGTAGTGGGCGACGCCGGGATGGTTTGGCTGCTCGGCGTACACCTTCTCCAGGATTGCGGCCGCCTTCTTCTGGTTGGCGTACGTCTTGTCGGTCGGCGCCGCGGTGGCGTCGAGCGCCAGCGCGTAGAACACGGCGGCCTCGCGGTCATCGGGATATCGCGCGTGGACCTGCGCCATCGCCTTCTCGTAGGCGGCCGCCCGCGCGCGGTGATCGAGCGTGTCGTGGTCCGTATAGAAGGTCGCGATCGCCGCGACGTAGTCCCTCTCGCGCGGGGTCGCGGTCAGCCCGCGGCCCTTCTCTATGGCCGCCGAGCCCTTGGCCAGCGTCGCGGCGCTGGGCGGCGCCCATAGCGGGTGGTAGACGCTCATGGCCATGCCCCAGTAACCCATGGCGCAGGTGGGCTCGGCGGTCGTGATCGCGGTGAAGGCGGTGAGCGCTTCCTCGTACCAGAACGAGTGCAGCAGCGCCACCGCGCGCTGGAAGTCCGCCTGTGCCGCCGGCGTGCAGGAGATCGGGAAGTGGACGCTGCCGAACGTCTCACCGTCGTGCGCGGCCGCGGCGAGCGGCAGCGTCAGCACCAGGACGAGCGCGACGAGCAGTCGATGTGCGTTCATGACATCGGTCCTCCTTTCGGGTCGCCGTGTCCTTCACGCTGGACGATCGCAGGCCCGCGCAAGCTTGCAAAGACCAAAAAATGGACCGGCCGCGGGACCCCGAGCCTGCGCGTGCGCTCCCCAACGTGCATCTGTAGCGCGGGGCCACATGTAGTTGCGCATCGCCCGGCGGAAGGGCATCGTGGTCTCGCTACATTTTGTGCAGCTGAATCCGGGGGGAGGGCGGGATGCAACCACAGGATGTCGCCCGGGTGCTCGGCGATCCGCTGGCACAAGAGCTCATGCAATCCAGTATCCCGGCACGGCTGGCATACATGGGGCCCGACGGCTTTCCGCGCGCGATCCCGATCGGGTTTCACTGGAACGGCGCTCAGTTCGTTCTTTGCACGGTGCCGCACGCGCCCAAGGTGTCGGCCCTCGAGGCCAATCCGAAGGTGGCATTGACCATCGACACGAACACGTTCCCGCCGCACGTCCTGCTCGTGCGCGGTAC
>DATAOD010000135.1:0-38902 GCA_036265975.1 Candidatus Limnocylindria bacterium
GGCCGAGACCCAGTCGGCGGTCGACGGCAGCAGCTGCATGACCCCGATGGCGCCAGCGGACGATACGATCCGCTCCTGCCAGCCGGACTCCTGCCAGGCGACCCCCATGGCCAGCGCGGCCGGCACGTGCTGGGCGCGCGCCTCTGTCCGGATAATCCGGCCGATGTCGTGGCGTCCGCGCAGGACCGCTGCCATCTCGCCGGGCATGCGCCATCCAGTCGCGTGGCGCTGTTGATGATGGATGCCCTGGCTGCGGCGGTGATGGGCCGTGCGGCGTCTCGCTGCGTGACTTCCTGGCACGCGCAGACGCTGTCCGACGCGGATGAAGGAGGGATTGGCGATCCCGTTGGCGGCAACCAGCGTCCGGAGGTCGACGTGGTAATGCAGCGCGATGCCGCTGAGCGTCTCGGCGAAGCTGACGACGTGGGTCACGAAGCCCGCGCGGCGCTGTGGGGCGTGGTGGGATGTGCCGCCCTTGTGAATCGGCACCATCCGGATACGCAGGCGCTGGCCGACGTAGATGCGGGACGCATCGTGCAGGTGATTCCGTCGCACCAGGCGAGAGACGCTGATGTTGTATCGCGCCGCGATGCTGCTCAGCGTCTCCCCGTGCGTCACGCGGTGCGAGCTGAGCCTGCGCAGCGGCGCACGGTCGTTGTGCCGATGTCGCCCCACTTCGAGGCGGAGGTGCTGCCCAGCGTAGATCCAGTTCGGATCGGTCAGGTGGTTCAGGCGCATGAGGCGGCGCAGGCTGATGCCGAGCTCGGCCGCGATCCCGGAAAGGGTCTGCCCAGGCTGCACCACGATCATGCGTCGATGGGCCGCCGCCGGCCCCACGCCAAGCGTGCTGGTCAGCACCATGGCCGCCAGGACGCCGGTCAGGGCCATCTGCCTGGGTCGCATCCGCATCTGCCTTCCTCCGCAGGTCACGTCGAGCATCGTCGGAGGCAGCCATCCGCCTGCGACGGAAGGCCGATGCTAGGTCCGGTCCCTGATGGGTCAAGGTACGAGCGGGTGGGCTAGGGGTACTTCGGTACCGTTGTTCCTGGCCCTGCTGGCCGGGAGGCGACGAGGAGCGGGGGGCACGGTCGTGCTATACTCGCGAAGCCCCCTGGATCGACCGTCGGCCGAGCCTGGAGGCATGTTTTTCCCATCTCACACGCTCGCGGATCCAGCGTTCCACGGTGCCCGGCGCATGTCGCCAGGTCTGGCGCGGAGTTGATGCGGGCGGAGGATCGAACCGGAGGTATTCGTTGGCTGCCACATCCATGAAGCAGCTGCTCGAGGCTGGGGTCCATTTCGGCCACCAGACCCGACGCTGGAATCCCAAGATGCGCCCCTTCATCTTCGCGGAGCGCAACGGGATCCACATCATCGACCTGGCCCAGACCGTCACGCTGCTGGACGCTGCGCTCGCCTTCATCAGCGAGACTGTTCGCCACGGCGACAGCATCCTCTTCGTCGGCACCAAGAAGCAGGCGCAGGAGTCGATCGCCGCCGAGGCCGAGCGATGCGGCCAGCATTACGTCAACAACCGCTGGCTGGGCGGCATGCTCACCAACTTCACGACCATCAAGCGCCGCATCCAGCGCCTCGAGGCCCTGGAGGCTCGGAGAGACGCCGGCGAGTTCGAGCGCCTCACCAAGAAAGAGGCGAGCAAGCTCACCGAGGAGATCGAGAAGCTGAACCACGCCCTGGGCGGCATTCGGCGCATGCGCCGTGTGCCGGGGGCGGTGTTCGTGGTCGACCCGCATCGCGAGTCGATCGCCGTGGCGGAGGCGCGCCGGCTGGAGATCCCGATCGTGGCCATGACGGACACGAACTGCGATCCCGACCTCATTGATTGGGTGATCCCGGCCAATGACGACGCGATTCGCTCCGTTCGGCTGATCTGCGCACAGGTGGCGGACGCGGTCCTGGCCGCCCAGCAGGAGCGTCAGCAGCAGCTGGACGAGGAGTTCGAGCAGGCCGAGGCCATACCGCCCGTGGACGAGGCTGCGCTGGCCAGTGACGCCGACTACACGGCCGTGCTGGCCGCCGGCGAGGCGCTGGTGTTCGAGCCGGAGCCGGAAGAGGACGAGGAAGAGGAACGCCGCTCGCGCGCCCGCAAGGCGGCCGAGGCGGCAGACGAGGACAGCGAGGTCGAGGCCGAGTAGCGCACGGCACCGATCAAGGAAGGCCAAGAGGAATGACCCAGACCACAAGCATCAAGCCCCAGGACGTCAAGGAGCTGCGCGAGCAGACGGGCGCCGGGATCATGGACTGCAAGCGCGCCCTCGAGGAGTCGGCTGGCGATGTCGAGAAGGCCGTCGCCTGGCTGCGCGCCAAGGGCCTGTCGACCGCCGCCAAGAAGGCCGGTCGCGAGGCCCGCGAGGGCATAATCGCCAGCTACATCCACCACGGCGCCCGGCTGGGCGTGCTGCTGGAGCTGAACTGCGAGACGGACTTCGTGGCACGCACCGACGACTTCCAGCAGCTGGCGCGCGAGCTGGCCATGCAGGTGGCCGGCCACGAGCCCCTGTTCGTGAGCCGTGAGGACGTGCCTGCGGAGCTGCTGGAAACGAAGCGACGAGCGTTCGCGGCGGAGGCCGAGGCAGAAGGCCGGCCGGCGGATCGCATCCCGGAAATCGCGGAGGGCAAGCTCGGCAAGTGGCTGGAATCGGTCACGCTGCTTGAGCAGCCGTACCGCGACACCGACAAGCGCATCGGCGACCTCATCACGGAGAAAATCGCCCTGCTGGGCGAGAACATCCGCGTCGCGCGCTTCGTGCGCATGGCGGTGGGGGAGACGGCCGGGGAGGAAGCCGGCGACGAGGAGGCTGCCTAGGTGAGCGACGCCGCCTCCGCGCGCCGCTACGACCGGGTCCTGCTGAAACTGTCCGGCGAGGCCCTGATGGGCGGCCGGCAGTACGGCATTGACCCGGATGTGGCGCGCGCCATCGCCGGGCAGGTGGCGGAGGCACGGGACCACGGACCGCAAATCGCCATCGTGGTCGGGGGCGGCAACATCTTCCGCGGGCTGTCAGCCGCCGCAAGCGGCATGGATCGATCCACCGCCGATTACATGGGCATGCTGGCGACCGTCATGAACGGCCTCGCCATCCAGGACGCGCTGGAGCAGGCCGGCTGCCCGACCCGGGTGCTGTCGGCCATTGCCATGCCGGAGATCTGCGAGCCGTACATCCGGCGCCGCGCGGTCCGTCACCTCGAGAAGGGCCGGGCGGTGGTGATGGTGGCCGGCACGGGCAACCCGTACTTCACGAC
The DNA here is from genome assembly GCA_036265975.1 of Candidatus Limnocylindria bacterium. Lineage (GTDB taxonomy): Bacteria > Chloroflexota > Limnocylindria > QHBO01 > QHBO01 > DASSCW01. Next base: position 3,265 of record DATAOD010000135.1, read on the forward strand.
CGACACTGCGGCAACCCTTCGCGCGGTCGAGATCGGCGCCCAGGTCATCCTCAAGGCCACCCGCGTGGACGGGGTGTACGATGCCGATCCGGAGAAGGATCCGTCTGCCAGCCGCTACACCCAGATCAGCTACACGGATCTCATCTCGAACCGGCTGGAGGCGCTCGACGCCACGGCCGTCAGCCTGGCCATGGATAACGAGATGCCGATCGTCGTCTTCGACATGACGCAGCCGGGCAACATCGCGCGAGCCGTGCGCGGCGAGCCGATCGGCACACTCATCGCCGGGGAGGTGACGTCATGACGCACGAGGCACTCTCCGCGGCCGAGCCGAAGATGGAGCGCGCGCTCGAGGCAATGGAGCGCGACTTCGCCGCCATCCGCACCGGCCGCGCATCCACCGCGCTGGTGGAGCGGATCATGGTCGACTACTACGGCACGCCCACCGCCCTGCAGCAGATCGCCGGCATCAGCACCCCGGATTCGCACCTCATCGTCATCCAGCCGTGGGACCGATCCGTCCTCTCAGCCATTGAGAAGGCCATCACCCGCAGTGACATTGGTCTCATGCCGAACGTCGATGGCACTGTCGTCCGCCTCAACGTGCCACCGCTCACCGAGGAGCGCCGGCGCGACATGGTGAAGCAGGTTCGTCGCCGCGCGGAGGAGGCCAGGGTGGAGGTCCGCAACCATCGCCGCGACGCCGCCGATTACCTCAAGAAGGCGTTGCGCGACGGTGACCTCTCCGAGGATGAGGAGCGCCGCGAGCTCGACAACCTTCAGCGCCTGACCGATCGGCATGTCGAGGCCATCGATGGCCGCGCGGAGCGCAAGGAATCGGAAGTGATGGAGGTCTGAGGCGCCCTTGCGAGAGCGCCCGAGGCACGTCGCGATCATCATGGATGGCAACCGCCGTTGGGCGGCCGCCCGCGGCCTGCCCAGTATCGCCGGCCACGTCCAGGGCGTGGAGGCCATCCGCCCCATCGTCAAGGTCGCCCCAGATCATGGCATCGAGGTCCTGTCCCTCTACGTCTTCAGCCAGGAGAACTGGCGGCGCACCGACGAGGAGGTGGCGGGGCTGCTGGGGCTGATCGATGGCGCCGTGCGGCAGTACACGGACGAGCTGGTGACCGAGGGCGTGCGGGTCCAGGTCATCGGCCGCCTGCACGAGGCGCCAGTCGACATCCAGCGCTCCATCCGTGATGCGGAGGAGAAGACGAAGCGTGGCACGCGGATGGTCCTGAACATCGCCTTCAACTATTCGGGTCGCTCGGAGATCGTCGACGCTGCGCGAGCGCTGATCGCCGCCGGCGTGCCCGCGCACGAGGTCGATGAGGCGCGCGTCGCGGAGCACCTCTATACCGCCGGCCAACCCGAGCCCGATCTCATCGTCCGGACCGGTGGCGAGCAGCGGACCAGCAACTTCCTGCTGTGGCAGGGCGCCTACGCCGAGCTCGTGTTCTGCGCCGCGCTGTGGCCGGACTTCCGCGAGGCGGATCTGGTGGCAGCCATGGACGAGTTCACGCTCCGACAGCGCCGCTACGGGGCCTGAGCGTCTCGATGCTGCGCACCCGAGTGCTGACCGCCGCCGTGCTGGCGCCGATCGTGGTGGCCGTCGCGCTGCTGGGCGAGCCATGGCTGTCCCTGCTGGTCGGCCTGGTGGTGTTCCTCGCCCTGGTGGAGGTCATCGGCCTGCTCGATGCCGCGGGCTTCGAGCCGCCCCAGGTGCTGATGCTGGCCGCCGGAATCGCCGTGGCCGGCGCGGGGATCGTCGCCGCCAACCAGGGATTCGTGGGCGCCCTGCTTTCCTCGCTCCTCACGGCGACCACCGTCCCCGGCCTGCCGGTGGTCGCCTTCGTGGCCGCGGTCATCGTGCTCGGCGTGGCCAGCTTCACGCGACCGGACCCGCGCGCCGGCTTCGTGACCTGGGCCACCTCCACGTTCGGTGTGGGCTACGTGTCGCTGCTGGCGCCGTTCATCGTCCTGGTCGGCCACCTCGGCCCGGCGGATGGTGGCCCGGACACCACGGTCGGCGGCCTGGGGCTGCAGGCCGGTGCGGCCTGGGTGCTCTGCCTGCTGCTGATCGTGTGGGGCTACGACACCGGCGCGTACGCCGCAGGACGCTGGCTCGGGCGGCGCCAGCTGATCCCGCACATCAGCCCTTCCAAGACGATCGAGGGCGTGGGCGGGGGGATCGTCATCGCCACCGTTGGCGCTGCCATCGGCGCCTGGCTGGTGGGCCTGCCCCTGTGGCACGCTGTGCTCATCGGCCCACTGGTCGCGCTGGCGGCACAGGCCGGCGACCTGGCCGAATCACTGCTCAAACGCGCCGCGGATCGCAAAGAGTCCGGGTTCCTGATCCCCGGGCATGGCGGCATGCTGGACAGGGTGGACTCCTTCCTGTTCGCCGCACCCATCCTGGCGGGCTACGCCCTGTTCGTGGTCGGCAGCGGGACATGATCGGCGTCAGCGTCCTTGGCTCGACCGGTTCCATCGGCCGACAGACGCTGGAGGTGATCGGCGCCCACCGCGACCGCTTCCGGGTGGTGGGCCTGGCGGCGGGGCATCCGGCACCAGCCTTCGAAACCCAGCGTGCCGACTGGCCCGATGCGCTGCACTGGCTCGCCGATGGCGCAGACGATGACGGCCTGCGCGAGCTGGCCTGCCTGCCCGATGCGGACATCGTGGTCGTTGCCACGACCGGCATGACCGCGCTGCCCGCCGTGCTGGCCGCGCTGCGGGCGGGCAAGACGGTGGCCCTCGCCAACAAGGAGACGCTCGTGACCGGCGGACACCTGGTCGCGCAGGCGCTCGACGCGGCCGGCGGCGATCCGCTGCTGCGCCTGCGACCGGTCGACAGCGAGCACTCGGCCATCTGGCAGTGCCTGCTGGGTGAGCGGCTGGAGGACGTACGACGCCTGGTCCTGACCGCGTCCGGGGGTCCGTTCCGCGACCGCGACCCGATGGAGCTTGCGACCGTCACGCCGCAGGAGGCGCTGGCGCACCCAACCTGGCGGATGGGACCGAAGATCACGATTGACTCGGCGACGCTGGTGAACAAGGCGTTCGAGGCCATCGAGGCCAGATGGCTCTACCGCCAGCCGTACAGTAGGATTTCGGCAGTGATCCATCCCCGCAGCCTGGTCCACTCGCTGGTCGAGTTCACTGACGGCTCTTACAAGGCCCAGCTCGGGGTCCCGGACATGCGGCTTCCCATCCAGTACGCCCTGACCTTTCCCGAGCGCCTGCCATCACCTGCTCGCCAGGTCTCGCCGCAGGACTGGGAGCCGATCGAGTTCAGCCCCCTCGACCCGATGCGCTATCCCGCCTACGCCGTCGTGCGTGACGCGGCCGAGGCGGGGGGCAATCGCGGCACGATCCTGAATGCGGCGGACGAGGTCGCCGTCGAGGCGTTCCTGGGCGGTCGCCTGCCATTCACCGGCATCGCCGGTTTGATCGAGTCGGCGGTCGCGCGATGGGGGAGCGAAACCGAACCGGATCTCGAGCAGATCGTTGCGCTCGATGCGGACGTGCGCAGGGCGCTGCACCGCGAGGTGGGCACGGCCGCCTGATGGACGTCGTCCGCTCGGTCGTGGCCTTCGTGGCCGTCCTGGTCGTGCTGGTCGTGGTCCACGAGCTGGGGCACTTCCTTGCCGCGAAGGCGGCGGGGGTCACGGTGCAGGAGTTCGCCGTCGGCTTCCCGCCGCGCCTCGCCTCGCGCTTCTGGCGAGGCACGCGCTACTCGCTGAATTGGCTGCCGCTGGGCGGCTTCGTGCGGATGCTCGGCGAGGACGGGGACATCGAGGCGAAGAAGATGCGCGACAGCGGGCTCTCCGAGATGGCGATCGAGACCGCCATGCAGGGCGCGTTCAACCGCAAGCCGCTCGCCGTGCGCATCGGCGTCCTGCTGGCCGGCGTGGCCATGAACTTCGTGCTGGCCGGCCTCCTGTTCAGCGTCTTCTTCGCCATGCCCTCGGCCGCGCTGCGGGGTGGTCTGGTGGTGGATTCGATCCAGGCCGGCAGCCCGGCACAGGACGCGGGCCTGCGCGCCGGCGACATCATCGAGACGGCCGATGGACGAAGCTTCGAAGACCCGAACGACCTGCGCGACTACGTGAGCGGCAGGGCCGGGCGGTATGTCGACCTGGGCGTGTCGCGCGGCGACCGGACGGTGCACATGTCCGTCATGCCGCGCCAGCTGACCCAGGCCGACATCCGGCAGGGAAAGGGCGCGGTGGGCTTCGGCTGGCATCCGCAGAAGGTGGTGGAGGGTGACCCGATCGCGTCGAACCCGGTGTCGGCGGTCGCCATGGGCTTCGGCTCCGACGGGGCCGCGGGCCTGGCCGTACAGCTGCCGGGCGGGCTGGTTGACGCCGTTGGCGGCCTCCTCGGCCTCAATGCCGATGCGGGCTCCGCCCTTGGGCCGATCGGCATCGCCGAGCAGACCGGGCGCATCCTGGATAGCCCGCTGCCGGTGCAGGGCTTCGTGTACTTCGTGGCGCTGCTGTCGATCAACCTCGCCGTGGTCAACGTGCTGCCGTTCCCGCCGCTCGACGGCGGTCGAATCCTGGTGGTCGTGGCGGAGGCCATCGGTCGCCGCCGCCTGCCTGCCGAGCGCGCCGCCCTGATCTATCTCACCGGCTTCATGGTCCTGCTGGCGCTCGTGATCCTGATCTCGATCCAGGACGTGCAGCGCCTGATCGAGGGCTGATTCGCGCTCCAAAGGGTCGCCAGCAGCTCGTCAACGGCCCTACGCCCGGCTGTACCCCCATTAGCCGCCGAGTACGTCGTCCATTCGCTGCGCAACCAGCGTGCGTGTGGCCCGCCAAGAGGCTCGCCACGACTATGAGGCCCGAGCAGGCCAACCCAGCCCGGAAGGTGGCCGGCAGGCCGGTTGCGGTAGGATCGCCATGAGCTTGCGGGGATCATCCCCGCCCCCACCCGGAGCTGTCGTTATCGCTTCTCTCGCCAACCAGAACGCCACACCGCGAGGGATCGATCATGTCGCGCAACCTGCTTCTGGCCCCCTGCGTGCTGGTGATGCTCGCCGCATGCTCTGCGCCGCCATCACCCCGGACCGCGAACGTCTGCATCGATACGCGTAACCGGTCCAATCAGGACTTTGGGATCGCGATGTCCATGGACAACCGGCCGCGCGCATGGGGGCACCTTGACAACAGCTCCGGTTGCTACGCGCTGATCCTGCCGTGGTCGGTGACAGTTGGCCGCGCGGTGCCCGGTGGCCCGGTAGGGACTTACGAGGCCGTCGCATCCTCGGTGCAGAACGCGAATGCTGCAGCCGATGTCTGGGTACTTGTCACCCAATCAGGCGAAGTCCGCAGTGGACTGGGACAGGCACCATGGGAGACGAAATCGATAAGGGGCCAGTAAGCGGCTAGCGGGAGACTCTCACGGCCGGGGCGACGCTGACGGCCGCCATCCGAAAGTATGGGCGGTGCAGGCGACCCGGCGCAGTCCGGTGCCCTATCGGAAACAGATAGCCAGCGCTGGACGCAAGTGCAAAAAGTCGTCGGCTTATGGTACTGTTCGCCTGCCGACTCCTGTCGCGCATCCTCACAGGGTATCTCCCCTGCGACGCCCGAAGGCTCTTAGCGGGCCTGGGCCGTGGTTGCGGCACCTGATCGACCGAATTGGTCACAGCGTCCCACCGCCCGGCGTCGTTCGACTGCTCCGCCCGACCGTCGTACTGGTTGGCACCGTGCCCGTGTGGAGGACTCAATGCGCCGGATCAATTTGCCTTTACTGACGGTCATGCGCCGAGTGGGGATAGCCGCGCTCGGCGCGGGGATGGCCCTGGGGATGAGCGGTGGCGCCGCAGTCGCCGCGCGACCGACGATCACGGTCATCGATTTCCACTCGTTCGAACCACAGGCCGAGGCCGATTGGCTCGCCATGTGCGGCTTCCCGGTGGATGTCAGTTTCGAGGGCCACATCATCGTCCATGAGTTCAGCGGACAGCGCCTCGCCGAGGTCGATAACTGGCAGGTCACGATTAGCTACTCCGCGAATGGAAAGACAGTTGACCTCGGCCATCCCAGCGTCGGTCCGGATCACTTCTGGATCGCACGCGACGGCACGCTCTACCGCGCGACGAGCGGCCGGGACGTATTCGAGGGACTGGTCGGTCGGAGCGTTTGGAATGTCGCGACGGACGCGCTCGTGTCGAGCCACGGCCGAACAATCGATAATCCCCTGGACGAGATCTGCGCGATGATCGCCCCCTAGAAAGCGGCCATCGAGGCCGGGGCGACGTTGACGGCCGCGATCCAATGGATCGGCGGCATCGCGGACCCCGGCCTTACTATCCCGATCGTGGTGGCGCTGAAGTTCATCCCGCTGCGTGGGAAGGCGCTGGTCGGACGTGGTACACCGTCACACCGGTCGAAGGCGGGACCCGTGTCGGCTGGACCTGGGAGATCGAGCGCGCGGGGCTGTGGAAGCACTTTGGTACGCATCCCGCGATGGCCATGTTCGGACGCCGGTTGCAGCGTGACCTCGACAACCGGAAAGTCATGGTGGAGTCGGTCGGCTATGAGGACTCCTGCGATCGGCAGTCGGTTCACGCGGATGATGGCCTGGAGCCTTGTCGCCGCTTTCGCCATGGCGACCGCCGCGCTGGTCGAGGGCATTGCCTTGATCTCGCGACGCGGCTGATTTCCGAGTTTCACCGGGGCTCGAGCTGGTAGACCGGGATCCGGCCCGGGAAGCCTTTCAGGACCCGCCGTCCCGCCGGAGAAAACGAAAAGCCCTCCCGCGTCCCCAGCTCCCGGACCTGATCGGCCACGAGCACCTGTCCTCCATCGGCAACCTGGCAGATGCGACTCGCGAGGTTGACCGTGGAGCCGAACAGGTCGTCGTCGCTTTCGACGGGCTCACCCGCCGCGATTCCCACGCGGATGCGCAGTGCAGGCGGTCCGACAGCCGCGTTGCGCTCACCGAACGCGCTTTCGATCGCCAGGGCGCATCGCAGGCCATCGGCAACGTCCTCGAAGGCGGCCATGATCCCGTCGCCGGTGTGCTTCACCTCGCGCCCGTGTGCGCTGACGAGCGCCCGGCGGAGGATCAGGTCGTGCTCGGTCAGCAGCACCATGTAGGCCGCCTGCCCGAGCTCGCTGAGCATCGAGGTCGAACCCTGGAGGTCGGTGAACAGGACCGTCCGAAAAGGGCTGGCGACGTGCGCCGCGTCGACAGGGTTCTCGATCCGCCCCAGGAACCGCAGGATGTCGTCCTCGGCCACGCGGATGATCTCGTTCGAGACCAGCCCGTGTGCTTCGCGATGCACCGCCTGCATCTCCTCCGCGCTGGGCGCCTTGGCGAGGCAGAACGCGGCGTTGTTGGCCCCGTCGAACCAGTAGGTGAGGAACTCCACGCCGTGCTTTGGCGACGCCGCGAGATCCAGGAGGTGCGCCTGCGCGACCTGCTCCGGGGTGATGCCCTTGACGTCATGGCGGTCCATGTAGAGGTCCATCGGGGGCCGCTTCTCCAGCGCGCGCATGGGACATGGCCGGGCCCACAAGCGTCGGCTCGTCGGTACTGTAGGCGCTTGGAGCGGGGCGGACTACCCATCTTTCCCCGCCCGTGGGGGCCGTGGCGGAACCGGGTTCAGACTGATATACTTCGCGTCGGTTTCGCGCTGAAAAACGCGGTGCCGAATCGATACTGACTAAGGACAACGTGGGTCGGTTCGCCTCCCACGTTTTTGTTTCTGCCCCGAAGGGCGCGAGGTGCGGAACGTGAATCGAGACTTCATCGGAGCACTGCTCCAGTTGAACGCCGAGAAAGGCGTGCCGCAGGAAATCCTCATCCAGACGCTGGAGCAGGCCATCGAGTCTGCCTATCGGCGCAACGCGGACGCACCGGAGAACGTGGTGGTCCACGTGGATCCGGAGAGCGGCGAGATCAGCGTCTACCGCGAGTACGAGGTCGTCGCCGGCGAGTCGGAGATCGAGGATCCCGAGCTGCAGATGATCGTGGCCGAGGCACAGAAGATCGACCCGGCCACCGGCGTCGGCGGCAAGGTGCGCGTGCCCGAGAACGTGACGCAGGCCCAGCTTGGCCGGATCGCGGCACAGACCGCCGGCCAGGTGTATCGCCAGCGCCTCCGCGAGGCGGAGCGGGACGTGGTGTACGGCCAGTACGCGAGCCGCGAGGGCGAGATCATGACCGGCGTGGTGCATCGCACCACCGACCAGGCCGTCGTGCTGGACATGGGCAAGGGCGTCGAGGCGGTCCTGGCCGTCACCGAGCAGCTGCCCGGCGAGCATTACCGCATCGGGCAGCACCTGAAGGTGTACGTGCTGGAGGTCCGTCGGACGACGCGCGGCCCGGTGCTGGTCGTCAGCCGGACGCACCGGGGATTCCTGCGGCGCCTGATGGAGATGGAGATCCCTGAGATCTACAACGGGACCGTCGTGATCCGCGGGATCGCCCGCGAGGCAGGCAGCCGCTCAAAGGTGTCCGTGGAGAGCCGGCAGCCCGGCGTAGACGCGAAGGGCTCGGCGGTGGGGCAGCGTGGCGCACGGATCCAGGCCATCGTGGCCGAGCTCAACGGCGAGAAAGTCGACATCGTGCTGTGGCACGAGGACGCTGGCCAGTACGTGGCAGAGGCCCTGTCGCCGGCCGAGGTACTCAGTGTCCGGATCGACGAGGAGCACAAGATCGCCAACGTGATCGTGCCGGAGCGCCAGCTCAGCCTGGCCATCGGCAAGGAGGGCCAGAACGCCCGCCTGGCCGCGAAGCTGACCGGTTGGCGAATCGACATCCGCTCGGATGCGGGCGTGGCCACCGCGGCCGCCGCGCACGATGGCGGCGAGGGTGACGAGATGAGCGAAATGAACGGGATGAGCGAAGGCTCGGCCGAGGAGGTGGCCGTCGATGCCGAAGCGACGTCCTGACCACGTGCCGATGCGGACCTGCGCGGTCTGCCGCTCGGTCCATCCCAAGCGCGAAATGACCCGCGTCGTGCGAATGGCCGATGGTGCGGTGAGTCTGGATCCCAGCGGCCGGGCCGCCGGGCGCGGAACATACGTGTGCAACGACCCTGCCTGCCGGGATCCGCAGCGCCTGGCGCCCGCCGTCCAGCGCGCCCTGGGCGCATCCGTCGAGCCCGGTTCGCTCACGATCGAGGTGACGAATGCCCCCGCGTAGATATCAGCCCCGCCGCGGCCCGCGTCCCGCGCGGCGTCGCCAGAGTGCGGCGGCCGTGGCCGATGCGCCGCAGACCCCGGTGCGCCCAGAGGGCCCGGTCGAGCTGCCGTCATCCGTGGCCGTCAAGGACCTGGCCGATGCGCTCAGCGTCAGCACAGCGGACATCATCAAGGAGCTGATCCGCAACGGCATCTTCGCGACTATCAACCAGTCGATCGACTTCGACACGGCCTCGCTGGTCGCCGGGGAGCTCGGCATCGAAACGCTGGAGCGCGGCTCTGCCGAGCGGGCAGCGGCCGATGCCGCCGGCCCGGTCGAGATCGTCGCGCCTGGCAGCGAGGACGAGGGTGCCGGCAAACCGGTGCTGTTCAGCGAGGACGATCCCGCCGACCTGGTCAGCCGTGCGCCGATCGTGACCATCATGGGCCACGTCGACCATGGCAAGACGAGCCTGCTGGACGCCGTGCGCAGCACGACCGTAGCGGCGGGGGAGCGCGGCGGCATCACGCAGCACATCGGCGCAAGCGAGATCGAGCACAAGGGCAAGCGCATCGTATTCCTCGACACGCCCGGCCACGAGGCATTCACCGCCATGCGCGCGCGGGGAGCGCAGGTCACCGACATCGCGATCATCGTGGTCGCCGCCGATGATGGGGTCATGCCGCAGACCAGGGAGGCCATCGACCACGTTCGCGCCGCGCGCGTGCCGATGATCGTGGCCATCAACAAGATCGACAAGCCGGACGCGAACCCGGACCGAGTCAAGCAGGAGCTCGCCGACACGAACGTGCTGATCGAGGAGTACGGCGGTGACGTCATCGCGGTGCCGGTATCGGCCAAGCAGAAGGTCGGGCTGGACGACCTGATGGAGATGATCCTGCTGGTCGCCGACCTGCAGAACCTCAAGGCCAATCCGAAGCGCGACGCAGTGGGAACGATCATCGAATCCAAGGTCGAGAAGGGCCGCGGCAACGTGGCGACCGTGCTGGTCCAGACCGGGACGCTGCGCGTCGGTGACGTGGTGGCGGTCGGCCGTACCCACGGTCGCGTGCGCGCACTGCAGAATGCGGCCGGCAAGCGCGTGAAGGCAGCCGAGCCGGCGACGGCCGTGGAGATCATCGGGCTGGCGGACCTACCGGAGGCGGGGGACATCCTGCGCGTCGTCGCGGACGAGAAGACGGCGCGTGACATGGCCGAGGCGGCCGGGCGCAACGGGGACGGCGATGGCCGTGCCGCATTCAGCCTGGAGGATATCTCTGCCCAGATCCAGGCCTCGGAAGTCAAGGAGCTGCGCGTGGTCCTCAAGACCGACGTGCAGGGCTCCCTGGGCGCCATTCGCCACGCGCTGGAGCGCCTCAACACGACGGAGGTGCGGATCAACATCCTGCGCGAGGGCGCCGGCGACATCAACGAGTCGGACGTGCTGCTGGCATCGGCCTCCGATGCGGTCGTCATCGGCTTCAACACCAAGGCCGATCCGGGGGCTCAGCGCCAGATCGACGCCTCCGGCGTCGACGTGCGGCTCTACGACGTGATCTACAAGCTGACCGATGACGTCGGGGCGGCGCTGCAGGGCATGCTTGCCCCCAAGCTGGTGGAGCAGGTCGAGGGGCATGCAGAGGTGCGTATGGTCATCAAGGCCGGACGCGCCGGGAACGTGGCCGGCTCGTACGTGACCGATGGGCGCATCGTGCGCGGCGGCGAGGTCCGCCTGTTCCGCGGCGGCAGCCAGGTGGCAGAGGGTCGCATCACCTCGCTGAAACGCTTCAAGGACGACGTCCGCGAGGTTGCGACCGGCTTCGAGTGCGGCATCGGGCTGTCGATCGATGACATCGCCGAGGGCGATGTCATCGAGTGCTTCCAGATGGTGTCCGAGCCGGCCTGAGCCGCCGGCGCGCACATGAGCCAACGGACGCAGCGACTGGACAGCCAGATCCAGCAGGAGCTGATGGATCTGCTGCAGCGCGAGCTGCAGGACCCGCGCATCGGCTTCGCCACCATCACCCGGGTAGAAACCGCCGCGGACCTGGGCCACGCCCGGGTCTGGGTCAGCGTGCTGGGCAGCGAGGAGGAGAAGGTCCGCTCCGTGGAGGCGCTGCGCGCCGCGACCCCCTGGTTGCGCCGGCAGCTCGGATCGCGGCTGCGACTGCGGAAGGTCCCGCAGCTGTCCCTGCGTCGCGACGACTCGATCGAGGAAGGGGACCGGGTGCTGCGCATCCTGCATGAGCTCGAGGCCGAGCACGACAAGGGTGACGAGCATGAATGAGGTCGTGGCGCTGCTCCGCGACGCGCGGCGCGTGACCACGATCTGCCACGAGAATCCGGACGCCGACACGCTGGGGGCCGCCATCGCGCTGGCCATTGCTGCCGAACGCCTGGGCAAGCAAGCCGAGGTGGTCAGCGGGGATCCGCCGCCGCCGTTCCTGTCCTTCATGCCGCGCGTTGAGCAGGTGCGCAATGCGCCTCATTTGGAGCCGGACGTGGCAGTGGTGGTGGATGCCGGCGACCTCGCACGCACGGGGAGCGTGGCGCGAGACCACGCCGACTGGCTGGCGCGGGCGCGCATCGCCAACGTGGACCACCACGTCTCGAACCCGGGCTTCGGTCTTGCCAACTGGGTGGACCCGACGGCCGCGGCGACCTGCGAGATGGTGGCGCTGCTGCTCCCCGAGCTGGGCGTGCAGCTCGACGCTGAAATCGCCACGGCTTTGCTCGCCGGGATCGTGCAGGACACCCACACGTTCGCGCATCCCAACGCCACGCCCCGCACGCTGCGCGTTGCCGCCGAGCTGGTGGAGGCAGGCGCCGACCTGTCGCGGCTCAATCGGGCCGTGTACGCCGACAGGCCATACAGCACCCTGGCCCTGTGGGGAATGATGCTGGCCGGGATCGGGCAGCGCTGCGACGGCCGGATCGTGTACGCCTCGATGACCCAGGCCATGCTGCGCGAGACCGGGGAGCAGCCGACGGCGAGCGAGGGATTCGTCGACCTGCTGGGCTCGACCAAGGCGGCCGACATCACGGTCCTGTTCAAGGCGGTCGAGCCGGAATCCACGCGGATCAGCGTGCGGACGACCGAACGAGCCGATGCGGTCGCGATCACCTCGGCCTTCGGCGGGGGAGGGCACGCCAGGGCAGCCGGCTGCACGATCGCCGCGCCGCTCGCCGGCGCACAGGAGCAGCTGCTCGCCGAATGCGAGCGCGAGCTGGCCAGGTCCGATGCTGGGGGTCGTTAACCTCGACAAGCCGGTCGGGCCCACCTCTCACGACATGGTGGCGCTGCTGCGCCGGCTCACGGGGGATCGGCGCATCGGGCACGCGGGGACACTGGACCCGCTGGCGTCCGGCGTCCTGCCCATCCTGGTCGGTGCCGCCACCCGCTTCAGCGAGGAGCTGACAGGCGGCCGCAAGCGCTACACCGCGACCATCCGCCTGGGCGCGACCTCCGACACGGACGACGGCGAAGGACCCGTCGTGCCTGGTGAACGCCCATTGCCCGATGAGGGCGCGGTGCGCGAGGCGCTCGCCGGCTTCGTGGGCACGTTCGACCAGATGCCGCCCGCGTTCTCCGCGCGCAAGGTCGGCGGTCGAACCGCGCATCGCGCCGCTCGATCGGGCATGCCGCTGGAGCTCAGCGCGCGCCGCGTGACGGTGGACGCCATCGAGGTGCTGGGCATCGAGGGCGCGGACGGCTGCCTGGACGTCCGGATCGACCTGCGCTGCGGGCCGGGTACCTACGTGCGCTCGCTGGCCCGCGACCTTGGGGCGCGGCTGGGCTGCGGCGGCTACCTGGCCGCCCTGCGGCGGACGGAGGCTGCTGGCCTGCGGATCCAGGAGGCGGTGACGCCGCAGCAGCTGGAAGCGCTGCGCGAGGAGGGAAGGCTCGGCGAGGCGATACTGCCGGTGGCCGCGCTGCTGCCGCTGCCGCACCTGCGCCTCTCCGAGCGCGATGCGGACCGCTTCCGCAATGGCTCGCGGGTGGAGGTGGAGGACGCGTCGGAGGGTGGCCGGCTGGCGATCTTCGACGCGCGCGACGAGCTGCTCGGCATCGGCTCACTGGCCGGCCGCCAGCTGCAGCCGGAGAAGGTCATCGTGCGGGGATCGACAGGATGACGGTCGACCTGCCGCGGATCGGTCCGGCCGCGCTGTGCATGGGCGTCTTTGACGGCGTGCACGCGGGCCACCGCGCGTTGCTGGAGGCGACGCGAGCCGAGGCGGCCGCCAGGGGCATCGACGCGGTCGCGTTGGTCTTCGATCCGCACCCCGACGAGGTGGTGCATCCGGGATCCCGCGTCCCGCGGCTGCTGCCATGCGACGTCGTGCTGGAGCGCATCGCCGACGCGGGCGTCCCACATGCGATTCGGGTTCCCTTCGACGAGCGGCTGAAGAGCCTCACGGCCGAGGAATTCCTGGCAAACCTGGCCCCGATGATCGTGGTGCGGGCACTGGTGATGACGCCGGAGAGCGCGTTTGGTCGCGACCGGGGTGGCACGCCGGAGCGCATGCGCGAGCACGGCCGGACCGCCGGATTCGAGGTCGCCACCGTCGATCCGGTGCTGGTCGGAGGCGAGCCGATGTCCTCGAGCCGGCTGCGGGCAGCCGTGGAAGCCGGCGACATGGCCGAGCTGGAGCGGCTGGGGCATCGGGTCCAGCTGGAGGGCGTCGTGGTGGAGGGCGACCACCGGGGCCGTGAGCTCGGCTTCCCAACCGCGAACCTTCGCTTCGACTATGCCGCCGTCCTGCCGCCGAACGGCATCTACACGGGGATGGTCAGCGTGCCGCAGCGGGGAGTCGGCCCGGAGCATCCCGCGCTGGTCAGCATCGGCGTGCGGCCCACCTTCCATGACCAGGGCCGGCGCCTGGTGGAGGTGTACCTGCTCGACTACGACGGTGACCTGTACGGCGCGACGCTGACCGTCGAGCTGCGGCACCGTCTGCGCGACGAGCAGCGCTTCGCGGATGCCGGCGCGCTCATCGACCAGATGCATCGCGACGAGGCGCAGGCGCGCGCCCTTCTCGACATCGCCTGAGCCCAGCGGGTGGGCGTGGGGTGTCCGATTCTGGTACGATTCCGCACGATACGGAAAGAGAATGTGGAGGAATCTGTGCCGCTCGCCAAGGAAGCGAAGGGCGCGATCGTCGAGGAGTACGCAACGCACGAGGGCGATTCAGGATCGCCAGAGGTGCAGATCGCGCTGCTCACCGAGCGGATCAAGTCACTTACCGAGCACCTGCGCACCTACCAGAATGATCACCATTCGCGCCGCGGCCTGCTGAAGCTGGTCGGCCAGCGCCGGCGGCTGCTCGCGTACCTGGTGCGGAATGACGTCGACCGCTACCGCGCGGTCATCAGCCGGCTGGGGCTTCGCCGCTAGCCGCATCGCTCCCAACGGCCCAGGCGCCGGTATCGGCCCTGGGTTTCGTCTATCCGGAGCCGATGATGGCGCCAGCGGACCGCCGACCCTGCGGACGCGGCCAGTGGCAATCGCACCACCTGCATCACCAGCCCGTGTGGCCGCTCCCGAGGAGCGTGAGCCGGCAGCGGGCAGCCATTGATCTCACATCTACGAACGAACAAAAGTGGAGGCATCAGTGTCAATCAAGGTAGAGGCCGAAATCGGCGGCCAGACCTTCTCGTTGGAGGCTGGCAAGCTCGCCGAGCAGGCCGACGGAGCCGTGCTGGTTCGCTACGGCGACAGCGTGCTCCTGGCAACGGCCGTATCGGCCAACCCGCGGGAGGGGATCGATTTCTTCCCCATGACCGTGGACTACGAGGAGCGCATGTACGCCGCCGGCAAGATCCCGGGCGGCTTCATCAAGCGCGAGTCGCGTCCATCCGAGGCGGCCATCCTGGCCATGCGTCTCACCGACCGGCCGATCCGCCCGCTCTTCCCCAAGGGCTACAAGCAAGAGGTCCAGATCGTCCTGACCGTGCTCAGCGCGGACCAGGAGAACGATCCCGACATCCTGGCCGTGAACGGCGCCTCCGCGGCGCTGGCCATCAGCAGCATCCCGTTCCTGGGCCCAGTGGGCGCCGTGCGCGTCGGCCGTCTCAACGGCGAGTTCGTCACCAATCCGACCACCTCCCAGCTCGAGGAGAGTGACCTCGACCTGGTCGTGGCGGGCACGCGCGACGCGGTCATGATGGTCGAGGCTGGAGCCAAGATCCTGCCGGAGTCGGTGATGGCCGATGCCATCGCCTACGGGCAGTCGGAGCTGCAGAAGAGCATCGACCTGCAGGAGAAGCTGGTCGCCACGGCCGGCAAGGCCAAGAAGCTGCCCTTCCTTGGCCCGAAGGCCGATTCGGTCGTCAAGCTGGGCAAGCAGCTGGCGGAGGGCACTCCCGAGTTCGTGGTCTTCGACCTGGAGACCACGGCCATGAAGCCGGAGAACGGCTACATCGTCGACATCGCCGCCCTCAAGGTGCGCGGCGGCGAGGTGGTCGACCGCTTCGAGTCGCTGGTCAACCCTGGCCGCTCGATCGTGGGCCACCAGATCCACGGCCTGTCTGATGAGGACGTGGCCAATGCCCCCACCGCCGCCGAGGTGCTGACGCGCTTCGCCGAGTGGGTGGGCGAGGCGCCGCTGGTGGCGCACAACGTCAGCTTCGACGTTCCGTTCGTGCTGCGGCACCTGCCGAACGACGTCGCCTGGAAGCCGAGCGCGGTGTACGACACCCTTGAGCTCGCCTACCAGCTCTACCCCGATGCCGGCGCGTACAAGCTGGCCGACCTGGTCCGCTTCGTGTTCGGCCGCGACCATGCCGCCGCGCATCGCGCCATGCCGGATGCCGAGGCCACGGCAGACCTGTTCATCAACCTTGCCGATGCGCTTCCGCAGCGGCTGGATGCGGTTCGGGCCGATATCTCCGACGAGATCCGCCGCGCCCGCGACAACTACAACCGCTCCGAGCAGGGCGATCGGCTGGAGGACATCCGCCGCCGCCACGGCATCGGCTCCGCACTGATGGACGTCCTCACCAAGGCAACCAGCCGTGAGCTGGTGCTGAGCGAGAACGTGCGGATCGACGGGCGTGACACCGCCACCATCCGGCCGATCAGCGTCGAGGTTGGCGTGCTGCCACGCACTCACGGCTCGGGCATCTTCACCCGTGGCCAGACGCAGGCACTCTCCATTGCCACGCTCGGCCCCGCCAGTGACGTGCAGCGGCTCGACACCATCTCGCCCGAGACCGAGAAGCGGTACCTGCATCACTACAACTTCCCGCCCTACTCGGTGGGTGAGGCGCGTCCCATGCGGGGCCCCGGCCGTCGTGAGATCGGCCACGGGGCGCTCGCCGAGCGAGCGCTGATCCCCGTCCTGCCCAGCGTCGAGGAGTTCCCGTACACGATCCGCGTGGTGTCCGAGGTGGTCAGCTCGAACGGCTCGACCTCCATGGCCAGCACGTGCGGCAGCAGCCTGTCGCTGATGGACGCTGGCGTGCCGATCAAGGCACCGGTGGCAGGTGCCGCCATGGGCCTCATCACCGATCCGGCCACTGGCCGCTACGCCGTCCTGACCGACATCAACGGCAAGGAGGATGCGTACGGCGACATGGACTTCAAGGTGACCGGCACGGCCGACGGTGTCACTGCTCTGCAGATGGACATCAAGGTCGCCGGCATCACCAGCGAGATCCTGCGCGATGCGCTGGAGAAGGCACGCGTGGCGCGCCTCTTCATCCTGGACAAGATGACCGAGGTCATCAGCGCCAGCCGCAGTGAGCTCTCGCCGTATGCGCCGCGGATCACGACCATCAAGATCCCGGTCGACAAGATCCGCGACGTGATCGGCGCGGGCGGCAAGGTGATCCGCCAGATCACCGCCGAGACCGGCACCCAGATCAACGTCGAGGACGACGGCACCATCCAGATCGCCGCGACCGATGGCGATGCCGCGAAGAAGGCGATCGCCTGGATCGAGGGCCTCACCAAGGACGTCGAGGTGGGCAAGGAGTACCTGGGCAAGGTCACCCGGATCATGAACTTCGGGGCCTTCGTCGAGATCCTGCCCGGCAAGGAGGGCCTGGTCCACATCAGCCAGCTGGCCGACTACCGCGTGCCTCGCGTCGAGGACGTGGTCAGCATCGGCGACGAGCTGATGGTGGTCGTCACCGAGATCGACCGCATGGGCCGCGTCAACCTCAGCCGCCGCGCGGCGATGGAGCGGCACATGGCCAAGGCCGGCGCCGCTGCCGGGGCGGGCCCCGAGGGCGATTCCTAGGAACCGTTGGGGGCGCTCGTCGCCATCCATGCACGCGCGAGGGAGCTGGTCGGGACGGCCGGCTCCTTCGTCGTATGGCAGCCTGCGAGGGCCGCTGCAGCCGGTACGATGCTCCTCGTCCGATGAGCACGAACGCGACGCAGGCGGCACTGGCCGAGATCGCGGCCGAGGTGCGCGCCTGCACGCTGTGCGCGCTGCACCGCGGACGCACCAACGCGGTGCCCGGCGAGGGCAACCCGCTCTCCGACGTGCTGCTGGTGGGGGAGGGCCCCGGTGCGCGGGAGGATGCCACCGGACGCCCCTTCGTCGGCCCGGCCGGGCAGCTGCTGACCGAGCTCCTGGGCTCCATCGGCTGGCGGCGCGAGGACGTGTTCATCGCCAACGTGGTGAAGTGCCGGCCGCCGGGCAATCGGGATCCGGAGCCGGAGGAGAGCAGCGCCTGCGCCGGCTACCTGGATCGCCAGGAGACAGCTTTGGACCCGGCAGTCATCGTCACCCTGGGACGCCATTCACTGCGCCGCTACCTGCCGGACGCACGGATCTCCGCCGTCCACGGCCAGCTGCGGCGGACGGGCGGCCGCTTCGTGTTCCCGATGTACCATCCTGCGGCGGCGCTGCACCAGTCGTCGCTGCGCGAGACGCTGTTCGCCGACGTGCGCCGGCTCCCGGGCGCGCTGCTGGCCGCCCGGGAATCGCTGGAGGCCGAGCGCGTGGCAGCGGTGCGGGCGATGCAACCGAAGCCCGAGCCGGCACTGGTGGCCGGAGGTGACGACAGCCAGCAGCTCACCCTCTTCTAGGAGCGATATGACCGACACCCTGCGCATCGTCCCGCTCGGCGGCGTGGGCGAAGTGGGCAAGAACATCACCGTCATCGAGGCGGCGGGGCGGATCCTGGTCGTGGACTGCGGCCTGGCCTTCCCGGAACCCGACATGCTGGGCATCGACTTCGTGATCCCCGACGTCACGTACCTCGAGGAGAATCGGGATCGGGTCGAGGCAATCGTGCTGACCCACGGTCACGAGGACCACACCGGCGGCCTGCCCTACGTGCTGCCGAAGCTGCCCGGGGTGCCGGTGTACGCCGGCAGGCTGACCAGCGGCCTGGTGCGCGGCAAGCTGAAGGAGCATCGGCTCCTGGACCAGACGCGGATGGAGCCGCTTGCCGCGGGCATGGAGGTCGGTATCGGGCCATTCACCGTCCTGCCCTTCCAGGTGAACCACTCGATCCCGGATGGGATGGGCTTCGCGATCGGCACGCCGTTGGGCACCGTGGTGCACACCGGCGACTTCAAGTTCGACCACACGCCGCCGGACGGCAAGCGCGCCGACCTGGGGCTCATTGCCGAGATCGGCAACCGGGGCGTGGAATTCCTGCTATCGGACTCGACGCGAAGCGAGAAGGACGGCTACACCCAGTCAGAGGCCACGGTGGGGGAGTCGCTGCACCAGCTCGTGGGCGAGGCTCCAGGACGCGTGATCGTGGCGACCTTCGCCAGCAACATCGGGCGCGTCCAGCAGGTACTCGACGCCGCGCACGCGCACGGCCGCAAGATGGTCCCGCTGGGCCGCAGCATGGAGCAGAACATCACGATCGCCGTGGAGCTCGGCTACCTGGATCCTCGCGGCGACACGCTGATTCGCAAGGACCAGCTGCAGCGAATGGCCAACGAGGACCTGGTCATCATGACCACCGGCTCGCAGGGTGAGCCGATGTCCGGGCTGACGCGGATGAGCAACCGGGATCACCGCAACGTGACCATCGAGCCCGGCGATACGGTCATCGTCTCCGCCTCGCCCATCCCCGGCAACGAGGAGGCGGTGGCGCGCACCATCGACAACCTCTTCAAGGAGGGGGCGATGGTCCACTACGAGCCGCTCAAGCACTGCCACGTCTCCGGCCATGGCTCGCGCGAGGAGCTGAAACTGATGCTGGGCCTGGTCAAGCCCCGCCACTTCATCCCGGTGCACGGCGAGTACCGCATGCTCGTGCAGCACGCACTGCTGGCCGAGGGCTCGGGCGTGCCGATCGACAACATCTTCGTCCTCGAGAACGGGCAGGTGGTCGAGTTCGACGGCTCGCGCGCCCGGCTGGCCGGCAGCGTGCCTGCCGGCGACGTGCTGGTCGACGGCATCGTGAACGTCGATGGCATCGACGGGGTCGTGCTGCGCGATCGGCGGATGCTGGCGTCCGACGGCGTCGTGCTGGTGGCGCTGACGGTGGAGGCTTCGAGTGGCCGCGCCGTCTCGGGGCCGGATCTCATCGGCCGCGGGTTCCTGCCGGATCCGGACGACAAGATCATGGCCGATGCCCGCCGGCGCCTCAGCGAGGCGCTCAACCAGCCGGCAGGTGATGACGACCATGTCGCCGAGTCCGGCTACCTGAAGGCGAAGATTCGCGACACGCTGGCCCCGTATTTCTTCGAGCGCACCAAGCGGCGGCCGATGATCCTGCCGATCGTGATGGAGGTCTAGGCGCTCGTGGCCAGTCGCCGGAGCACGCGTCGCCGATCCACGTCGCGGCGCCGCCGGTCGTCGACACCGAGCATCAGCCCGCGATTCGTCCGCGAGGCGCTGGCGCTGGTGCTGCTGCTGCTGGCCATCGTCAGCCTCATCGCGCTGTTCGCGCCGCACGCGGGAGCCATGGTCGGACCGTGGCGGGAGTTGCTGAGCTACCTGCTGGGATGGGGGATCGCCCTGGCGCCGCCGCTGCTGGCCGGCTTCGCGCTGATGCTGTGGATGAAGTCGATGCCCGCTGAGCGCTGGATGGCCGCCAGCGGCGCGGCGGTGGTGGCGCTCTCGCTGCTCGGCGCGTTCCACCTGGCCGTCGGCGGCGGACTGCGGATGGTGAATCGCGGAGAGGGCGGCGGCATCATCGGCTACGGGGTGAGCACTCTCCTGCACGGTGCCGTAGGGCCCGTCGGCGCATGGCTCATCCTCGCCGTCCTCTTCGTGGTCGGCATGCTCCTGTACTTCAACATGACCGTCGGCGACCTGGTGGCCGCCTGGTTGCAGCGCCGCGAGGCGCGCGAGGAGCTGGCGGCGGCCGAAGCGCGGCAGGCGGCGCGGGCACGACCGACTCGTGAGCCGATTCCGGTCACCCCCACGGCCGAGCCGGGTGGGCGCGGCCTGCTGGACCGCGTGCGTGGCGCTTTCGGATCCAGCGAGGAGGATGAACAGCCGCCATTGATCGTCCGCCGGACTCGGTCCGATGGGTCCGGCTCCCCGTCGGGCGGGTCGACCTCTGCCGTGCTGCCGGCAGCGCAAGTCGCCGCGGGCACGGCTGCTGCCGCCGCCATGCCCACGATCTCGCCGATACCGGTGGCCGATGGCATGACAGCCGCGGCCGCGGCCGGCGCGGCCATCGAGGACGAGGAAGCGGCCCACCTGGCCGAGGTGGGGGAGGGGTCGGCCATCGACGCCGCGCTGGAATCGACGCAGCGCAGCTGGGACCTCCCGGCACTCGACCTGCTGGCCGACGCCCCGGCCAGCAGCGCCGCTCAGCTGGACCTGACGGCCAAGGGGCAGCGCATCCGCGAGACGCTGGCCCATTTCGGCATCGGCGTGAAGGTGGCCCGCATCCAGGAGGGGCCGGTCGTCACGCAGTATGCGCTGGACGTGGAGCCGGGCATCAAGCTGTCGCGGATCGAAGGCCTGGCCGACAACCTGGCGCTGGCACTGGCGGCGCGCTCCATCCGCATCGAGGCGCCGATCCCCGGCGAACCCTACGTGGGCATCGAGATTCCGAACAGCGCCTTCGACCTCGTCACGCTCAAGGAGGTGCTGGCCTCACGCAACTTCGAGACGCTGGGACGCGAGAGCAAGCTCGCCTTCGCGTTGGGCCAGGACGTGGCGGGCCAGCCGTTCAGCGCCGACCTGTCCAGGATGCCCCACGTGCTGATCGCGGGGGCCACCGGATCCGGCAAGAGCGTGTGCGTCAACGCGATCATCTGCTCGCTGCTCATGCGCGCCACCCCGAACGAGGTGAAGCTGATCCTGATCGATCCCAAGCGGGTCGAGATGGCGCAGTACAAAGGCGTGCCGCACCTGCTGGCCGAGGTCATCGTCGAGCCGGACAAGGCGGTGAACGCCCTGAAGTGGACCGTCGGCACCATGGAGGCGCGCTACCAGGAGTTCGCGCAGCGCGGCGTGCGCAACATTGCCGCCTTCAACGACGCGCTGCGCGCCGGCGAGAGCCGAATGCCGTACATCGTCATCGTCATCGACGAGCTGGCGGACCTGATGATGGTCAGCGCCTACGAGGTGGAGACGACCATCACCCGCATCGCGCAACTTGCGCGCGCCACCGGCATTCACCTGGTGGTCGCCACGCAGCGGCCATCGGTCCAGGTCATCACCGGCCTGATCAAGGCCAACATTCCCAGCCGCATCGCCTTCGCCATGACGTCCGGCATCGACAGCCGCACGATCCTGGACACGGGCGGCGCCGAGGACCTGCTGGGCCGCGGCGACATGCTGTACCAGCCGATCGACGCACCGCGCGCAGTGCGCCTGCAGGGCGTACTGGTCACGGACAACGAGATCGAGGGAGTCGCCCGCCACTGGAAGGGCCAGGGAGGCCCGCACTATCGTGCCGAGATCACGGCGCCGAAGCGCGACGGCAAATCCGGCGGCCGTCCCGGCGAGGACGACGAGGATGACGCGGATCAGCTGCTGCAGCAGGCCGTGGACATCGTGCGGCGCAGCGACAAGGCATCGGCGTCGCTCCTGCAGCGCCGCCTGCGCATCGGCTATGCGCGAGCCGCGCGGATCCTGGACCAGATGGAGGACCGGGGCATCGTCGGGCCGGCCGATGGCAGCCGGTTCCGGGAGGTGCTGGTCACCAGCGATGGGTGGGGCGGAGACATCGGCCCCGAAGAGGACGATGGGTGACCGACCAGGAGCTGCACAAGCTCGGTGAGGTGCTGCGCACCGCCCGGGAGGCCAGGGGCGTGGACCTGGCCCGGGTGGAACGCGACACGAAGATCCGGTCGCGCTACCTGACAGCCCTCGAGACCGGCGACTACGCCGAGCTGCCCGGCCCCGTCTATACGAAGGGGTTCCTGCGCAACTACGGCGCCTACCTGGGGCTGGATACCGAATACCTGGTTGATCTCTACCGGCTGGAAAGCGCCCAGCCTGCGGAGCGCCCGAGCATGCCGATGCCGCCGCGGCCGATCGCCACGCGTCGCCGCCGGCTGGTGGTGACCCCGGGCGTGATCGTGTGGGCCCTGCTGACCGTTGGCGTGGCCGTGTTCATCCTCTACCTGGTCGGCGAGTTCGTGCGATTCGCCGGAACGCCCACACTCACGATCACCGATCCTCCGCGCGACCTGGCCGGCTACCAGGAGATGCAGTACCGCATCGTGGGGGAGACGGAGCCGAACTCGCGCATCCGCGTCGACGGCCTGCGCGAGAATCCCACCGTCACCGCCGATTCGCATGGCCACTTCGAGATCGTCGTGGGCCTGGTGCCGGGCTCGAACGTGATCACGCTGGTCGCCACGGACCCGGTGACCAACCGGGACACCCAGCCCGCCAGCCGCACCATCATCGTGGGCAACGGCGCGTCGCCGTCGCCGGGTGGAAGAGTGGCGGTGACCGCTCCGAAGGACGGCGCGACCGTTCGCGGTGAGGTGCGGGTCAGCGGCACCACCCTGGCCGGCACCAAGGTCACAGTGTCTGCGCGGCTGCTCTCCGCCCCCGATTCCACGATTCGCATCGAATCGCTGGCAGGCGGCACCGTCCGCGTCCCGCGACAGCGGCCGCAGGCGCCGGATCCCAGGTCCGTCACCGCCGACGGGGCGGGAGCCTTCTCCGCAGCTCTATCCCTGCCACCGGGGACGTGGCAGATCCGCGTGTCGACAGAAGGGACCAGCAGCCCGTTGACCCGCAGGGTCACGGTCCAGCCTGCCGCCGGACTGCACGGCACGCTGCGGGTGAGCGGCACCAGCTCGTACGTGGAGATCGACGAGGACGGAATGCCGAAGCGGAACGTGTCCGGCCACAACGCGGCGGCCGGCACGCGGGTCACCCTGTCCGCGCGTGACGAGCTGCGCATACGGGTCGGCAACGCCGGCGCCGTGCACCTGGTCATCAACGGCCTGGACCTGGGCGCCATGGGCCAGTCCGGCACCGTCGTGGAGTGGCGCATCGCGCGCCGCTGACCCATCAAGATAAGGGCGACAGCAGCAGCGGGAGCGAATGCGATATGGCCGATGCCTCCTTCGACGTGGTCAGCGACTTCGACCAGCAGGAGCTGGTCAACGCCCTTGACCAGGTGCGCCGCGAGGTGGCCACCCGTTACGACTTCAAGGGCGCCAAGGTCTCGCTGGAGCTCGGCAAGTCGGAGGTCGTGCTGCAGGCCGACGACGAATATCGGGCCGGATCGGTCAAGGACCTGCTGCAGTCGAAGGCGGTGCGGCGCGGCCTGTCGTTGAAGATCTTCGACTGGGGCACGTTGGAGCCGGCGGCGGGCGGCACCGTGCGGCAGCACATCGGCCTCAAGCGCGGATTGAGCTCGGAGCAGGCCAAGGAGATCAGCAAGATCATCCGCGACCGATTCCCGAAGGTGAAGCCAACCATCCAGGGCGACGCGGTGCGGGTGATCGGCAAGAGCCGCGACGAGCTGCAGGCGGTGATCGGCCACCTGCGTGGCCTGGAGTACCCGGTGGCGCTGCAGTTCGAGAACTACCGGTGAGGCGCAAATGAGCGGCGGACCCAGCGAGGAAGAGCTGGCCGATGCCGCGCGGCGGCTGGGCGACGCGCTCCGCGGGGCCGGCTGGCGGGTGGCCACCGCTGAATCGTCGACCGGCGGGCTGATCGGGCATGCGATCACCATGATCCCGGGCTCATCGGACTACTACCCCGGTGGCGTGATCAGCTACTCGAACCGTGCCAAGGAGGTCGAGCTGGGCGTGCCGCCGTCCCTGATCGAGCAGCACGGAGCTGTCTCTGGGGAAGTCGTCGCGGCAATGGCGCAGGGCGCCCGGCAGCGGTTCGGCACGGAGCTGGGCGTGGCCGTCACCGGCGTGGCCGGACCGGACGGCGGCAGCCAGGCGAAACCGGTGGGCACGCACTGGGTGGGCGTCGCGCGGCCCGGGCATCCGGCGCGGGTCGAGCATCACCGCTTCGGGCACGATCGGGACGGGAACAAGGCGGCAGCAGCGCTCGCGGCGCTCGAGCTGGCGCTGGCCGAGGTCACGGCGGCGACTGCCGCCTAGTGGTGCCCGGCGCATGCTGACACCCGGCCAGCGGATCCACGTGATCGGCATCGCCGGCTCCGGCGCGGCGGGCGTCGCGCTGCTGATGCAGCACGCCGGGATGGTGGTGGACGGCTGTGACGCCGATACGCCGTCGCCCTACACGCCACCGCTCGACGCCGCCGGCATCCGCATCTTCGCCGGTCACGACGCTTCGCACCTGGAGGGTGTCGAACGTGTCGCGATCACGCCTGCCCTGCGCGCCGTGCCGGACCTGCCGGAGTTGATCTCCGCCTACGAGCGGGGGCTGCCGGTCGAGACCTGGCAGCACGTCCTGGGCGAGCTGATGGCGGCCGAAGGCCGTATCGGCCTGGCGGTGACCGGCACGCACGGCAAATCGACGACCACCGCCATGCTCGGCCACCTGTTGATTGCCGCGGGCCTGGAGCCGACCGTCGAGGTCGGGGCGTTCATTGCCGAATGGGGCGCCACCGTTCGGCCGGGCAATGGCGCGCCATTCCTGGTGGAGGCCGATGAGTTCGGCGACAACTTCCTCAACTACCACCCCGCCGGCGCGATCATCACCAACGTGGAGATGGACCACCCGGACTACTTTGCCGATCGCGAGGCGGTGCTGGCGTCCATGGAGCGCTTCGTGCGCGGGATGAGCAGCGACCCGCGACTGGATGGGCAGTTGCTGCTCACCACGGCGGCCGATGCCGGCGCACGCGACCTGCTGTCGCGCCTGGACGGCTGGGACGGCCGGATCGTTCGCTACGGGCCTGGCGGCGAGGTCGAGGCCTCGGCGGTCCAGCTGCACAGCGGGGGAACGCGGTTCAGCCTGTTCGAACAGCCGTTCGAAATGTCGCTGGCGGGGGAGCACAACGTCCTGAACGCCACTGCCGCACTGACACTGGCGCGCGAGCTCGGGGCCGAGCTCCAGGCCCTGGCCGAGGGCCTGCGCACGTTCCCGGGAGCGGGGCGGCGCCTGGAGCTCATCGCGGATACTGCGGGCGTGGTGGTCTACGACGACTACGGGCATCATCCGACGGAGATAAAGGCAACGATTGCGGCGATGCGCCAGCGGGTCGGTCAGCGCCGGCTATGGGCGGTGTTCGAGCCACACATGTACTCGCGTACCGCCCTGCTGTTCGACGAGTTCGCAGCAGCCTTCAGTGGAGCCGATGAGGTGGTGATCTGCGACATCTTCGCCTCCCGCGACACGGACGAGGCCCTGCGCGCCACGTCCGCAGCTGCCCTGGCCGATGCGGTCGAGCGCGTGTCGGCAGTGCCCGCCATCGCGGTGGGCGACGCGGCGACAACCGCCGTGTATGTCTCTGAGCACCTGGCATCGGGCGACGCGGTGCTGGTGATGGGCGCCGGCAAGTCGTACCGCATTGCGCAGGACCTGAAGGCGGCGCTGGAGGATGGCGTGCTGAGCGCTCCGCGCGTGATGCCGGGCACGGAGGCCCGATGACACCGGCGCGAACCATCATCCTGGCGATCATCCTGGCCGTCGGCGTCGCGCTGCTGCAGCAGGGCCTGGTGCGCCTCGTGGACGCTTCCGGTGCAAAGGACCAGCCGGCGATCGTGCTGGTGCTGCTGCTCTCTGCCTTCCTGGGGCTGCTGACGGCCGTCCTGACACGTTCCATGAGCCTCCCGGGGGCCATTGCGCCGACCGCGCTGGTCCTGGGCTGGATCGTGGTGCCGGTCGTGCTCGGCGCGATTCCCAGCCAGGCCACGGACGCCTTCAGCCGCAGCGCGGCGCTCACCGCGGCCAATGCGATCGCGCTGGCCGTGGCGGTCGTGGCAGCTGCCGTGACGCTCGGAGTGCAGCGGGAGCGCTGAGAGGCGTCCAGGCCGCTGATCGGCCTCAATGGACCTAAATCACGCCGAAGTGGCGTTATCAGGCCGCATGGGTGCGCGAGCGTACCCAATGTCAGCGCCGGGGATGCGTTACGGACCGAATCGTGGTTGGAAGGCGCAATTAGCGCCATGTGGGCGTGAATTTGGACGAGCCGGGGCGTCTTGAGCACTCCCCAAGGTCACATAACATATCTTTGAGGAAGTGCTAAGGCAGCTCAGGACGGGGACCAACGGCGTGGCGGCCCGGGACCATGGTGGAATCGCCCGGCGAGGCGCGACTGCCTAGGCTCAGCACATGAAGAGAACGCATCCTGCCTTCTGGGGTGCCGGCTGGGCGGGCCTGTTCACGGGCGTGCTGCTGATGGTCATCGGGGGCACCGCACCCGCGGACATCGGCAGCCTGACCGTCGGCTACGGGACGATGCTCATCGGATCCGCGCTGTTCCTGCTCGCAGGACTGCGGCTGCGCACCCGTTTCGCGCGCCGGCCGGCCGTCAGCGTGAGCTCTCGCATACCGGCAGCCAGCCGCTCCTGAGTCCCGCCTAGGTCGGACGGCGGCTCCTGCTGCCGTTGCCCGCCGCATTGCGCACCTCGGCGGCGATTGCGGCCGGCAGCCGCCCCGAGAGGCGGATGCCGGCGTTGGTATAGGCCTCGTCCACGTCGCCAGTCGCGCGCGCACGCGCGACGAGCTCACCGCGCGCATAGGGCACCACCAGGTCCACGGGCTCCATCTGGCGCCGCAGGGCGTCGCCGATCCGCTCGCGGAGGGCATCCAGCCCCTCCCCGCTGACGGCGCTCACGAATGCGGTGGCGTCACTGGCAGGCATCGGCCCCGCACGCAGGTCCGCGTCGAGCAGGTCGATCTTGTTGAAGACCGTGATCCGCGGCTTCTCCCCCACTCCGAGCTCGTCCAGGACGTCCTGCACGGCAGCCTGCTGCCCGATGAAGTTCGGATCCGACGCGTCGACGACTTCGAGCAGCAGGTCCGCGCGCAGCACCTCCTCCAACGTGGCGCGGAAGGCGTCCACCAGGTCGTGGGGCAGCTTGTTGATGAAGCCGACCGTGTCGCTGACGATCACCCGCTGCCCCGCAGGCAGGACCATGGCCCGGCTGGTCGGATCGAGCGTGGCGAAAAGCATGTCGGCGGCGTAGAGATCCGCATCGGCCAGGGCGTTGAGGAGTGTGCTCTTGCCCGCGTTGGTGTAGCCCACCAGCGCCACGGAGGCGACCTCCGAGCGGTCGCGCTGCCGGCCCGTGGTGGCGCGATGCCGCTTCACCTCGTCCAGCTCCTTGCGCACCTTCTGGATCTTGTCCCGGATGAGGCGGCGGTCCGTTTCCAGCTGGCTCTCTCCGGGGCCACGGGTGCCGATGCCGCCGGCGGTGCGTGACAGGTGCGTCCACAGCCGGGTCAGGCGCGGCAGGTGGTACTCCAGCGCCGCCAACTCGACCTGGAGGCGCCCCTCGCGGGTGCGTGCGTGCCGGGCGAAGATGTCGATGATCAGCGCCGAGCGGTCCAGCACTTTGCAATCGAGCAGCTTCTCCAGGCTGCGCTGCTGGTTGGGCGCCAGCTCGTCGTCGACGATCAGCAGGTTGAAGCTGCTGGCTGCCTTCTCGTCGACCAGCTCCGCGGCGCGTCCCTTGCCGAAGTACCAGATCGGGTCCGGTCTGGCGCGGCGCTGGAAAGCCCTGCCCACCACGGTGGCGCCCGCGGTCTCCGCCAGGGCGCCGAGCTCGGCCAGGCTGCGGCTTACCGGCCAGCGGCCGTCAGACGGGTCATCGAGGCCGATGAGGAAGGCGCGCTCGGTGGGCTCGGTGAGGTCGATCAGCCGGCTGCGTTCGGACATCTGTTCGGTCCATCCTAGCCGATCGCCCCTCGCGGACCGCCTCCAGGCTCAGCTGCGGCAGCCTCGTGTTGAGCTCGGCGGTACTTTCCGCCTAGTTCACCTATGGCTCCGCGTGTGCGATACCTTGGCGGTCAATTGAGGGGGGCGCCGGAGAGGCCTGTGACCGAGGCGCTGAAGCCAAACGCCGGGGTGGTCAACGCGCGCGATACGCGGGCGGGCCTTGGCCTGCGCCTGGCGCTGGCGCTCGGTGCCAGCGCGCTCACCGGCATCGTCGGCAATCAGCTGCTTTCCGGGTCGCTCCCCGACCCGGCGCTGCGGGGCGGGATCAGTGCCCTTGCCGCGGCAACGCTGGTGGGCGTGGCCCTCTTCCAGCTCGTCGTCTCGCCGCTGGCCCAGTCGCGCGAGGATCTCAACGATCGGTACCAGGCGGCCCTCGCCGATGCCCTCACCGACCAGCTCACCGGGCTCGGCAACCATCGCGCCTTCCAGGAGGAGCTGGACCGCCAGGTCGAGGCCTCGCAGCGCTACGGCGTTTCCGTGTCACTGGTGATCATCGACCTGGACGAGTTCAAGGGCATCAACGACGGGCGCGGCCACGCCTTCGGCGACCGCGCGCTCACCCATTTCGGTCGCCTCGTGACCGCCGGGATGCGGCGCGTGGACCGCGGCTTCCGTATCGGCGGCGATGAGTTCGCGCTTCTGATGCCGCACACGGATGCCGAAGCGGCCAAGATCGTCACCCGCCGCCTGCTGGCGGCGGCGCTGCAGCCGCCCCTGCGCAGCGAGGAGGATCCGGGCAGCCTCTCGTTCTCTGCCGGCATCTCGGCGCTGCCCGAGCTGGCCGGCAGCCGGGCACAGCTGTATACCCAGGCCGATACCGCCCTGTATGCGGCCAAGCGGGCGGGCCGCACCGACGTGCAGATATTCGATGCCGGTGCCTCATTGAGTGAGGAGGGGGCGGTCGCCGGCGCAGCCGTGGCGGAGGTGATCGCACACGGCTGGCTTCGGCCGGTCTACCAGCCGATCATCGAGCTCGCCGGTGGCGCGCTGGTGGGCGTGGAGGGATTGACCCGGCCGCAGCCACCGGCCCCATTCGCGGATCCGGGCAGCCTGTTCGCTGCTGCCGCCAGCAGCGGCCACCTGGTCGAGCTGGACATGATGTGCCTGGAGACGATCGTGGCCGGTGCGGGCCAGCTTCCCGCCGGCGCGTTCCTGTCGGTCAATCTCTCGCCGGCGACGGTCGAGGCGCCGGAGTTCAGCACCGCGGCCCTGCTCAGCATCCTGGCCCGGCACGGCTTCCCGGCCGAGCGGCTGGTGCTGGAGCTCACCGAGCAGCAGCCGGTGACCGATCTGGAGCGGGTGCGCCTGAAGCTGGACACCTGCCGCCGCGCGGGCGTCCGACTGGCAGCCGATGACGTCGGCGCCGGCAACGCGGGGCTGCGGCTGCTCGCCGAGCTCAGCTTTGACGTCATCAAGGTCGACCTCACCCTCGTGCAGCGCAGCGCGTCGAGTCCCGCCTCCAGCGCGGTGATCGAATCGGTCGTCTCGCTCGCCGGGCGAACCGGGGCCATGGTCGTGGCCGAGGGCATCGAGTTCCCGGAGCAGCTTGCGCAGCTGGAGCAGCTCGGCGTGCGCATCGGCCAGGGATTCCTTCTCGGCCGGCCCGGCTCGATGCCGGGCACGGAGGCGAAGACAGGCGGTGCCGAGCCGATCCGCGTGGTCGAGCCGAAGGCCGTGTCGGTCGGCGCGTCCATGAGCGCCTGGCGCCAGTCGATCGGGCTGCCAATCGCCTAGCTCGGCCGGTCCTCGGTCCTCACCAGCCGGTCATCAGGCGCAGCAGGTCCGCCGCCTGGTCCGCGAGGACGTCGGCGGTTTCAGAGCCGGGCTGCAGCCACACGATGCGCCGATCGCGGCGGAACCAGGTCATCTGCCGCTTCGCGTACTGGCGCGTACGGCGAGAGGTCTCGGCCACGGCCTGCGCTACCGACCACTCGCCCGCCAGCACCCGGAACGCCTCGCGATAGCCGTGGCCGCTGAGCGGAGCGAGATCCGGCCCATGGCCGGCCTTGTGAAGGGCCGCCGTCTCGTCCAGCAGGCCGGTGGCGAACATGCGTTCGGCGCGCTCCAGGATGCGCGCGTGCAGAACGGGGCGTGGGCGCTCGACGCCCAGCAGCGCCACGCGGCCGGGCCACGGCTCCCCTTTCGGCGTGTCGAGTGGCGCTCCGCCGCCGGCATCCAGCCGCTCGAGGGCGCGCAGCACGCGCCGCGGATTGTGCAGGTCGGTGCGCTTCGCGGTCTCGGGGTCGAGCTGGGTCAGCCGCGCGGCCAATCCTCCCAGGCCGACCTGCTCGACCTCCTGGGTCAGCGCCTGCCGCAGCTCCGGGGAAGGGCGCTGACCGCCCAGCTGATAGCCGTCGGCCAGCGCGCTGGCGTACAGGCCGGTCCCACCGACGAGCAGCGGCAGGTGCCCGCGTGACCAGATCTCCGGCACGACCGCTCGGGCGGCGGCAAGCCAGTCAGCAAGGGTGAAGGACTCGTCCGGCGCGACCATGTCGATGAGGTGGTGGGGCACGCTCGCACGCTCGGCGGCGCTGGGCTTGGCGGTGCCGATGTCCATGCCCCGGTACACCTGGCGCGAGTCGGCGCCCACGATCTCGACGGGCAGCCGCATGGCAAGGGCCAGCGCCAGCTCGGACTTGCCGGACGCGGTCGGTCCCACGATGGCCGCCAGCGGCGGAGGCGGTGTCTCGCGGCGCGGGCGTTTGCCGGCAGCGCTCATCGGCCGGTCGGTCAGATCTCGACCAGCTGCTGGACCTGCTCGATCGCGATCGCGCGACCGCTGGCACGATCGATGGTGATGGCGACGGCGTTGAAGCTGACCGGGCCCTCGGCCACGGTGAAGCGAGTGGGAAGGTGCGTCAGGAAGCGCGGCAGGACCGTCTCCAGGCTGAAGCCGATGACCGAGTCGCGCGGCCCCGTCATGCCGATGTCACTGATGAAGGCGGTCCCCTTCGGCAGCAGGCGTGCGTCGGCGGTGGGCACGTGGGTATGCGTGCCGACCACCGCGCTGACGCGGCCGTCCAGGAACCAGCCCATGGCGTTCTTCTCCGAGGTGATTTCGCAGTGGAAGTCCAGGATGCGCATCGGCGGAAGGGGCTCGGCGGCGCCGTCCAGCAGCGCGTCCATGGCCGCGAACGGAGAGTCGAGCTGGTTCATGAAGACGCGGCCCATGGCGTTCATGACGGCCACTTCGGTGCCATCGGGCAGGCGGTGGACCAGCCAGCCGCGTCCGGGGGCATCATCGGGGTAGTTGATGGGGCGCAGCACCGGGCGACCGGAGTCCAGGTACTCGTACACCTCGCGCTTGTCCCAGATGTGGTTGCCGCTGGTGATCACGTCGACGCCGTTGCCCAGCAGCTCCTCGGCCAGGCGCGCGGTGAGGCCCGCCCCGGCTGCCAGGTTCTCGCCGTTGGCGATGACCATGTCCAGGTCGAGCTCGGCGCGCATGCCGGGCAGCACGTGCACCACCGCCTGGCGCCCCGGCTTGCCGATGATGTCGCCAATGACCATGCACCGCAGCTGTGCGGCGCGGTCACTCACCGGGCGTAGTCAACGGCCCGCGTCTCGCGGATGACCGTCACCTTGATCTGGCCGGGATACTGCAGCTGCTCCTCGATCTTCTTCACCACGTCGCGGGCGAGGCGCGAGCTGGCCAGGTCGTCCATCTCCTCGGGGCGGACCAGGATGCGGATCTCGCGGCCGGCCTGGATGGCGTAGCAGCGTTCCACGCCGGGGAACGCCATGGCGATCTGCTGCAGGTCGTCCAGGCGCTTGACGTAGTTGTCCAGGCTCTCGCCGCGGGCGCCCGGTCGCGAGGCGCTGATGGCGTCCGCGATCTGGACCACGGTCGCCTCGACCGACTCCTGCTCGACTTCCTGGTGGTGCGCGGCGATGGCATTGCAGACCGTGGGGTTGACGCCGTAGCGCGCCGCGATGTCGCCGCCGATCAGCGCGTGCGGGCCCTCAACCTCGTGGTCGACCGCCTTGCCGATGTCGTGCAGCAGGCCGCCCTTCTTTGACTCGGCCACGTTGGCGCCGATCTCCGCCGCCAGCAGGCCCGCCAGCCTGGCGGTCTCGACGACGTGGTTCAGCACGTTCTGGCCGTAGCTGGTGCGGTATTTCAGCCGGCCCAGTAGCTTGATCAGCTCAGGGTGCAGTCCCGGCACGCCGGCGTCATACGCTGCCTGCTCCCCCGCCTGGCGCATGACCGCCTCGATCTCGGCACGGCACTTGGCAACCGTCTCCTCGATGCGCCCCGGGTGGATGCGCCCATCCCCGATTAGCTTGGTGAGCGCCATGCGCGCCACCTCCCGGCGAACCGGATCGAAGCCGGACAGGACCACCGCCTCCGGCGTGTCGTCGATGATGAGGTCGACTCCAGTGGCCTGCTCGAGGGCGCGGATGTTGCGGCCCTCGCGGCCGATGATGCGGCCCTTCATCTCCTCGGACGGCAGGGGCACCACCGTGACGGTCGCCTCCGAGGTGTGGTCGGCGGCGATTCGCTGCATGACGGTGGTCAGGATGCGCCGCGCCCGCTCGTCGCCCTCGTCCTGGGCGTGGCGCTCGATGTCGCGCACGCGTTGCTGCGCTTCCGCCTGGGCGTCGTCCACGATCATCCGGATCAGCGATTCGCGTGCCTCGGCGGCCGTGAGGCCGCTGGCTCGTTCGAGCGCGGTGATCTGCTGCTGCTGCAGCTCGGCCAGACGCGACCTCTGCTCCTCCGCCTCGCGAACTCGATCCTCGAAGGCGGCTTCTCGGCGTTCGAGCGTCTCGACCTTGCGATCAAGGCTCTCGGACCGATCGATCAGGAGGCGCTCCTGGCGTTGCAGGTCGGCCCGCTTGGTGCGCGCCTCATCCTCCGCCGCGCGCTGGGCCTGGAGGGCCTCGTCCTTGCCCTCGAGCACGATCTCCTTCTGCTTGGCCCGTGCCTCGGCGATGATCCGCTCCGAGTAGTGCTCGGCGTGGCGCACCGCGGATGCAGCCACGACGCGCCGAGCGACGTAGCCGAGCACAATCCCCACGATGAGCGCGGCGAGACCCGCGCCCAGGACCTCGGAACTAAGCATCGGCTCCTCCTCACGCGGAGCCCGGTCTGGGCAGTGTTCGCGTCCGTCGCACGGACGCCGGAAATGACGTTCAGCAGTCCGGTGCCGGGTGCGGAAGGCCGCGCGGGGCGCCGATCAAGGGAGTGTACCCCAAGGCGCCTCTTCGGCCCTGCAGGCCATCCTCAGGCTGCGAGGCGCCCCATCAGGCGGATATGGTCGAGGTCGCGCGGGATGAAGTCCTGCAGCATGACCCGCTCCACGCCGGTCTCGGCGAAGGCGGCCAGCCGCTCCCCCGCTTCCTCCAGCGTGCCGATGATCCAGCGCGACCGGCGCTCGGCCAGCCACGCATCGGCATCGGCCCCGTTGCCATCGTTGGTGAAGTCGAGCAGCGCGTGGATGCGGTCGCGCAGGTCCTCCGCCGATTCGGCAATCAGCACCCCGGTCATGGCGCTGCGGCAGACAGTGGCCGGGTCGCGCCCGGCGCGCTCACAGGCCTGATCGATGTGCGCATAGGCGGTGCGGGCGGTCTGCGGGGAGGCGGAGGTCAGGTTGAACTCATCGGCGAAGCGCGCCACCAGCCGTGCCAGCCGGGGGCCACCCCTGCCGCCCAGGATGATGGGCGGACGGCTGCTGTCGGCGCGCAGCTCGGAGGGACGTGGGTGGAACCGCGATCCATCAACCTGCCAATGCTTGCCCTCGAAGCGCCAGCCGTCCGGCTCCGTCCACAGCCCGTGCAGGATCTCGACGGCCTCTTCCAGCATCTCGAAGCGCTCGCCCAGAGCAGGGAACGGGATGCCCAGCTGCGCATGCTCCAGCTCGTTCCAGCCCGCGCCCATACCCACTTCGAGCCGCCCGCCGCTCATCTCGTCGACTGTGGCGGCCATCTTGGCGAAGGGTCCCGGCAGCCGGAACGTGACGGGCGAGACCAGCGAGCCGATCCGAATGCGCTGCGTATCGCGCGCCAGGCCGGCGAGGGTGGCCCAGGCGTCGGTCGTCGGCTCCCCGTCCGGACCGGGGAAGCTGGCGTAGTGATCCGAGCGGAAGTACGCCTCGAGCCCGGCCGCTTCCGCCGTGGCGGCACAGGCCAGGATGTCCTTGTAGGAGAGCCCCTGCTGGGGCTCGGTCATCAGGGCGAGGCGCATGGCGCCACCATAGCCACCGCGGCTATCCCTCGTCCTCCATGGGTTCGGCGTCCGGATCCCGCCTGTCCGCCGCCACTTCCCGGATGGTGGAGCGCACGGTCTCCGGGTCGAAGCCACGGCGCACCAGGAACATGCCGATCCGCTGCTGCGCCCTGCGATCGTCGGGCACCGGGCGGCCTCGCAGGTGGCGTTCGAGCGCCACGCGCGCGCGTTCCGCCTCAGTCTGTGGCAGCCGCTCCTCGGCGAAGGCCGGCTCGGCGATCTCGTCGCCACGCAGCTCCTCGATCACCTCGCGCGGCACGCCGTGCTGGCGCAGCTCCGCTTCGACCATGCGCCTGCCGCGCGGTGCGTGACGGTCGCGCTGCTCGGCCCACCAGCGGGCGAAGGCCACGTCATCGGCCAGCCCCATGGCGGCCAAGCGGTCCAGGGTGGCACGGACCAGGGCTTCGTCCGCCCCGGCACGCTGCAGGCGGCGGCTCAGCTCCGAGCGCGTGCGCGGACGCGTGGCCAGGTAGCGCGCCGCGACGTCGAGCGCCGTGTCGGCGTCGAGCGGCGCGCGCGCTTCGCCGCGCTTACTCCGCTTCGCTGATGCCCTCCACGCCGACATCGATGGAAGCCACCTTGGACCGGATCTCGTTCTCGACCTTGGTGGCGATCTCGGCGTTGGCCTTCAGGAAGTCGCGCGCGTTCTCGCGGCCCTGGCCAAGGCGCGTGTCGCCGTAGTTGAACCAGGCGCCGGTCTTGGTCAGCACGCCTGCGGCGATGCCCACGTCCAGCAGCCCGCCCTCGCGGCTGATGCCCTCGTTGTACATGATGTCGAACTCCGCCAGCCGGAATGGCGAGGCGACCTTGTTCTTCACGACCTTGACGCGGGTCCGCGAGCCGATCGCATCGGTGCCCGTCTTGAGCGTCTCGATGCGGCGAATGTCGAGGCGCACGCTGGCATAGAACTTCAGCGCGCGGCCACCCGGCGTGGTCTCCGGATTGCCGAACATGACGCCGATCTTCTCGCGCAGCTGGTTGGTGAACACCAGCGCGGTCTTGCTGCGGTTGATGGCGCCCGTCAGCTTGCGCAGCGCCTGGCTCATCAG
>DATAOD010000136.1:0-43729 GCA_036265975.1 Candidatus Limnocylindria bacterium
GGCAGCGCGGGCGACCAGGCGGACGCCGCTTTCCGGATCGCCCGTCAGGAAGGCCATGCGCCCCAGGCGGCTCCAGGCCGCCGGCGAGGGCGCCAGCCGGGCGAGCTCCCGATAGCGGGCATCGGCACCGGCCACGTCGCCGGTCTCCAGCCGCGAGTCGGCGGCCACGCCCAGCGCGGCGAGGTTCTGCGGATCGTCGCGCAGCAGCGCGTCGGCGCGGCGCATGGCGCCGTAGAAGTCGTGGAGCGAGAAGGCAACCTGCGCGCGCCGCACCTCCACCTGGGCCGGATAGGGCGCCGTCCTTGCCGCCCGATCCAGCGCGGCACCGGCCCGAGTGATGTCGTCCAGGCCGCCGCTCACCCGAGAGCGGTCGAGGTACGCATCGGCCAGGTTCATGAGGTCGAGGTAGGAGCCGCCTGCGGCGACGCGCTTCTCCCAGAAGGCGACGCGCTCGGCCGGCGGGAGCAGGCCCAGCGTGCCGCGCGCGTCGAGCTGCGGCGGCTGGTCGAGCGCGTCGGGGTGCGGAACCGCCCGCGGGGCGGAGGCGCCGGAAGGGATACGGGTGAATGAGATGACGAGCAGCACTGCCACGGCGACACCGGCGAGCCTTGCGAGGTTGCGTCGTGAGTACTGGCTCGGAAGGCTGATGGTGGTCATCTGATCCTGCTCATCTGATCGTGGTCAACTCTTCGGTCCGACCCGCCGCCGGCATCGCGCCGGCGGCGGTATCGGTCCAGTCCAGGCTCGGCGTCAGTTCGGTACGCCGATGTACGGGAAGGACGCCCGGAACGTGCTGTCGTTGGCAACGCAGTCGCTCAGCGAGGTGTTGGCCACCACGCTCAGGGCAACGTCGATCACGTCATCGGACAGGGCGCGTCCATTCAGCGCCGCGAAGCTCGCGGGCTGAGCGGTGTGGTAGGTGATCACGTCAGGCAGCAGCACGCCGGCGATCGTGTCTCCGTAGGCATTCGGATCCGAGGCGGTGCCCGCCAATGAGGTGATCAGCGCCACCACGCCGGACACGTCATCGCTGTAGTCGCGGACGTCATTCCGCGGCTCGGCGCGGTTGTACGCCTCCTTGGCAGCATCGGTGTGGTTGAACACCGTGTTGATGGTGGGCAGGCCCATCCGCTCCACCTGGGTGCGCGTGCCGTTCTCGTCGATCGACGTCTCGCCCCAGAGGTGGATGGTGCTGCCGAGCGCCGAGTCCGGCAGCTCGATCACGATGGCGGCGCCATTGAGGCCCCTGAAGAAGTTGGTCGGCACCGGATTGGTGCGGTTGCAATCAACCAGGCCGCCCAGGTCGGCCAGGCCGCCACCGGCCAGCAGGGTTGCCTTGAACTGCTGGAAGCGGGCCAGATCGAAGAAGAAGGGATCGTCCGCGAGGCCAGCCCAGGCGCGGCCACCGCCGGCCAGGTTGATGACCTGATTGGTGGACCCATGGCCAAGACTCTTGCCGCCGGCTCCGCTGCGCGCCTGCGAGCCACTGGCGCGGAAGACGCTGATGGCCTGGCTGCCATTGGCACGCACGCCACCGAACTTGATGCGCAGCGCGACGTCCTCGATGGCATCGCTGCCGGTGTCGATCTTGAACTCGTACAGAGCGCCCGGCCTGAAGGTGGTGGGCGACAGCAGTCCCGCAGCGGGATCCACGGTCATGACCAGCGCCGTGTTCGCGGCGTTCTGGCCCTGGAACACATAGATGTCGTTGATGTCGATGCGCCCGTCGTGCTTGACGGTCGGCGCATCCAGGTGGTCGGCGGCGCCGACATGGACGGCATTCGAGCCGATGATGGTCGCGGCCACGGCCAGCACCGCGATGAGCGGGATGGCAGCGATCCGCAGGGCGTTTGTTCGCATGAGTGAGAGAGCTCCTTGCAGCAGGTGAATGAGCGCCGGTTCATCCGGCGCGGGCATGGGCATCCAAGGCACGAACCCGATAGGCCTCTCCCTCCGGTGTGGTGGGGCCGGCGGCTCGGCACCGGCACTCAGAGTTCGGAGGGAGTACGGGTCAGGCAGTGCGCTGCATCACCGGAGGTCCCGTGCAGCAAAACGGCGGCCCGCGGGCCGCCGTTCGGATGGGTCGAGGGAGGGCTACTCCAGGTAGTCCTTCAGCTTGCGGCTGCGGCTTGGGTGGCGGAGCTTGCGGAGCGCCTTGGCCTCGATCTGCCGGATCCGCTCGCGGGTCACGTTGAAGTCGCGGCCCACTTCCTCCAGGGTTCGGCTACGGCCGTCCTCAAGCCCGAAGCGCAGCTGCAGCACACGCCGCTCCCGAGGCGTGAGCGAGTCGAGCACGCCCTCCACCTGCTCCTTGAGGAGCTGGTGGCTGGCGGCATCGGCCGGCGCCACGGAGGCCAGGTCCGGGATGAAGTCGCCCAGGTGGGAGTCCTCCTCCTCGCCGATGG
This sequence comes from Candidatus Limnocylindria bacterium, assembly GCA_036265975.1. GTDB lineage: Bacteria > Chloroflexota > Limnocylindria > QHBO01 > QHBO01 > DASSCW01. The sequence goes on from DATAOD010000136.1 coordinate 2,406, forward strand.
GCGTCTCCAGGCTGACCGGCTCCTGGCTGACCTTCATGATCTCGCGGACCTTCTCCGGGGAGACGGTCTGCGGCCCGATGGCCTCGCGCTCGTCGACCTCGCCCTCGGTCGGCTCCCGCTGCAGCTTGTCGCGCAGCTCACGGATGATCTCGTCGCGGCTCATCCGCCGGGCGATCTCCTCCACCGTCGGCTCGCGGCCCAGCTCCTGCAGCAGGGTACGGCTGACGCGAATGAGCCGGTTGATGGTCTCCACCATGTGGACCGGGATGCGGATGGTGCGTGCCTGGTCGGCAATCGCGCGGGTGATCGCCTGCCGGATCCACCAGGTGGCATACGTGCTGAATTTGAAGCCCTTCTCGTAGTCGAACTTCTCGACCGCGCGGATGAGGCCGATGTTCCCCTCCTGGATGAGGTCCAGGAAGCTCATGCCACGCCCGATGTACTTCTTGGCGATGCTGACCACCAGGCGCAGGTTCGCCTCGGTCAGCCGCTTGCGGGCATCGACCGACTGCTCGACCAGGCGTCCGGAGCGCTTCTCCAGCGGCACGTCGAGCGGGATGGCCGGGTCGTAGCCGAGGTCCTTGAGGTAGGCGGCGTCCTGCCCATCCTCGATATAGGCCCGCACGATGCCCTGGGCAGTCTCACGTGCCCAGCGCTCGAGCTCCATCAGCTCGCCGGCGCCGGCATGGTCGATGGCCTTGAACCGATAGCTGTGCCCGAACAGCACTGACTGCTTCAGGGCCTCGGCCGGATCCTGGTTGAAGAGCTTCAGAAGCGACTCGGCATGCATGATCCGCTCGCGCGCCTCGTCGGTCAGGTCAGGCGCCTTGCGGGCCTTGGCCAGCTTCACCACGGGCGCCTCGATCTGGCGGCGCTTGCGCTTGGTCCACCAGTCAACCGCGTCGACGGCGACGTGCGGCGACTCCTTGGGGAGGTCGAAGGCGCGCATGGCGGCCATGCTCCGTGCCTTCGGCTCCGAGTTGGTGCTGACCCAGGTGTAGAGGTCGGTCAGCGCCCGTGCTGGATCCTCGACTGCCTTCTCGCCGAGCTCGATGGCCTTGGCCAGCACGACCTCCTCCTCGGCGGTGAGCAGCGCCACCTTGCCGATCTCCTTGAGGTACATGCGGACCGGATCGTCGATCCCGATGAGGTCGGCTGCGAGGGCCTCGAGGTCCTCCTCGCCCGGAGCCGGGGCCTTGGCCGCACCCTGCGCGCTCTCGGTGGTCTCCTCCTCGGGCTCAGCGATCAGCGTCGGCTGATTCTGGGCGTCGAGCACCTCGACGCCGGCTTCCTCCGCGGCCGCGTACAGCTCCTCGACCTGGCCGAGGTTTTCCTCCGGCTGCGGAATCGCCTCCAGGATCTGGTCCTGGGTGATGAAGCCCTCTTCGCGTCCCTTCTTGAGCAGGCCCTCGATCACGGCGGCCGCGGCCCTCCCGTTCGAGCTGCCAGCCTTCTTCGCCGGAGCCGATGCGGACTTCGAAGCCGATGCGGGCTTGCCGTTCGACGCCGCGGCATCCTTGCGCGGGGAGGCCTTGCTGGCGGCCGGTGCCTTCGGCGTCGCCTTCGCGGCGGATGCCTTTGCGACCGGGGCCTTCGAGACGGTCCGCTTCGCGGCAGCCGCCTTCGTGGCCACGGCCTTCGTCGCAGCCGCCTTGGTGGCCGCCGGCTTGGCAGCCGCCGGCTTCACCGGCGCGGCCTTGGCCGATGCCTTCGGCTTGGCATCCGCATTGGTTCCACCCTTCGGTCGAGATCGCGTGGTTGTCGCCACCAGAGTCAATTCCTCCTTTCGCCGGCCACCATGGCCGACGGCTTGATTGCCTGTTCGAGCTGCTCTCGTTCAAGGTGCAGGACCTGGAACTGTCGTTCGAGCTCGGTGAACGCGGACCGGTCGGGGTCCTGCGCTCCAACACTGATGAGGGTCTGCAGATCGGCCAGCCGCTCGCTGACCAGCTCCTTGCGCAGCCGCAGCAGGCAGACGCGCAGGGCCTCGCGGTCGGTGTCCAGGTCGGCCACCACGCCACGGGCCCGTGCCGACGCCAGCAGGCTGCGCGCCAGCTCGGCCGTTGCCGGATCGAGCGACGCGACGAAGGCCTCCAGGTCGGGTCGCGCGGCGCCGCCGGCGACGGCGCTTATCCACGCCTCTCCGAGCGCTCGCGCCCACTGGTCACGAAATGGCAGCGGCTGGCTTCCCTGCTCGGCGGCCAGTGACGGGTTCAGCAGGAGGACGGTCAGCGCCTCGCGCTCCAGCGGCCCGAGCATCGGCTCCGGCACGTCGCGTGAGGCCGGTTCCAGCGGGCGCACCGGCAGGGCGCGCGGCCCGCGGGCGAGCTCGTCACGCAGGATGCGCTCGTCTATGCCGGCCAGCTTCGCCAGCCCGGGCACGTACGAGTCCTGCTCCACGCGGTCGGGAATGCGGCGCAGGAGGTCGAGCATGCGGCGCGTGTAGGTGCTGCGGCCCTGGGCCTGGCGCATGTCGACCTCGGCGGCCGCGCGCTGCATGAAATAGGGCAGCAGCTCGGTCGCATCGGCCACTGCCGCGCGCCAGCCATCGGCGTCGGTCTTGATGAACTCGTCAGGATCCTTTCCGGCCGGGATGCGGATGACGCGCACCTTGCTCACGACCGGGCCCAGCTCCTCCAGCAGGCCCCGCTGCGTGGCCGTCTCGCCGGCGAGGTCGACGTCGTACGCCAGGGCGACCGCATCGGCATAGCGCGTGGCCAGCTCGACCTGGCCCGCCGTCAGCGCCGTGCCCAGGCTTGCGACCACATTGGTGAAGCCGGCCTGGTGCGCCGCCAGGACATCGGTGTAGCCCTCGACGATCACGCTCAGCTTCTCGCGCCGGATGGCCGGACGCGCGAGATCGATGGCATACAGGGTCTGGCTCTTGTCGAACAGCGGCCCCGCCGGCGAGTTGAGGTACTTCGGGCCTTCCAGGTCCGGCAAGATCCTGCCGCCCAGCCCGATCGGCCGCCCGGAGGCGTCCCGAATCGGAAAGATGACGCGTCCGCGGAATCGGTCGATCACGCCACCACGGTTGGATGGGCTGGCCAGGCCCGAGCCGATGAGCTCCTCGCTGCTGAAGCCGCGCGCCAGCAGGCGCCTTGTCAGCATCTCCCAGTTGTTCGGCGCGTAGCCGATGGAAAAGCGCTCCAGCGTCTCCTCCGTGAAGCCGCGACCGGCAAGGTACTCGCGTGCCTTGGCGCCCTGTGGCGTCTGCACCAGGACCTCGCGGTACCAGCTGATGGCCCCTTCCATCGCCTCGCGCAGGCGTGCCTTGCGGCGATCCTCGCGTGCGGTGCGCTCCGACAGCTCCACGCCGGCCTTCTCCGCCAGGCGCACCAGCGCCTCGCGGAACTCCAGGCCGTCGCGCTTCATCAGGAAGGTGAAGATGTCGCCTCCCTCCCCGCAGCCGAAGCAGTGCCATGACTCGCGCTCCGGGCTCACGACGAAGGATGGCGTCTTTTCTGCATGAAATGGGCACAGGCCCTTGTAGGCGGAGCCGGCGCGCTTCAGCGCGACCGTCTCGCCCACGACATCAATGACGGGCAGCTTTGCTTTGATCTCGGCGGGAATGCCGGAGGAGGTCATACGAAAGGAAAGCCTCAGGGCTCGGGAGCGTTGTCAAGGGGTTTGTCAATACCTGGAGCCATATTGTAGCCCAATGTCAAGTTTCGTGCCTGATCCAGCTGCACTAGACTGGAATATTCAGCGGATCGTTCCGGGCATCAGCGAAAGGAGCGTCGATCGAGCAGTGTCCTCCGACTCGGCCCGCGAGACAGATGCACAACCCGCCCCCGCTCAGCTTGATGCCGCCCTGCATGGATTCGCGCTGATCCTCACCATCGGCGACCGTTCTCAATCCGCTTCAGTCGCGGCGCGCGCCTTCGCCGATGCCGCCCCGGCCGACCCTGAGGTGGATCCGTCGCGGGTTACCACATGGCTGCGCGCCCGAGTCCTTCGCGACGTCAGACGCCTGCCGCGCGACGCTCGACTCACCAGCGACGATCGCTTCGCCGCACTCCATGAGCTGGGCGTCGAGCGTTCCACCACGGAGGCGCTGGCGGGGCTTTCGCTGGACGAACGGGCCGCCCTGATCGCCGCATCCGTCGAGCGGCACGAGCTGTCTGCCGTGGCCACCATCATCGGGAAGAGCCCCGGGGAGGCGCGGCGCATTCTTCGTGCGGCACGCGCTGGGTATCGCGATGCTGCGCTTGCAGCTCAGGCCAAGCCCCGGATCACCTCCCCACCCACCACCGGCATCGCGCTGCGGGTCGATCGGGTTGCCCGCGCGGTTCGCCAGCGACGCGCTGCGGGGGCGGGTTCATGAGCAAGGTCCACGAGCGCTTCCAGGATTGGCTCGTGTCCGGAGCGGACGGTGACCCACCGGCGCAGCTTGCGCTGCATGCGTCGCGCTGCGCGCGCTGCCAGGAGGCGATGGCGGCGTTCGATAGCCTCGACGCCATCGACACCGGGCGCGCGGGTGCCCCTGCCGCCGGGGAGACGGCAGTTGCGCGCCCGGCGGCGTCCACCTGGGCCGCCCTGGGCCTGGTCGCGGCCCTGCTGCTGGGCTTGGTGGCCATTGCCGGCCTGCCCCGCACGGCACCGTTCGGCGGCGGATCGGCAGAGCAGCTCGGAAAGCCACAGCAGCAGGTGCTTGGCGGCAGCGGCCCGCCGGCTTCCAGCTCGCTGCCCTCCTCGTCCGGGTCGCAGCCTCCTTCGGGCAGTGGAGCCCCACTCGGCAGCGCGGCGCCCTCGCTGGCTCCGGGACAGACCCCGGGCCCGTTCACGACACAGCCCTCGTCCTTCCCGGCCATTGCCGGCGAGACACCGCAGGCGACCACACCGGCCGCCAGCACGGCACCGGGCACCACCGCCGCCCCCACGGCTGCCCCGACGCCTCAGCCTCCGCCGCCGACGCCCGGTCCAACGCCACGCGTCACACCGGCGCCGACGCCCGCTCCAACGCCGCGCGTCACACCAGCGCCGACCGCGACGCCGTCATTGCTGGCGAACTGCTCGAATGGCATCGACGACGACGGCGACCTGCTGACCGATCTGCTGGATCTCGGCTGCCTTTTGTTCGGCGACGAGTTCTCCGCCTGACCACAGGCTCCGCGCTGGGTCGTGCGCCGCTGGACGGCACGATTACACTCGACCGCACCTCCTGACGGCGGACCGCACCACAGGCGACAAGCGACCAGATGAAGCCGATCTCCCCAGCACCCCGCGATCCTCGCGCTGCGAGCCTCTTTCGGGCGGCCTTCAACGACGTCCACGGCGAGCGCCTGCATGGCTTCGTGGTCATGCTCACGGTCGGCGACCTGGCCGCGGCGGCGCGCATCGCCGCGAACGTGATGGCCAGCGGCATGGCTCGCGCCGCCGAGCTTCGACATCCCGAGCGCGCTGCCGCCTGGCTTCGATCGAAGGCCTATCGCGAGGTGCGCCGCACGGCCGCGAGGCGCAGCGTCGCGGCTATCGACCGCAGGACGGCGCTGTGGCAGCTGCGCGTGGCCAGCGAGGTCACCGACACGCTGTGGGCGCTCCCGCTCGAGGAACGGGCGGTGCTGATCGCGGACGTGGTCGAGGGCTTGGACCTGCGAGACGTGGCGACGATCATCGGCCGGAATCCGGCGCGCACCAGCGCCATCGCACGGGCCGCGCGCCACCACTACCTCGCCTCGGCGACGGCACGCATGGCCCGGCCCCGGACCGTGCCCGTGCGGGCCGGCCAGGTGGCGATCCAGATCGAATCGGCCGCGGCGTTCGCGGTCGGTCCCGCGCCGGTGCGGACCTCCCGATGAGCCGCAGCCCGGAGCCAGACCTGCACCAGCTGTTCGGGGAGTGGCTGACGCTGGGTGGCGGCCGCGGCCGACTGCCTCGCGCAGCGGCGGTTCATGCGGCGTTCTGCGCCGAGTGCCGCGCCCTGACGGCGGCATTCGATGCGCTTGTCGCGGCCGACATCGCGCGCGCAGGCTTTCCTCCGGCGCGGCACATCACCGCCGTCGAGGCCGGTCAGCCGCGCTAGCCGGCCCAAACGCAAGCTGCGCGGCCAGTCAGGCTACTTGTCGCGCGCCTCTGACTGAATGATCGCGGCCTGCGCGGCGGCCAGCCGCGCGACGGGCACGCGGAACGGCGAGCAGGACACGTAATCCAGGCCGACCTCGTGGCAGAAGGCGATGCTCGACGGGTCGCCGCCATGCTCGCCGCAGATCCCCACCTTCAGCCCCGGCCTTGCCGAACGGCCGCGCTCCGTGGCCAACCGGACCAGCTGCCCGACGCCCTCGCGATCGAGCACCTGGAACGGATTTTCCGGCAGGATCTTGCGGTCGACGTACTGCAGCAGGAACTTGCCCTCGGCGTCGTCACGGCTGAACCCGAACGTCATCTGCGTCAGGTCGTTGGTGCCGAAGCTGAAGAACTCGGCGTGCTGGGCAATCTCACCAGCAGTCAGCGCGCCGCGCGGCACCTCGATCATGGTGCCGAACTTGTAGTCGACCTGCTGCCCGGAGTCCTCCACGATGGTGGCGACCTCGGCCTCCAGGATGCGTCGCGTCTCCGCAAGCTCGTTCACATGGCCGACCAACGGGATCATGATCTCCGGCAGCGGCGTGCGCCCCTCGGCAGCAACCCGCGCCGCGCCCGCCAGGATGGCGCGCGTCTGCATGCGCACGATGTCCGGGATCAACAGCCCCAGCCGGCATCCCCGCATGCCCAGCATCGGGTTGACCTCGCGCATCTGCTCGACTGCGGCCAGCAGCTCCTGCGCATCGGCCAGCTCGGCCTCCATGGCGCCGCGATCGCCTGTTTCCGCGGCTGACGCCTTGCCCTCCCTGCCGATGAGCTTCATGGCGCGCGCCGCGTCCTTCTCCCCGAAGATTCTGGTCAGCCCCTTCTCCACGGCAGGCAACGCACGGTCGGCCACGGCATCGGTCTGGCCCGATGGTGCCTCCAGCAGGGTGCGAAGGCGGGTCACCTTCTCCAGCAGCTCGTCGTGTGACGGCAGGAACTCGTGCAGCGGCGGGTCGATGAGGCGGATGACCACCGGCAGGCCGTCCATGGCCCGGAACAGCCCGGCGAAGTCATCGGTCTGCAGGCCCTCGAGCTCCGCCAGTGCGGCGTCGAAGATGGAGATCGCCTCCTGGTCGTCCGCACTCAGGTCGCCGCCCGCATCGCGGCGGCGCTTGGCCTCGGTCGCACGGGTTGCGTTCAGGATCATTCGCTGCACGGTCGGCAGGCGGTCCTCCTCGAAGAACATGTGCTCGGTGCGGCACAGGCCGATGCCCTGCGCACCGAAGGCGCGGGCGCGCTCGGCATCGCGCGGGTAGTCGGCGTTGGCCCACACCTGCAGCCGGCGGATCTCATCGGCCCAGCCAAGCAGGGTGGCCAGGTCGTGCTCATCCTCGAAACGCGCCTCGATGGTCGGCAGCTCGCCGGCGTAGATCTCGCCAGTGGTGCCGTCGATGCTGATCATGTCGCCCTCGCGCACGGTCACGTCGCCGGCTCGCATCTCGCGCTTGCCGTAGTCGATGCGCAGCGTCTCGGCGCCTGCCACGCACGGCAGGCCCATGGAACGCGCCACCACGGCCGCATGACTGGTGGCACCGCCGCGGGCGGTGAGCACGCCCAGGCTGGCGAGCATGCCGTGCACGTCGTCCGGGCTGGTCTCGATACGCACCAGGATCACGGGATCGCCGGCGGCCTTCGCCTCCACGGCGCGGTCCGGATCCATGATCGCCTTGCCCGTGGCCGCTCCCGGCGATGCGTTGAGGCCCCTGGCCACGAAGCGGTCCTGCGCCCTGGCCTTCGCCGCCTCGTCGAAGCGCGGCAGCAGGAGCTGGACGATCTGGTGCGGGTCCACGCGCTGCACCGCCTCGTCGCGCGAGAGGATCCCCTCCTTGGCCATGTCGACCGCGATCTTCACCGCCGCCGGCGCGGTGCGCTTCGCAGAGCGCGTCTGCAGCATGTAGAGCTTGCCGCGCTCGATGGTGAACTCCAGGTCCTGCACGTCGCGGTAGTGGCGTTCCAGTCGCTCTGCGATGGACTCGAACTCGGAATAGACCTCGGGCAGCTCCTGCTGCATCTGGCTGATCTTGGCCGGCGTGCGGACGCCGGCCACGACATCCTCGCCCTGCGCGTTGGTCAGGTATTCGCCGTAGAGCACCTTCTCGCCGGTGTTCGGGTCGCGGGTGAAGGCCACCCCCGTGCCCGAATCGGAGCCCATGTTGCCGAACACCATGGTCACCACGTTCACCGCGGTGCCCAGGTCGTGGGGGATCTTGTTGAACTCGCGGTAGTCGTGGGCGCGCTTGCCGAACCAGCTGTCGAACACCGCGCGCACGGCCAGCTCCAGCTGCCGATACGGATCGGTCGGGAACGGCTCGCCCCTCTTGTCCTGCACGATCTGCCGATAGTGGTCGGCGATGCCGCGCAGGTCATCGGCGGTGAGATCGGTGTCCTGTTTGGCGCCTCGCTCCTCCTTGAGCGCGTCGAATGGCTCATCGAACTCGGTGGCCGGGATGTCGAGCACGATGCGCCCGAACATGGCCACGAAGCGGCGCCAGGCGTCATAGCCGAAGCGCTCGTTATCGGTCAGGCGGATGAGGCCGCCCACGGTCTCCTCGTTGAGGCCCAGGTTCAGGACCGTGTCCATCATGCCCGGCATGCTGAACGCGGCGCCGGAACGGACGCTGACCAGGAGCGGGTTGGCGGCGTCGCCGAAGCCCTTTCCGGTCTGCTTCTCGAGAGCGCGCATGTGCTCAAGCACGTCGTCCCACAGCCCCGGCGGCAGCTCCTTGCCGGCCGCGTAGTAGGCGTTGCAGGCCTCGGTGGTGATCGTGAATCCGGGTGGCACCGGCAGCCCCGCGTTCGTCATCTCGGCCAGGCCGGCGCCCTTGCCGCCCAGCAGGCTGCGCATCGCGGCATTGCCCTCCGGGAAGGTGTAGATCAGCTTGCCGGGGATGCCATTCGCCCCCGCGGACTTGGTGGCGCGCTTGCGAGTGCCGGTGCTGGCCATGCGAACGAAAAGGCCTCCGCTGGAACGTTGGGGAAGTTCAGATTGTACCGATGTCGGCGCCGATGGCCGTCACCAGACCTCCCCGGGCCGCCAGTCGACGGCGATGGCCGCGTCCAGGTCCAGGGCCGGCGGCGTCGACGGCGTGCAGCGGATCATGATGCCGCCGTCCTCGTCCGCCGAGCGCTGCAGGGTCCCGTCGCGGTTGCGGATCCAGGTCGGTCCGCGCCACACCTCCCAGCCCAGGCGCTGGTAGAACGGCTGCGAGCCGGTTCCCAGCGCACCCAGCGCGTATCGCTCGTCGATCATGCGGTCGATCTCGCGCATGACCTGCGTCCCCAGGCCTCCACGCTGCCGCTCGGGCAGCACCGCCACTGCCTCCACGTACGCGGCCGGCACGACCAGGTCGCCCGGATACAGCGTGCGATCGACGACGGCCGCGTGGGCCAGGATCCTCCCCCCTTCGCCGCTGGCGATGACGTGGACGCCGGGGCCGATGGACTCCCAGTAGCCATCCCACGGCTCGTCGAAGGCCGCGATGCACAGGGCCGTCAGCTCGTCCCATTCCGCGTCGAGCAGCTGGGACGAGGGTACGATCCGCAGCTCGCTCACCGTCGCGGGCGGACGCGGCGCCGGCCCGGCTCGCGGTAGCGCGCCTCGAGCACCGGCCACAGGTCGTCGAGCGCAATGCGGTAGTCGCCACCGCTGCGCCGCGCCCGCAGGCGGCCCGTGCGGATGAGGCGACGCACATGCTCGGGATGGAAGCCGAGCACCGTCGCCGCCTGCCGCACCGACAGCTCCATGCCAGCCAGCGGCACCCGGGCGTCGTCAGCCAGCCCGGCCAGCGCCACGGCCATGGCCTTGGTGCGATCCGCGGTGAGGGCTATGGCCGCGGCCTCAGGGCGCCGCATGGCCGCATGCAGGGCGGCGGCAAGGTGCTCTCGCAGCTCGCCGACCGTGGCAGTGGTCCCGCGGGCAGGGGCCGAGGGCCGGCCGCCGCTCACCAGCCGTGCAGCCAGCCGCTGCGCAGCGCGATGCCGAAGAGCCACGGCCAGGCGGCCAGCAGCCTCCAGGGCAGCCCCGCGCGCGAGCGGTACATGCGCCGCGCCTTCTCCGTCACCCTTCGACGATCCGGGCCATCCAGCTCCGAGGCGAGCTCGGCGAAGGCTGCGAACGCTGCCCTCTCGTCGCCCGCCAGCCAGCGCGCATCCGCCAGCACCTCGCTGGAGCTGGCGCCCGGCGCCAGCTCCGCCGCGCTGGTTGCCGCCGCCAGAGCACCGCCCGCGTCACCTGCCGCCACCAGCGCACGGGCCAGCGACAGCTGCGCGCTGGCGTCGGCCGCGTCCAGCCGAACCGCACGGCGGGCAGCCTCCACGGCCTCCTGCGCCTCGGCGGCGCTCAGCCGCTCCCCCGCCTCGGCCAGCGCCCAATCTCGCTGCCGAGGATCGTTGCGAGCCAGCCGGCCGTACTCGGCCGCGGCCTCGTGATGGGCGCCCTCCGCCGCGAGCACCTGCGCCAGCAGCTCGCGGTAGCGGATCTCGTCCGGGTCCAGGCGCACGGCGTCCTGGGCCTCGCGCTCCGCCTCCGCAATCCGGCCGAGGGCGAGGAGGGCCCGGGCGCGCAGCTCGTGCGCGGCATCGTCGCCGGGGCGTTCGGCGAGCAGGCCAGCGGTCAGGCGCAGTGCCTCCGCGTGATCACCGCGCTCGACGGCCGCGCGAGCGGCCGCCATCGGGCTGGCGTGGTCGGTCATCCCGCGCCGATCAGCCGGCCCCGCCATCGGCTTCGGCCGCAACCGCCGGCTCGCGCCGAACCCCGGCCCAGGTGGCAGATCCGTCGAGCAGGGAGAACAGGCGCGTGGGAATGTCGGACAGCGCCACGCGCTCCTGGGTCATGGTGTCGCGTTCGCGGATGGTGGCCGCGCCATCCTCCAGCGAGTCCACGTCGACGGTGACGCAGTACGGCGTCCCGATCTCATCCTGGCGGCGATAGAGCTTGCCGATGGACGCCGTGTCGTCGTATGTCGCGGCCATGCGCCGCTTCAGGTCCGCCGTCAGTGCCCGCGCCCGCTCGACCAGCTCCGGCCGATTGCGGAGCAGCGGCAGCACCGCTGCCTTGATGGGGGCCAGTGAAGGGCGGATGCGCAGCACCACGCGCTTCTCCCTGACGAGCTGCTCCTCCTCGTAGCCGTCGAGCAGCACGGTCAGCGCCGCACGGTCGACGCCCATGGCCGGCTCGATGACGTAGGGCACCACGTGCTCGCCGGACGCCTCGTCGAAGATCGCCAGCGCCTTGCCGGAGCCGGCCGCATGCGCGCGCAGGTCGTAGTCGGTTCGGTCGGCGATGCCCTCCAGCTCGGACCAGCCCATCGGGAAGTCGTACTCGATGTCGGTGGTCTGCCGGGAGTAATGCGACAGCTCGTCCGGGTCGTGCGGGCGCAGCCGCAGCCGCGCGGCGCTGATGCCCAGCGCATCCGTCCACCAGCGCAGGCGCTCGTCGACCCAGTACGCGAACCAGCGTTCCTCTTCGGAGGGATGCACGAAGAACTCCATTTCCATCTGCTCGAGCTCGCGATCGCGGAAGATGAAGTTGCCCGGCGTGATCTCGTTGCGGAAGCTCTTGCCGATCTGGGCGATGCCGAACGGCAGCTTCTTGCGCGTGGTCGTCGCCACGTTGTCGAAGTTCACGAAGATGCCCTGCGCCGTCTCGGGGCGCAGGTAGGCCACGCTGGCGCTCTCCTCCAGCGGCCCCACGTGGGTCTTGAACATCAGGTTGAACTGCCGCGCCTCGGTGAGGGTTCCGCGCTGGCCGCAGTTCGGGCAGGCGATCTCCGATGGCGGCCCCTTCAGGTCCTCGGCCCGGAAGCGCAGCTTGCAGTTGCGGCAGTCGACCATGGGGTCGCTGAAGCCGCCGACATGGCCGCTCACTTCCCAGACCCGCGGGTTCATGACGATGGCCGCGTCCAGGCCCACGATGTCGTCGCGCTGCTGGACCATGGCCCGCCACCATGCCGCCTTGATGTTGTTCCTGAGCTCCACGCCCAGCGGCCCGTAGTCCCAGAAGCCGCCCATGCCGCCGTAAATCTCGCTGGACGGGAACACGAAGCCACGCCGCTTGGCGAGCGAGACGATGGCTTCCATGTTCGGGGCAGGCACGGTTCTGCGCGGGCTCCTGTGAATGCAGCAGATGTTGGGCCGATGCGTCCGGCGGTCGAGTCTAGCCTAGCCGCTGGTCCAGACACCGGTGAAGCGCCCGACCAGCTATGCGCCAGCCCCGAGGAGCGTGGCGGCCAGGATCACGATCGTCCACGTCGCGACCACGTATCGCGACCAGAGGATGCCGCTCGCCCGCTCTCCCGGGATCGGCCGGCATGCCAGCCAGCGATCACGGGATCGCGACCACCGCCTGACGCGCCGCCACCTCTTCCAGGAAGTCGCGGCTGCGCAGCTCCCGTTCCAGCACGGCCGACACCGTGGCGTGCAGCGCCCGCTCCACCTCGCGCCCGCTGGCGGCCGGCAGGCGCAGCCGGAGCACGTCCGGCAGCGTCGAGCGCTGCAGGTGCCGCATCACTTTTAGGCTGTCGGTGGCGATGGGCCGTGCGCCCATGGCGGCGTGCAGGCACTCGGGTCCCAGGATGCCGCCGGCGACCGGCGAGAAGCCGTTGCCCTCGGGTCCGATCTCGGCGCCGCATTCCAGGCAGCGCGACAGCTCTGGCCGGAAGCCCATGGCGTCGAGCAGGTGCAGCTCGAACCAGCGGGCGATGACCTCGCGCGAGACCTCGCCCGGCGCCGCGTCCAGTGCGGCCAGCCCCTGGGCCAGCAGGACGAAGGCATCACGGGAGTCGGCCGATCCCTCGCAGAAGCGATCCACCAGCTCCACCAGGTACCAGGCCGCGGCTGTCGAGTGCAGGTCGTTGCGCAGGCCGAGGTGCGGATCCTCCAGGGCCACCTGGGTGATGACGTCGAAGGTGCGGCCGATGGCCAGCACCAGGTGGACATCGCTGAACGGCTCCAGCCCTCCACCCAGCCGCGAACGCGGCCGACGAATGCCCTTGGCGATGACCCTCAGCTTGCCGAGCCGCGGGGTGAGGACGGTCAGGACGCGATCGGCTTCGCCCAGGTCCATGCTGCGCAGGACGATCGCCTCGGTCTTGTAGAGGCGCGCACGGCTCACGGCTGTCGCTCACTCGGGTACGCTTCGAGCGTGGACGAGCGTGTCGAGAAGATCCCGCTGCTGGACATCAGGACCGAGTTTACCGACCTGCTGACCCAGATCGAGGACGAGATGCGGGCGGTGCTGGACGGGCACGAGGGCCCCGCGCAGCCGCTGTACGAGATGCTCGCCTATCACCTGGGCCTGGACCAGCCCGACGGGCCGCGCGGAAAGCGGATGCGGCCGCTGCTGGGGCTGTTGGCGTACGAGGCGTTGACCGGCGAGCACGAGTCGGCGCTGCCCGGCGCGGCGGCGGTCGAGCTCGGGCACAACTTCAGCCTGGTGCACGACGACATCGAGGACGCCGACGCGGAGCGGCGGCATCGGCCAACCCTGTGGGCGATCTGGGGCATCCCGCTGGCCATCAACGCCGGTGACGCGCTGTTCGCGCTGTCGCGGCTGGCCCTGTACCGGGCGCTGGATGCCGGACGCATCAGCGAGCATCGGCTGCTGGAGCTCATGCGCCGCTATGACGAGACGTGCCTGGCGCTGTGCGAGGGCCAGTTCCTGGACATCAGCTTCGAGCGGCGCACCGATGTCACCGTTGACGAGTACATGCAGATGATCGGCCGCAAGACCGCGGCGCTGATCAGCGCCTCGCTGGAGGCCGGCGCCATCCTGGCAGTGGACGACCCGGAGGTGATCTCCAGGTTCAAGCAGTTCGGCTACGACCTTGGCCTGGCCTTCCAGATGGCCGATGACGTCAAGGGATCGTTCTGGACCTCGGCCGAATCGGGGAAGCCGGAGGCAGGCGACATCCGAAAGGGCAAGAAGACACTGCCGCTGGTGTGGGCGCTGCAGCATGCGCCCGAGCCCGACGCCACGCGGTTGCGCGAGATCTACGGGCCGGACGCCAGCTGGCCGATGGCGCAGCAGGTCGTCGACGAGGTGCTGGGCATCCTGGAGCGCTGCGGGGCGCGAGAGACCGCGGAGACCGAGGCACGCCGCTGGCGCGATATCGCGCTGGCAGAGCTGTTCGCGCTGCCGATCCCCGACGAGCGTCGAGCCGAGCTGCAGTCCCTGGTCGACTCGGTCATCGCCGCCTAGCGCTCAGCCCTCGCCGTTCAGCTCGCCATCGTCGTTTCCCGGCTCGTCCTCCGGGTTGGGGCGGCTGGCGATGACCTTTGCCACGCGGCGGGGCTCTGCTGCGTCCACGGTGAGCGTCACGTCGCGGAACCTCACCGTTGCGCCGGGGAGCGGGATGCGGCCGACCCGATGGACGATGAAGCCGCCCAGCGTGTCGTACGCATCCTCGTCCTCCTCCTCCTCGTCCGGCAGGCCGAACAGGTCCCGCACGTCATCCATCGAGACGCGCCCATCCAGTCGGAAGCTCACCTCGCCGTCGTTGGACAACGGCTCGACCAGCGATTCCTCGCTGTCGTACTCGTCCTGGATCTCGCCGACGATCTCCTCCACCACGTCCTCGAGGGTGATGAGGCCGGCGGTGCCGCCGTACTCGTCGACCACGATGGCAATGTGCCGCTTGGTCACCTGCATCTCGTGCAGCAGCTCGTCCACCGCCTTGCTTTCCGGCACGTAGACCGGCGGCCGCACCAGCTTGCGGATATCGATGTCCGCCGCCTGCCGGCCGTTGCGCTTCACGTACGGCAGCAGGTCCTTGGCGTAGAGGATTCCGATGATGTTGTCCAGGCTGTCCTCGTACACCGGCAGGCGTGAATGGCCGGCGCGGATGATGACGTCCAGCACGTCGTCCATCGGGTCGCTGATGTCGACGGCGCGGATGCCGATGCGCGGCACCATCACCTCGTGGACGCGGCGCTCGCCGAGCTCGATGACCCCGTGGATCATCTCCTTCTCGTCCTCTTCGATGCCACCCTGTTCGCTGCCCGTCTCGACCAGCATCTTCAGCTCTTCGGTTGAGAGGTAGCCGGCATGGGGCTTCTCGCTCCCGCCTGCGGCGCGCACGAGCAGGCCGGACACCAGCGTGACCAGCCACACGAAGGGGCTGAGCACCCGCTCCATGAAGGCGATGGGGCGCGCCACGAACAGCGCGAAGCGCTCAGTGAAGGAGAGTGCCAGCGTCTTCGGCGCCAGCTCGCCCACCACGATGGTGACCAGGGCAATGAGCATGGTGGTCAGCAGGAAGGCGATCGTCGCCGATGCGTCCTGGATCGGCCCCCAGGGAACGGTTCGGATGAGGTCGGCGACGGCTCCGGAGAACGAGACAGCACCCACGGCTGATGCCAGGAAGCCCAGGAAGGTCAGCGCCACCTGGATCGTTGCCAGGAAGCGCGACGGATCCTCCACCAGGCGTTCGGCGGCGCGCGCGGCACGGTTGCCCTCGCTGGAGAGCTGCGCCAGGCGGTGGCGCTTGACGGTGATCAGCGACAGCTCGGAGGCGGCGAAGAAGCCGCTGACCACGATCAGGATCGCGACGATCAGCACGTCGAGGAAGGGGTTGCCGGTAGCGCTGCCACCGGCGCCTGGTTCAGGCATCGGGGCTGGGCGTGCCGCCTCCGTGCTGCGGATTCCGCTCGGCGGCCAGCTCCATCCGTCGCCGGCGCGCCTCGATGGGGCGGGCCGGCATGCCAACCACCGTCTTGCCCGGCGGCACGTCGCGCGTCACGACCGCCCCGGCACCCGTCTTCGCGCCCGCGCCGATGGTCACCGGCGCGCGCAGCATGGTGTCCACCCCGATGAACGCGCCATCCCCGATGACCGTGCGCTGCTTGCGTTCGCCGTCGTAGTTGGCGGTGATGGCGCCGGCACCGATGTTCACGCCCTCTCCCACTTCGGCGTCACCCAGGTAGCTGAAGTGATGCTGCTGCGTGCCAGCGCCGAGGGTGGTGTTCTTGAGCTCGGCATAGTTGCCGATCCTGCAGCGCGCTCCGACCTGGCATCCCGGCCTGACATGGCTGAACGGGCCGATCTGCACGTCTTCTGCCACGGTCGACTCCTCGACCACGCTGGCCCATACGCGGGTTCGCGGGCCGATGCGCGAGTCGCGGATCTCCGAGCGCGGCCCGATCAGCGCGTCCTGCGCGATCACGGTGGCTCCCGACAGGACGGTGAACGGCTCGATGCGCGCGTCCTGCCCGATCTCGACGCCGGCGTCGATGATCGTGCTGCCCGGATCAACGATCGTCACGCCGTTGCGCATGTGCTCGGCGGTGATGCGGTCGCGAAGCAGGCGGTCGGCGGCGGCCAGTGCGGCCCGGTCGTTGATGCCGGTCGTCAGCTCGGGCTGGGGGGCGCTGACCACGGATACGCCGCGCCCCTTGGCCGCTGCCAGTGCCACCAGGTCGGTGAGGTAGAACTCGCCGGACGCCGAGGCGGGCACGTTGCCGATGTTTGCACGCAGCCAGGCAGCGTCGAAGCAGTAGGTGCCCACGTTGACCTCGTTTCCCGCGCGGGTCGCGTCGTCGGCGTCGCGCTCCTCCACGATGGCGCGGGCGGAGCCATCGGCCCGGCGGACGACGCGCCCGTAGCCTGCCGGGTCCTCGAGTGTTGCCGAGAGCAGCGCCACGGTCGCGTCGCCCTCCGCCTGCTCGCGCAGCAGGCGCTGGAACACGTCCGCGGGCAGCAGAGGCACGTCTCCCATGGTGACCAGCACGTGGCGCGCCTCGGCCGGCACGCGCTCCAGGCCGCGGCGCACGGCATCGGCGGTCCCCAGCTGGGGGTCCTGGCGGATGGTCGGCACACGGTCGCCCACGGCGGCCTCCACCTGCTCGGCGCCGAAGCCGATGACGACCACCGGATGCTCGATCCCGGCGGCTGCCAGCGCGCCGAGGACGTGCTCGATCATTGGCCTGCCGGCCAGCGGGTGAAGGACCTTGGGGATCCGCGAACGCATGCGGGTCCCCTGGCCGGCGGCCAGGACGATGGCCGCGGTCGCTACCAAGGGCGTGGTGGCTCCAGTGTCACGGAAGGCGCCGATGGTATCCGTCAGGTGCCATCGCCTGCAACGGCAATCGCTTCGATCTCCACCCGGGCGCCCTTTGGCAGCGCCTTGACCGCCACAGTCGAGCGCGCCGGGAACGGCGCCGCGAAGTGCCGGGCGTAGACCTCGTTCATGGGCGCGAAGTCGTCCATGTCCACCAGGAAGACGGTGGTCTTGACCACGCGCTCCATGGAGGCGCCGGCCGCGTCGAGCACCGCGGTGAGATTGCGGAGCACACGGTCTGTCTGCGCGCCAACATCGCCCTCGACCAGCTCGCCGCTGGCCGGATCCAGCCCGGCCTGCCCGGCGGCGAAGACCAGCGTTCCGGCCTTGATGCCCTGGCTGTAGGGCCCGATCGCGGCGGGAGCGCCGCCGGTCTCGACCTGCTGTCGCACTGCGGCCCTCACTCCTGCTGCGGATCGTCGTCGATCGGCTCGATGGCCTCGATGCTAGCCGGTTCCTCCCGCACGCGCGTCAGGCTGGCGCGCAGCCCGGCACGTTCCAGCCTGGCAGCCACCGCCGTGGCGCGCTCCGGATCGTCGGTGAGGCTGTAGATCGTCGGGCCGCTGCCCGACAGGCGCGGATCGCCGCCTGCGCCAGCCACCAGGCGCACGACATCGTCGAGCTCCGGGCGCAGCCGGTGGGCCGCCGGCAGCAGGTCGTTCCTGCCGCCCTGCGGGGTGCCGCTCCATTCGCCGCGGCGCAGCTCGGCGAATACCCGGGCCGTCGACAGGCCGAACGGCGGGTGGACCAGCACGACATCTCGTTCCTTCGGTGGCTCGGAGCGACGGACGACTTCGCCGATGCCCGAAACGATGCCGGCCACGACCCCTGCGGCGAAGAACGGAACGTCGGCACCCAATCGCGACAGTGCGAGGAGGTCCTCGGCCGTCGCCTCCTCGCCAGCTCCCCGCCAGCGCCGTGCGAGGCGCCAGGCCGCCGCCGCGTCCGACGACCCGCCGCCGAGCCCGGCGGCCACCGGGATGCGCTTCTCCAGCGTCAGGCATTCGAGCTCGGCCGGATGCTCCAGCCCCGCGGCCAGCCCCCGCCAGGCAAGGTTGTCATCGGCGGCTGGCAGGTCGGCGGCTCCGGTTCCCTCGATACGCAGGCCTGTAGAGCCGGGCATCAGCAGCAGCCGATCCGATAGCTCCAGCAGGATCATGTCGCTGATCAGCTCATGGAAGCCATCGGGTCGCTGGCCGGTGATGGCGAGCGAGAGGTTGAGCTTGGCCGGGGCGTCCAGGCGCAGCGGCGTCAAGCGTCCGCCTCCAGCAGCGGCCGAAGGCGCACGTGGAGGCACGCCCACTCAGCGACGCTCAGCGTCTGCGGACGGCGGTCCGGCGCGATGCCACAGTCCGTAAAGGCGGCGTCCAGCGTCTCCCGGGGGATTGGCAGCTCGCGGGACAGCGCGTTGTGCAGCTGCTTGCGCCGTTGCCGGAAGCCTGCCTGCACAAGGCGATAGAACGAATCGCGTCCATCGGCGGTGCCGACGATGGGGCTGGGTCGCCGGCGCAGCTGCAGAATGGCCGAGCCGACCTTCGGCGCCGGCTCGAAGGCCTCCGCCGGGACCCGCGCGATGACGCTGGCCTCGGCCACGTTCTGCGCGAAGACGGACAGATAGCTCATCCGCCCAGGCGGGGCGGCGACGCGTTCGGCGACCTCCGCCTGCACCAGCACCACCACCAGCTGCGGAGGTCGCTCTCCCTCAAGGAAGGCATGCAGCAGCGGGCTGGTGATGTGATACGGGATGTTGGCCACAACCTTGAGCGGCTGGCCAGGGAACGCCGAGCGCGCGTCGAAGGTCAGGGCATCGCCTTCGACCAGCTCGAATCCTCGCACGCCGCCCAGCTCCGCCCGCAGCCAGCTCGCCAGCCGCGGATCGAGCTCGACCGCCAGCACCCGCGCACCCGCCGCCAGCAGCCGGCGGGTCAGCACGCCCAGGCCGGGTCCAACCTCCACCACCCGCTCGCCGGGGCGGAGCTCGGCGGCGGCCACGATGGCGTCCAGCGCGGCCGGATCGGTCAGGAAGTTCTGGCTCAGCGCGCGTTTCGGGTGCAGCCGCTCAGTGGCGATCAGGCGGCGAAGCTGGCCAGGGGTCGGCGGCAGTAGGCGCTCCGCGGAGAGCGGATCGCTCACGCCGGCAGCCACGGCAGGGCCAGGTTGGGAATCGCCTCCAGCGACTCCGGCGCGAAGTCTCCGGCGGCGAAGTGGAACGCGGCGGCTGCGCCGATCATGGCGCCGTTGTCGGTGCACCACTGCGGCGGCGGGACCAGCAGCGGCAGGCCGTGCCCCTCCAGGTGCTCGCGCAGGACGGCGCGCAGCGCGCGGTTGGCCGCGACGCCGCCGCCCAGCGCAACGGCGGCAGCACCATGATCCGTGGCGGCGGCCACGGTCTTGCGCGCCAGCGCATCGACGACCGCCTCCTCGAACGCGGCGGCCAGCCCGTCGACGGGGATCGGCTCTCCGCGCTGGCGGTAGCCTTCCACCTCGCGCAGCACCGCGGTCTTCAGTCCGGAGAAGCTGAAGTCATAGCGGCCATCGGTGCGCGCGCGGGGGAAGCGGAGCGCAGGCTGCGCCCCCTGGGCGGCATCAGAGATGGCCGGGCCACCGGGGTACGGCAGGCCCAGCAGACGTCCCACCTTGTCGAAGGCCTCGCCGGCAGCGTCATCGGCGGTCTGGCCCAGGAGCCGATACTTCCCGTGCTCCTCCATCAGCACCAGCTGCGTGTGCCCGCCGGAGACCACCAGGCAGACGAGCGGAAAGGGCGGCTCAGCCGGCAGCGGCACATCCTCCGCAGCCTCCGTCAGCCAGTTCGCGTAGATGTGACCCTCGATATGGTTGATCCCGATCAGCGGCAGTCCGGTCGCTGCGGCCAGCGCCCTCGCCATGTTCACGCCGACGAGCAGCGAGCCGATGAGCCCGGGTCCGTAGGTCACCGCGATGGCGTCCAGCGACTCCCAGCCGCCCGACTCTTCGAGGGCAGCGCGCAGGGTGGGGACCATCCAGCGCAGCTGCTGGCGGGCGGCGATCTCCGGCACGATGCCGCCGGTCTGGGCGTGGATGGCGATCTGCGTCGCCACCTGGTTGCTGACGATGCGCCGCCCGCCGGCGACGACCGCAATGCCGGTCTCGTCGCAGCTCGTCTCGATGGCCAGGATCCGCGGCTGCGTCACCCGGATCCCTCCTGCGCCGCTCGCTCGGCCGCGATGGCGTCCTGCATGGTTGGCCCGCGCAGGTTCGGCGTGGTCATGACGTATGCATCCTCGCCGTCGTCGGTGTAGTAGCGCAGCCGCGTGCCGGCAATGGCGAAGCCGAATCGCTGGTAGAGGGCCTGCGCTGCCAGGTTGCTGACCCGCACCTCCAGCGTCATGCGCGCGGCGCGCAGCTCCAGCGACAGGTCGAACAGCCGCAGCAGCATGCGGCGGCCGACGCCCTGGCGGCGCCAGTCGGGGTGCACGCCGAACGTCGTGATATGGGCCTCGTCGACCATCAGCCACACGCCCGCGAAGCCGACCGCGCGCTCGTCCCCGCCCATGGTGGTGCGAGCCACAACGTATCGCGCCAGCCGGTTGCCGCGCAGCTCCTGCTCGAACGCGTGCGCCGGCCAGGGGGTCGCGAAGCTGAGCCGCTCGATCTCGTGGACCTGCGCGATGTCGCTCAGGCGCATGTCGTCGACGCTGACCGGCAGGAGGATGGCCATGGCTAGCCGGCCGCCGGTTCGGGCAGGCCGCGTGGCGCGCGCAGGTAGCGCGGCTCAAGGTGCTCCAGGTCGTCGCCTTGCGCTCCGCCGGCCAGCCGCTTCGCGGCTGCGGCTCCCACCGCCGCGGCCGCTCGCGTCGGCCGCAGCGTGTCGGCCAGGCCGAAGGCGTCGGCAAGCTCGCCGGGTGCCACCAGGCGAGCAGCAGCCAGAAGCGCCTCGCGCTCCACGATGCGCGGTTCCTGCTCGCCGCGCAGCAGCAGGTAGGCGTCCTTCGCGCCGGCACGCACGGCTGCGCCGTCCGCCTCGGGCTCGGCCGCCAGCCACGCCTCCAGGCTGGGGACCCCGAACACCGGGCAGCCCAGGGCGAAGGCCAATCCCTTGGCCAGGCTCATCCCCACCCGCAGGCCCGTGAACGAGCCCGGCCCAAGGCCGATGCCGATTGCCGTGACATCCACGATCTGGCCGCCGGCCTCCGCCAGCCCGGCAAGCAGCCGCGGCAGCAGCTCGTGCGCCTGGCGCGGCGTCGAGCTCCATCCAGCCAGGTGCAGGAGCTCGCCGTCGTCGGCCAGCACCGCGACGGAGGGGTCCGTCGACGCGGATTCGATGGCCAGGATCATTCGTGCGCGGCCAATGCCGTGGCCAACAGCTCGTGCACCGCGCCGCGCGGCATGAGCTGGATCCGCCGGCCGCGATCATCGCCGGGCACCGCACTGATGCGAATGTCGATCCGCTGCTCCGGTAGCCAGCCATCGAAACGATCCGCCCATTCGACAACCGTCACCCCGGATGCCTGACGCTCGTCCAGCAGGCCGGCCGCCAGCGCCTCCTCGGGATCATCCAGCCGGTACGCGTCGATGTGGAAGAGGCGCAACCGGCCCTCATGCTCGTTCATGAGCACGAACGTCGGGCTGTTGACCACGCTCTCGACGTCCAACCCCTGCGCCACGCCCTTGGCCAGCTGGGTCTTGCCCGCACCCAACGCGCCGGTAAGGGCAAGCACGGTGCCGGGCTGGGCGGCGCGGCCAAGGGCGCGTCCCAGGGCGCGGGTGTCGGCAGGACCGGTGCTGTGCCGCTCCAGGACGGCGGTGGCCTGCGGTTCTTTCACGCTCAGAAGCATACGCAGGCTAGGCGGGAGGCACCGGCAGCGTCGCCTCCAGGTTTGCGAGCGGAACCGGCGCCAGGCGTCCGTCCTCGAAGCGGACCAGGCCCATGCGCGCCTGGATGCCCGATGGCGTGGCGTGCAGGTCGTCCAGCTCGGCCACCAGGACGCCGGCTCGGCCCTGGAACGGACGGCGATGCGCGATGACCCGCTCCCCCACGCGCGGCAGCGTGCGCCGACCGGGCGCGACCTCGGCGTCATAGACGTACAGCAGCCCATCGGCTCCGAACAGGCTCGCCATGCTGCCGGCGTGTCCCTTGAGCCAGCCGAAGCGCTGCGGATCGATGCCCACCTTGCCGAATCCCTCGAGCAGCAGCACCCCGAACGAGCCGCTCAGGCCACCGACCTCGCGGCGCCGGCGCTGGATGGCCTCGAAGTCGCGCAGCTCTTTGTCGAGCACCCCGCCGAGCACGATGCCTGCGACGCCCATGGCCCTGGCGCGGGTCAGCGTCTCCGCCGAGGCTCGCGAGCCGCCGACCACGATCTTGCCGGTGGCGCCGACGTCGATGGCGCCCGCCCGCAGCTCCTCGCCCGGGTCGTGCACGGCGACGACCAGCTCCCCGTGGACCGCCGCACCCGTGCCACCGACGCCGCGCACCAGCGCCCCGGGCACGTCGACATTGATGCCTCCCGGCTCGATGGATTGCACGCGGCCGCGAACGTGGCCGATCACGGGCTCTTCGGGACCCAGCGGTGCCAGCAGCGCGCTGCCGTCGGCACCGGAGATGCCCAGCAGCAGCCCCGCCACCGGCGCGACGACCTGCCGGCCCTCCGCCGAGCGAGCGATGGGATCCCCCACCTCCAGCATCGCTCCGGGGCGCGCCACCAGCAGCGCGGCCACCTCTGGCGGGGAGACTCGCAACGGGCCCGTCATCGGCACGCGCTGGGGCGCCTGCGGCCGGCGATGATGGGCGAGCACGTCGTCCGGCCGCACCTCGCTGCCGACCGACACCACCGCGCTCGCCCCCCGCGGCACGTGAACCCGATGCAGTGTCGGCTGGGTCATCGGTTACCCACCAGCGTGGACGTAGGTTCGCGCAGGAAGGCGTCATGCCAGGCGGCAAGCACGGCGCGCCGGTCGTCGGTCCGCCGCGGAGCGGCCAGGGGCACGTCCCGGGCGTCCAGGATCAGTCCTACGGTTCCGCCCGTCACGGTGGCGTGGACCTGCCGCCCGCTGCGTGGCCCACCCAGGCTCACGCTCGCGCCCAGCTCGATGTCCAGCTCGGCCGATTGCCCCCGACCCAGCGGCAGCACCGTGACCTGCCCGTGGCGCACGTCGATCGGCCCCTCATCCGGCCAGCCGATGCGGTGGACGCTCACGCGCATCGTGACCTGGCCCGCGCGGCCGCCGCGCGGCACGACCGCCACGCCAAGCGGCACCAACAGGTCGTCGCGCAGCACGCCCATGCCCTCGCCGATCTCGCCGTCCTCCAGCGCTCCGATCGGGGGCAGGGCGCCGGCGGTGTCGATGGCCAGCTCGGTGATGCCGAGCGGTCGGATGCCATCGAGCAGCAGCTGCGCTGCCTGTGCCGGCCGTGGGGCGGCCGCCAGGGTCCGGCCGCTGCCGATCAGCAGGTCCAACCCTTCGGTGATGCTGCCCTCCGCCGCCGCCTGCGACAGCAGGTGCCGCGCTGCCGCGTGCGTGACGGCCAGCTCGTCATCGGTCTGCGGCAGGGTCGCCGGCCGCGCGTTCAGGTTGCGCAGCGCATCGGCCACGGCCAGCTCGTCGAGGGCCATGGGCAGTAGACGCGCCAGCCGGGCCGAGCCCCCGGACGCCAGCAAAGCCGGGGAGGCCAGGCCGCCGCTCGCGAACACCCGGCTCTCGGCATCGCCGGTCTCGTCGGAGCGAACCCAGGTCAGGTAGCGAGCCCCCAGGTCCACCCCGAGCACGCTGCGCATCGTCGATCGCGCCAGCTCGGCGATGGCGCGGCGGAACGACACAGGCGTCAGCTGCCGCACGCCGCCGGGCTCGACCATTCGTTGCAGGAGCTCCTCGAGCTCGTGGCGCAACGGAATGGGCTGCTCGTGCGTGGCGTCGGGGCGCGGATTGTCGACGACCTGCACTGCACCCTCCTCGAACAGGGCCGACACCTCCGCCGCCAGGTCGGCGCTCCCCGCCCAGATGACCGGCTGCCGAGACCCGCTGCGCGCGGTCGCCACCAGGCCGGCCATCTCCAGCGCCTGGTCGGCGCGTCCGCCGTCGAAGCCGCCGCTGATCAGCCAGGCGTCCACGTCTGCTGCCTGCAGCGCCGCCAGCCGGGCGGTCAGCGATCGGCCGTCGTCGGCAGTGGCCGCCTCGGTCACCGTCCAGCCCGCCGACTCAGCCGCACGTCGCGCGGACGCCCCGGACAGCTCGCCGGATACTCCTGCCAGGCCGATGCGGCCAACGCGTCGCGGCGTGTGGCAGGCGATTCGTGGCGCGGTCTGCAGCAGCTCGCCGATCCTGCTCGCCACGCGGCGGTCCACCACCCCGTCGAGCCGTGCCACGAGCGCGGAACGGAGGTCCGCCTCTCCCCAGGCGGACGGCTGCGCGACCTGGGACACGATGCGCCATCGGCCTCGGCTACGCGCCACGATGGCCGCCTTGGTCCATGCGGAGCCGATGTCCACCAGCATCGACAGCTCGGCTCCCACCTCGGGCTGCGCCGTCTTGCCTGCATCCGGCAGCGTCATCGGCCCAGCCCCAGCCAACCGTTCAGCAGGAAGGCGACGCGGTCGACCAGCAGGCCCAGGCGGCTCACCAGCAGGAATCCCAGCCAGCCGCCGATGCCGCCGATCAGCAGCCAGCGGCCGACGCCCGCGCAAGCCGCCACCAGTCGGGTCCGGGGCGCGCCGTGCAAAAAGGCCAGCAGGACCAGGATGGTGATCAGCGCGCTCGTGGCGGCTCCGATGAGCGCCGCCGGCGACTGGCCCGGGGCGACCAGTGCGGCACCCAGCTGCGGCATCAGCGTGCCTGCCACCGCACCGCCCAGGGCGAAGGCGGCGGTCGCTGCGACCAGCACGGCGATCGGGATGGCCGCCACCCGTCGCGGCAGCCAGGCGGCGCCGATCATGGCCGCCACCGGCAGCAGCGCGGCCCACAGCAGGACGTTCGAGGTCCCCGCCAGGATCGGGTCGACAAGGCGCGGCAGCAGCACCTCGCGCACCGCCAGAAGGACCAGGTAGCCGGTGGCCAGCCCAGCAAGCAGGTGCTGCGCCAGCCTGAACAGGCGGCGCTCGCCCACGAGGTACGCCCATACCGCAATGGTCACCAGCGCCGCGACCCAGGTGGCGATCGTGCCCGCCATGCCCTCCGGGATCAGGCCGTTCACTCCTCTGGCTCCGCGACGGCCGGAGCACCGCTGGCCAGGCGTGGCACGGCCGCCAGCAGCTGCCTGCCCAGGACCAGCAGCGCGATCATCATGCCGGCCAGCATGGCGAGGGCGCTCGGCGAGCGGTCGGCCGGCGCGGCCGGCCGGGTGCGATCCACGTAGGCGGCATCATCGCGCGTGGTGGCCAGCAGCCCGGAAAGCTGGCCGCTGCGCAGGTACGGGGCCAGCTCGGGCTGAGCGAAGGTCGGTGCGATGGCGACCATCGGCACCGCGGGCAAACGCGTGCCGACCTGCTCGACCCAGCTGCGCGGGCCGATGTCGCCGCCTCCCACCACCACGATGCAGTCGAATGCGCCGATGCCGCCACCGCGCTGCGCGATAAGCGCGGCCATGGGGGAGCTCATGCCGGGGCGCAGCGCCGCGTCTACCAGGCGGACCATGCCCGCCTCCGCCCCGCTCACGAAGCCCAGGTCCAGCAGCCGGTCGGCCGACACGCCGGCGGACCGCAGCCGGTCCAGCTCGGCGACGGCCAGTGCGCGGCCTTCAACGGATACGCTCACGAAACCCAGCGTCGCGCCGCGGGAAAGCAGGTCGGCCATGACCGCGTGCGTCGCCGGGCGAATCTCCGGGTACGTGCCAAGGTCGGCGTCCATGGCGACCAGCACCAGGCTCGATTGCGGCAGGTTGCCGAGGGTGGCAGTAACGCCGTCGGCGGCGCTCCGGTCGGGGTTCGCCACGGCCAGCGCCGACCCGCTGGAGGCCGGGCCGACCAGGATGGCGGCGGCAATCAGCAGCAGCAGGCCGACCCAGCCCAGCGCGAGCAGGCCTCCCAGCCTTCGTCGGCCCCCGCTCCGGCCCTGCCGGTCGGGGCTTGGGGCAGCCGCGGGGGTCGCATCCTCGGCGGCCTCAGTCATCGCCGCCGTCCACCGCCACCAGGATCCTCGCCGCCTGCACCGCGGTGACCACCGCAACCCCGATCAGCAGGCCGCGAAACACCCCGGCGATCGGCACGGCCATCGCGAAGCCGGCCGCCGACGCCAGCCACGATCCCAGCTGCCCGCCCAGCGGCAGCAGCAGCACGATCACCACGAATGCGGCTGCCACCATCAGCCCCGCCTGGCGGGGGCGCAGCTGGAGGCCGCGCCCGGTGGCTCGCAGCAGGAACACCACCAGCATCGCGAACAGCGAGGCGACCAGCGGCCCCAGGATGCCAGCCACCAGCCAGCGCACCACCGGGTCGGACGTGCCCGCGGACCCCGGGTAGAGGCCCGCCACCAGGATCACCGCGAAGCCGGCGAGCAGCACCAGAGAACCCAACGGATCGGTGCGGCGCTGCGCGAGCTCCGCGACGTGATGCACTACCAGCGCGATGCCACCGGCCACCGCGGCGGCCGCGGCCAGCAGCACGACCAGCTCCAGCAGCACGTCCGACAGGGTGGCGAGGGTCGGGTTGATGACCACGAAGTCGAGCAGCAGGACCAGGCCGAGCACGGCGACCAGTGCGGTGGGCAGCGTGCGGCGCATTCGGTCAGCGCCCTGCCAGGGCGGCGGCCAGGTCGAAGCCGGCCAGCGTCAGCAGGCTGCCCAGGACGATGACTGCGGCAGCGATCGCCAGCAGGCGGTTGGCGGCCAGTACGCCCGTACGAAGGTGGCTACCGCCGCGCAGGTCACTGGGCGCCTGGTACAGCTCGGGGCCGATGAGGGTCCCTTCCCCGATCAGCTGCGCAGAGCTGATCTGCGAGGCCGATGCGGTGCCGAAGCTGGTCCACACCGCGCCGCCGGCCACGCCGTCCAACAGGAGCAACGACTCCTCCGCCAGGCCGCCGTCGGCAAACGCGGCTGCGGGAGTCGATGGCTCGGCCATTGCCAGCCCTGCCGAGGCCGGCCGCCCCTCGCCCTCGTAGGTCGCGTGCGAGCGGTAGCGCCGCTCCTCGGTGTCGGTGGCCCGATGCGCCTCGACCAGGGCCGCCTCGGCCAGCTGGACGGCCACGATGTCGTTCGAGGTGACTCGCAGCGGAACGCCTGCACGCGCCGCCGCCCGGGCGGCATGCGCCAGGATCGGCAGCGCGGCCAGCGTCTGGAGCCGCTCATGGGCCGATGCGGCGCGCGCCACGCCGGCGGTGCCGAGCGAGAAGGCGGCCTCACCGCCCGCCTCGGCCGCGACCGCCATGATCCGCCCCACCGCCGCCAGGCGGCCGAGATCCCGCACCATCCAGCGCGTGGATGGCCGCGCCACCAGCGACAGGAGGATGAGCAGCACAGCCAGCAGGGCGAGCGTCGGCAGCGGCCCCAGCCGCAGCGACGAGGCGCCGATCTGTGATCCGATGAAGGCGATCACGTCCCCCGCCAGCCGGCCGACGTCCATCAGGACCGTTCCTCCGTAGGCTCATCCTCGAGCGACGCCAGGAGGCGGTCATACGCCTCGTCGCTGGCCAGTCCCGCGCTCAGCTCGCGCAGGCCGCGTCCGCCAAACGGCCGCGAGATGGGCGACAGGAAGACGGCCAGGTCGGCGAGCAGCGGCCGCAGCGGGCGGTGGGCATGCAACAGCAGCAGGGCGGGAACCTCCAGGCCCCGCCGGCGCAGCTCGGAGGCGAGCGCTCCGCTGCGCTCGTCGCTCATCGGAAGGCGGCCCGCAGCGCCTCGGTTGCCGCACGGAAGGCGGCAGCCTCAACCGGGTTGGTCACCGCCACCACGAGCGACGTGGGCAAAGGCTCGTCGGCCCGGGAGCGTCGCTCGATGACCTCCATCAGCCGTGCGGCGGCCTCATCGGGCGTGAAGGTGCCCCGCTCGGTCCCGATCGGCGTGATGGCCACCCGTGGCAGTGACAGGCGCGCGGCCATCGAGAACGCCGCGTCCAGCGCGCTCTGCAGGTGGGCCGCGTCGCCGCGCAGCTCGTGCCCGATGGCGACCGCGTGGATGATGTACGGCACCGCCAGGTTGCCTCCGCCGGTGACCACCGCCGTGCCCGCCTCGACGGGGCCCTGCCGGACGGCCTCGAGCTCCACCCCGTCGCCGGCCATGCGCTTCACGGATCGGGCCAGCGGGCTGGTCATGAACAGGCTTTCGTTGGCCGGCACGATGATCGCGTCAACCTCGAGCTCGCCCACCTCCCCCTGCCACACGTCGATCTCGATCGGAACAGCCATTCTCTACGCTCGATTGCCCGTGCGGCGGGCCGGTCTCAGGCTCCGCGATGGAGGCGAGGAAGCCTGCCCCGCAGGGCGGTCGTCACCTCGTAGTTGATGGTGCGACGCTCGCGAGCGACCTCGTCGGCGGTGATGCGCGCTCCCATCTGCTCGCCGATGAGGACGAACTCGTCGGCGTAGGTTACATCATCGATCTCGCCCACATCGACGGTCAGGCCGTCCATGCTGATGGCGCCGACGACTGGGGCCGTACGCCCGTGAACCAGCACGCGACCGTTGTTCACGTGGATGCGCGGCCAGCCATCCCCGTAACCGATCCCGAGCGTGGCGATCCGGGTGTTTCGGCTGGCGTGGAAGCGCAGTCCGTAGCCGATGGCCCCTCCAGCCGGCAGGTCGAACAGGCGCAGCGCCCGGGCCTTGACGGTCATGGCCGGCCGCAGGCCGGTGTCGCGGTCGCGCGCCCAGTCGGGAAGAAGGCCGTAGAGCCCCAGGCCGGGGCGCACCGCATCGGCGAACGAACCGGCGCCGGCCAGGATCCCTCCCGTGGCCGAAACGTGGACCAGGCCCGGATCGACCCCGGCGGAGCGCATGGAGTCGAGCACCTGCGCGAAGCGCAGCAGCTGCACGTCGGTGTATGCATCGTCCTCGCCGGGCACCGCCAGGTGGCTGAACGTGCTGGCCAGCGCCAGGTTTCGGCTGCGCGTGATCCGTCCCGCCAGCGCGATCGCAGCCCCGGGATCGGCCCCCTGCCGCCCGAGGCCGGTATCGATCTTCAAGTGGACCGATGCGCGCCTGCCGGCGTCGGCCGCCGCCCGCTCCAGCAGGTCGATGCCGCGCTCGTCGTAGACCATCGGCTCCACGCCCGCGGCCACCGCCTGCGGCCCTTCGGGCTCGCCGAGCGCCCAGAGCAGCATGATCGGGGCGTCGACGCCAGCGCCGCGAAGGACGAGGCCCTCGTCCAGCGTCGCCACCGCCAGGCGGTCGGCGCCGGCCGCCAGCAGCGTCCCGGCTGCCTCCACCGCCCCGTGCCCGTAGGCATTCGCCTTGACCACGGCGATGAGCTGCTTGTCCTCGCCGGCCAGGCGTCGCATGGCGGCCAGGTTGCCGCGCAGCGCGTCGTGGTCGATCTCGATCCAGGCCCGATGCCAGCTGCCCGGCGCGGCGCCCGTCACGATTCGAGCTCGGCGAAATTCCGTATCGCCTGCGGCAGCAGCGCGGCGATGTCGTGCGCCATGACCCCTGCCCGCCCGATGCGCCCCTCGGCCAGCAACCCGGCGGCACCGTGCGCTGCCACCCCGCAACCGGCGGCGTCGAGCGGCGCGCAGCCACCGGCCAGGAATGCGCCGATTGCGCCGGACAGGACGTCGCCGCTTCCCGCGGTGGCCAGGCTGGGCGTGGCCACGTCCGACCGCATTAGCTCGCCATCCGCGCCCGCAACCACGGTCCGTGGCCCCTTCAGCACGACGGTCTGCCCCCAGCTGGTCGCGGCGCTGCCGGCCGCCTCCAGCCGTGCCGCGTCGCCGTCCGGCACGCCATCGGACCGTCGCAGGAGCCTGGCAAACTCCACCGGGTGCGGCGTGAGAACCGTCGGCGCATGGACGCCGCGCCACCAGCGATCCTCGACGGCCAACGCGTTGAGCGCGTCAGCGTCCACCACGGTCGGCAGGCGCAGCTCGCCGATGAAGCCTCGCAGGCGGCGCTGGGTGGCCGGATGCCGTCCCAGCCCGGGGCCCACGACCACAGCGTCGTACTGGCGCGCGTCGGTCTCCAGCCGGCGCCAGCCGGCAGGCCCGACGAGGCCGGGGGCCTCCTCGGCCAGCAGCATGGCGGTCAGCTCCGGCACCGCGCCGAGCAGCCGGATGCCAACCGTCTCCGGCGTGGCCAGGCACACCAGCCCTGCGCCGGCGCGAGCCGCCCCCAGCCCGGCCAGCAGCGCGGCACCCGCGTACTCCAGCGAGCCGGCAACCACCAGGACACGTCCGAAGGTGCCCTTGTGCGCCTCGTTCCCGCGGGCAGGCAGCCGATCGGCGACCCATTGCGCGGTGATCTGGACGGGCTCCGCCATGAGCTCAGGCCGCACCGATGTGCGCGACCGCCACGGCCACGGCCATGCGCCGCTCGTGCGAGATGGAGACGGTGACGTCCTCCAGGTTCAGGGCGGCCGCGCGCGCCGCCGCCCGCGCGTGCAGGCGCACCTGCGGCGCGCCGGCCCAGTTGGGAAGGATCTCGATCTCTCGCCAGCCGACGCCACGCACGCCCAGCCCCAGCACCTTGCTGATCGCCTCCTTCGCCGCCCAGCGGCCGGCGATGCGCTCGGCCTTGCGGCCACAGTAGCGCGCCTCGGCGGGGGTCAGCACGCGGTCGCGGAAGCGGTTCGGGAAGCGCTGCAGCACCGCGACGATGCGGTCGATATCGACGAGGTCGACCCCGATCTCGTGCCGGCTCATGAGGCGAGGCGGCTACTCTACCGTGACCGACTTCGCCAGATTGCGGGGCTGGTCCACGTCCGTGCCGCGCGCCACCGCGACCTCGTAGGCCAGCAGCTGGAGGGGCAGCACGGCCAGGATCGGGCTCAGCTGCTCCAGCGTGTCCGGGACGTAGAGCACGTCCTGGGCGTAGCGCGCGATCTCCTCGTCGCCCTCGGTGGCCACCGCCACAACCGGCGCCTCTCGGGCTCGCACCTCGGCCACGTTGCTGGTGACCTTCTCGTATGTGGCGCTGCGGGTGGCCACCGCCACCAGCGGCGTGTCGTGGTCCAGCAGCGCGATCGGGCCATGCTTGAGCTCGCCGGCGGCATAGCCCTCGGCGTGCACGTAGGAGAGCTCCTTCAGCTTGAGTGCCCCCTCCATGGCCACCGGGAAGCCCAGCGCGCGACCGATGTACATCACGTTGCGCACGCGGTTCCAGCGCATGGCCAGCTTCTTGATCTGCGGAGCGAGCTTGAGCGTCTCCGCCGCGAGCCGTGGCAGCTCGCGCATGGCCATGCCGATGGCGCTGACGCGCTTGGCGCTCAGGCGGCCGCGCAGCTGCGCCAGCCGCAGCGCGATGAGCTCCAGCACGATGACCTGGGTCACGAAGGCCTTGGTCGATGCGACCGCCACCTCCGGCCCGGCCTGCAGGTAGCAGACCGCATCGGCGTCGCGAGTGAGGGCGCTTCCGACCACGTTGGTGACGACCACGATGGTCGCGCCCCGCTCGTCCGCCAGGCGCGTGGGAGCCAGGGTGTCGGCCGTCTCCCCGGACTGGCTCACGCTGATCACCACCGTCCGGTCGTCGATGGGCGGCGGCGAATAGCGCATCTCGCTGCCGATCTGGGCCGATGCCGGCAGCCCTGCCCATTCCTGGATCAGGTATGCGCCGACGTCGGCCGCGATGCGCGCGGTTCCGCAGCCCACGACGTAGATGCGCTCCGCCGCCAGCAGCCTGTCCTCGATGGCATCCAGCTCGGGCAGGCTCACGTGGCCCTGGGCATCCACCCGTCCCCGCAGCGCCTCCTGGATGGCATGCGGCTGCTCATAGATCTCCTTGAGGGTGAAGTGGGCGAACCCGCCCTTCTCCGCCGCCTCGATGCCCCACCGGATCCGGGTCACGTCGCGCTCCACCGGCTGCCCGTCCATCTGCAGGATGCGGACGCCATCCGCGGTCACGTCGGCGATGTCGCCCTCGTCGAGGATGACCACGTTCTTGGTGTGCTCCAGGATGGCCGGCACGTCGCTGGCCAGGAATCCCTCGCCCTTGCCCAGCCCCACGATGAGCGGCACGTTCATGCGGGCGCCGACGATCCGGTCCGGATGATCATGGTGCATGACGCCGATGGCGTAGGCGCCGCGCACCTCGTTCAGCGCGAGCCGCACGGCCTCCACCAGGTCGCCGTCATAGCGCGACTCGATGAGGTGCGCCAGCACCTCCGTATCGGTCTCGGAGGTGAACCGATGGCCTTCGGCCAGCAGTCGGTCCTTCAGCTCGCTGTAGTTCTCGATGATGCCGTTGTGGATCAGCGCCAGCTTGCCGCTGCAGTCGGTATGGGGATGGGCATTCACGTCATTCGGGCGGCCGTGCGTCGCCCAGCGCGTGTGGGCGATGCCCGGATGTCCTGCCGGCGCGCTGCCGTTGAGGTGCTCGGTCAGGTTGCTGAGCTTGCCCGCCTTCTTCTCCACGAAGACGTCGCCCTCGTCGGTGAGGAGGGCGATCCCGGCGGAGTCGTAGCCGCGGTACTCGAGGCGCCGCAGGCCGTCCAGGAGGATCGGAGCCGCATCACGGGGACCGACGTAGCCGACGATGCCGCACATGTGCGCCTCCTTCCCCTGCTAGTTCAGGCGCGCCCGGGCGAGCTCGTCCAGCTCGTGCGCGATTTCGGTGATCTCATCCAGCCGGTCACCCTCGACCATGATCCGCAGCCAGGGCTCCGTGCCGGACGGCCGGACCAGGATTCGGCCCCGCGGCCCGAGCCTCGATTGGGCATCGGCAACCGCCGAGGCGAAGGCCGGGTCGAGCTGCCACGAGTCCTTGTGACGAACGGCAGAGTTTAGCATCACCTGCGGGAGCCTCGGAATTCGGCCAGCCAGCTCGGCCAGGCTGGGGCCGCCGGCCGCGCGCACCGCCTTGACCAGCTCGATGGCGGTCAGCATCCCGTCGCCGGTGGTCGCCGTGTCTCGGAAGATGACGTGCCCGGACTGCTCGCCGCCGAGCGACGCATCGGCGCGCTCCATGGCCTCCAGCACGTGACGATCCCCGACCGGCGTGCGCAGCACCCGCCCTCCCGCGGCCTCTATTGCTCGCTGCAGGCCGCCATTGCTCATGACGGTCGCCACCAGGGTGGCGTTGCGCAGGGTGCCCTCCTGCAGCATGCGCAGCGCACAGATCCCCATCACCGCGTCGCCGTCCACCACCCCGCCGTCGTGGTCGACGGCGATGAGCCGATCCGCGTCGCCATCGAAGGCGAAGCCCATGTCCAGGCGCCGCTCCACGACCAGCTGCGCGAGCGACGCCGGATTCGTGGCGCCGGAATCGAGGTTGATGTTCGTGCCGTCTGGCTCGGCGTGGATGGCAATCACCTCGGCGCCCAGGCGCTCGAACAATCCGGGCGCGATGACCGAAGCAGAGCCATTGGCGCAGTCAAGGCCGATGCGTAGGCCAGCCAGCGCGTCGCCGGCCTCGGCCACGAGGTGGTCGACGTAGGCACGGACCGAGTCGGCATCGCGAACCACGCGTCCCAGGGCCGCGTTCGGCTTGCCCGGCAGCGCCTCCGCCTGGAAGATCAACCGCTCGAGCTCGTCCTCGACCTCGTCGTCCACCTTGCGGCCGCCGGACAGCACCTTCAGCCCGTTGTCCGCGGCCGGGTTATGCGAGGCGGACACCATGATGCCGGCCGCATGCTCGCCATCGGCGGCAACGAAGGCCAGGCACGGCGTGGTGACCACGCCCAGCTGCAGGGCGTCCGCGCCGACGGCGGTGAGGCCCGCGCTGAGCGCGGCCACCAGCATGTCACCGGATCGCCGCGTGTCCTGGCCGACGACCACGCTGCGGCCCTGGCCGTCGAGCAGGTGGCCCACCGCCCGGCCCAGGTCGTACGCAAGAATCGGCGTCAGGTCGACGTTGGCTTCGCCGCGGATGCCATCGGTACCGAAGAGGCGCCCCATCTAGGGAGACGGCGTCGCGGTAGGCTGGATTCGCACGGTGACGGTGCCGGGCGACAGCGAGACCAGCGACACGCCGCTCGGCAGCGAGACACGGGCGGTGAGGTCGTGCTCGCCGGCGTCCAGCCCGGAGGCGTCGAGCACCGGCGTCAGGTCGCCCGGGTCGAGGCTGGCCAGCAGCCGCTCGCGTCCGCGCACCGTCAGGCTCAGCTGCGAGCGCTCGGGAAGGCAGGCCGTGCCATTCGGGGCGTTCCGGCACTCGACGCCCACCAGGAACGTGCGGGTCGCAATGGTGGGGCTGATGCTGACCGTCACCACCGGCATCGTCGCGCCGCGCGACTGCCGAGTGCCCTTGGGCAGCACCAGCACGACGTCGCGGGTGACGGTCGCCGTGGATCCGGAGATGTCGATGGGCTCTGTGCTGATCTCATCGAGATCGGCGAGCGCCGACGGAGCGCCGAAGACGGTGATGACCGACGGATCCACGGTCACCGCCGAGATCTCGCTGCCCGTTGCCGGTGAGCCGGCGACTACCGGCCGGATCGGCACCGTCTTGCTCGTCTCGACGGTGTGCACGTCGATCTGCACGCTTACCGTTGATGGCGTGAGCTCGACCGACTCCACCTCTCGACCGTCCACGTCCACCGGCACGAGCTCGACCCGGGGCTGTCGCACGTCGATGCCCGATTCGAAGACCTGTACCCGCGCCACTGCGCGGTCGAGGCGTCCCAGCTGGCTCTGCGGACCGCTGGCGCTCACCGTATCGCTGCTGACCCGCGGCTGGTCGATGGCCAGGCCCTCCGGCACGTCGCCGGTCTGTACCTCCACCCGCACCGAACGTTGCGCCAGCCGATCGAGCGCCACCACCACCGTGCTCGGCGTGAAGTCGAGCACCTCCACGCCGTCCTGCAGCGGGTTGACCTGCACCTCCAGCGACTGCGGCTGCGGTGCGCGTTGCATGTCGTAGGCGGAGAGGTCAACGGTCACGGAGAAGGAGGCATCGGTGACACGGCTGGCCGTCGAGGAGACGCGGTACTGGACGTCCACGCTGCCCAGCACCTGGGTCAGCGGGTACGCACCGTCCGGCTGGTTCACCGTCTTGATGGGCAGGCCCGGGAAGACCTGGTCGGTGAACGATCCGGAGTAGACGAAGCCGGTGTACAGGATCAGCGCCAGCCCGGCGGCGGCCAGCTTCAGATGCCAGTTGCGGAGCAGCCAGCTCATCTAGCGGCGCCGGTCGGCACGCGCGATGCGCGTGGCGCCGTCGGCCGGCCGCTGCGGCACCACCCGCGCCTCGGGATCGATGGGCGCCTCGGGCCCCGGCTCACGTCCCAGGTGCCAGCGTCCCTCCATCGTCCTCCTCAGCAGCGGCACGCGCTGGCGTGGCGCCTGCGGGCGGATCAGGTTGAAGATGCGACGCCGCAGCTGCTCCTCCGTCAGGTTGCGCTCGATCCGGCCCCGCCGGACCAGGCTGATGGAGCCCGTCTCCTCGCTGATGACGACCACCACAGCGTCGGTCTGCTCACTGATGCCGATGGCGGCCCGGTGGCGGGTGCCGTAGTGCTCGCTGTCGAGCACGTTCTGCGAGAGCGGCAGCAGCACGCCGGCCGCCAGGATGCGCTCCCCGGAGATGATCACCGCGCCGTCGTGCAGCGCGGTGCCGTGATAGAAGATGGTGGCCAGCAGCTCGGCCCGCAGGTCCGCGTCCAGCGCCACGCCCGAGTCCGAGGCGAGGTCGTGCAGACCGGTCTCGCGCTCCACGACCATCAGCGCGCCGTGGCGGGACCCGGCCAGCAGGCGTGCCGCGCGGCTGATCTCGCGTGCCACGCGATCGGCCTGGGACACGTCACCTGAGACGAAGAAGCGGTCGAATGAGCCGAAGCGGCCGATCTGCTCGAGGGCGCGCCGCAGCTCCGGCTGGAAGACGACCACGATGGCGAACAGCCCGACCACGGCGCCGGTCTGCAGCAGCGTGGAGAGCAACTGCAGGTGAACGGCATCGGCCACCAGGTACACCGCGTAGAGGATCGAGAGGCCGATCACGATGCGCACCGCGCGGGTGCCACGGATCAGGATGAAGACCCAGTAGATGATGACGGCGACGAGGGCGATGTCCAGCAGCGTCGTCCAGCCGCCGAAGAAGGTCCCCAGGAAATCGCGGATCGCGTCCAGCACGGGTTGGGAAGGTTCGCCCTCTAACGTCGGAAGCCGATCATACCAAAGGGCCCCGGCCGTTCAGCCGGGGCCCATCGGGTCAGCGCTTGGTGTACTGGGGTGCCTTGCGGGCACGCTTGAGGCCGTACTTCTTGCGCTCCTTTGCCCGGGGGTCGCGGGTCAGCAGCCCCGCCTCGCGGAGCGCGGGTCGTGCGTCCGGGTGGGCGCTGACCAGGGCCCGAGCGATGCCGTGGCGGATGGCGCCGGCCTGCCCCGAGAATCCGCCGCCGGCGACCAGGATGGAGGCCGAGTAACGGCCCTCCGTCTCCGTCACGCGGAATGGCAGGCGCAGGCTGCTGCCACCGGTGGTGCCGCCGAAGTAGTCGGCCACATCCTTGCCGTTGACCACGATGCTGCCGTCACCCGGCAGCAGGCGAACCCTGGCGACGCTCGTCTTGCGGCGTCCGGTCCCGTAGATATAGCTGGTGCTCATACGTTCCTATCGGCTCCTACAGCTCCGCAGCCTGGGGCTGCTGCGCCTGGTGCGGGTGCTCGGCCCCGTCGTAAACCTTCAGCTTCTTGATCATGGCGCGACCCAGCCGGTTCTGCGGCAGCATGCCCTTCACCGCCCGCTCGATCACGAGCTCGGGCTTGCGTGCCAGCAGCGCCTCCAGGCTCTCCTCCTTCAGGCCGCCGGGATAGCCAGAATGCCGGTAGTAGCGCTTCTGGATGAGCTTGTTTCCGGTGACCTTGACCTTGCCGGCGTTCACGACCACCACGTGGTCCCCGGTATCCATGTGCGGCGAGTAGATGGGCTTGTGCTTGCCCTCGAGCAGCGTGGCGATGCGCGTGGCCAGCCGACCGAGCGTCTGGTCGCTGGCGTCCACCACCCACCACTGCCGCTCGATCTCGCTTGCCTTGACTGCGTAGGTCTTCACGATTCCTGCTCTCTCTGTCGCCTCTGACCGCGCGAGCCCGATATCCGGGCCCGCCCCTTGATAGCCATATTCGGATAGATGACCCGCTCGAGGGTGAGGCCCCTGGCCGGCGCCGCGCGCCCACTCAGGGCCCGGCCGCCTGCCTCCAGCATCCCCTCCAGCGCCGACGGGTCGAGCCGTCCCCGGCCCGCCTCGATCAGCAGGGCGACGATGCTGCGCACCATCCGGCGCAGGAAGGCGTTGGCCGTGACGCGCGCCTCGACCAGCGAGCCGCGCTGCACGATCCGCACCTCGATCAGGCGCCGGATCGTCCGACCGTGCCGGTCGCTGCCGAGCGCCGCGAAGTCGCGCTCTCCCGGTAGCGCTGCCGCGGCACGCCGCATGGCGGCCACGTCCAGCCGGTCGTCGATCTCGAGCGTCCGATGCCGGTCGACCGGCCGCTTGTCGCCCGCTATCCGGATCCGGTAGCGGTAGACGCGGGCCGAGGCGTCGCGCCTCGGGTCGAATCCCGGTCGCGACGTCTGGAGCGAGCGCACTGCCAGGTCGGCCGGCAGCGCGGCGTTCAGCCGCTGCCGCAGCTGCGGCCAGCTGACCGCCGCATCGCCTTCACGACGCGGCAGGCAGAAGGCCACGACCTGGCCGGTGGCATGCACCCCGGCATCGGTTCGCCCGGCGAGCCGGATTCGGATCCGCTCACCGGTCAGTCTGTTAAGCGCCTCCTCCAGCTCCCCCTGCACCGTCCGAGCGTTCGGCTGGTACTGGGAGCCGGCAAAGGCGGTCCCGTCGTACTCGATCACCGCCCGCGCGCATCGCTGCGTCCGGGAGTCATCGGGTCCGTCGCTAATTGTTCGTCCCGATCCTGCGCGTCCCTGCTCAGACGAGCTCGATCTGGACGATGGGCGCCGCGTCACCAAGCCGCTCCCCGATCTTCACGATGCGGGTGTACCCGGAAGTGCGATCGGCGTACTTCTGCGCCAGCTCGCCCATCAGCTTGTCGACGATGAGCGGCTCATGCGGCATCTGAGAGGCCAGGCTGCGCCGAGCGTGCAGGTCGCCGCGCTTGGCGGTAGTGATCAGCCCGTCGACCACGGTGCGGACCTCCTTGGCCTTCGCCTCGGTGGTCTTCACCCGCTCGTAGCGGATGACCGCCACGGCCAGGTTGGCCAGCATGTGGAGCCGATGGCTGCTGGTCCGTCCCAGCCTGCGTCCGGCGGTCTGGTGCGGCACCCTACGCCTCGCGATCCAGCTCTGCGGCCGCGGCCTCGTCCAGCTCCGCCGATGCCGGCAGGTCGGACTCGTCGGCGTCGGAGGTCGTCACGGCGTCCGGGCTGATGAAGCCGCGTAGCGCGAGGCGCTCCTTCAGCTCATCGAGGCTCTTGCGCCCGAAGTTGCGCATGCGCAGGAACTCGTCATCCGACAGCGCCAGAACCTGGCCGATCTTGGTGATGTTGTTGCGCTTCAGGCTGTTGTAGGCCCGCATCGGGAGGTCCAGCTCCTCGATCGGCGCATCCAGCAGGTTCGCGGTGACCGGGGCCGCCGCCTCCTCCTCTCCGGCCAGCGGCCGGCGGGTGATGTCGGTGAAGCGGCTGAACTCGCGGACCAGGATGTCCGCGGCCTGGCTGAGCGCGGCCTTTGGCGTGGCGGTGCCATCGGTCTCGATCTCGAGGGTCAGGCGGTCGAAGTTCGTCATCTGGCCAACGCGCGTGTCACTCACCACGAAGTTCACGCGGCGCACGGGAGAGAAGATGGCATCCACCGGGATGATGCCGATGGGCATGTCCTCGGTGTGCTCCGCCGGCCGGTAGCCGACGCCGGTCTCCACCGTCAGGTCCATCTCGATCGAGCCCGCGTCGCTGTCCAGGGTCAGCAGGACCAGGTCCGGATTGACGATCTCCACGTCCGCCGACTCGGCGATGTCGGCGGCGGTGACGGGTCCGGCACCGTTCTTCACCAGCTTGAGCGTGATCGCGTGATGCGCGAACGAGCGCAGGCGCAGCTTCTTCACGTTCAGCACGATCTGCGTCACGTCCTCCTTGACGTTGGGCAGCGTGCTGAACTCGTGGAAGACGTTCGCGATCTGGATGGAGGTGACCGCCGCACCCTCGAGCGAGTTCAGCAGCACGCGACGCAGGGCATTGCCCAAGGTGACCCCGTAGCCATCGGCCAGCGGGTTGACCTCGAAGACGGACTGGTTGCCCTCCGCTTCCGACTCTTCGATGCGCGGGGCCGGCGTGGTCTCAAGTTCGATCATGAAAGGTTCGTGACTCCTTGGCTCTATCGCGAGTAGTACTCGACGACGAGCTGCTCGTTGAACTCCAGTGGCATCTGCTCGCGGACCGGCTCGGCGACGACCGAGCCCGTGAGCTTGGCCGCGTCGACGCTCACCCAGTCGGGGATCTGCGCCGCCTTGACGATGTCGGATGCAGTCTTGAAATACTCCCGCCCGCGGCGGCTCTCCCGGACCTCGATCCGGTCGCCCGCCTTGGTCGCGAAGCTGGGGATGTTTGTGGGCCGGCCGTTCACCGTGAAGTGCCCGTGGCCGACCAGCTGGCGTGCCTCCGCTCGCGATCGGGCCAGGCCCATGCGGTAGACGACGTTGTCCAGCCGCATCTCGAGCAGGCGCAACAGGTTCTCGCCGGTCATGCCCTTGCGCTGCTCCGCCTTCTCGAAGTAGTTGCGGAACTGCTTCTCCATGATGGAGTACGTCTTGCGCACCTTCTGCTTCTCGCGCAGCTGGATGCCGAACTCGCTCACCTTGCGGCGCCGCTGGGTGTTCATGCCCGGCGGCGTGCTGCGACGCTCGAACGAGCACTTGCGGCTGAAACAGCGTGAGCCCTTCAGGAAGAGCTTCAGGCCCTCACGGCGGCAGATGCGGCAGACGGGATCGCTGTACCTGGCCATGGCGCTCCCTAGACCCTGCGCCGCTTGGGCGGGCGGCAGCCGTTATGCGGAATGGGCGTCACGTCGGTGATCGCGGTCACCTCCAGGCCGGCGGTCTGCAGCGAGCGAATCGCCTGCTCGCGGCCGGCGCCAGGTCCCTTCACGAAGACCTCGATCTGGCGCATACCGTTCTCCATGGCGCGCTTCGCGGCGAGGTCAGCCGTCTGGCTGGCTGCGAATGGGGTGCTCTTGCGCGAGCCCTTGAAGCCGACCAGGCCGGCGCTGCCCCAGCTGATCACGTTCCCGCTCGTGTCGGTGATCGTCACGATCGTGTTGTTGAACGTGGACTGGATGTGCGCGTGCCCCACCGGCACGTTCTTCTTCTCCCGCTTCTTGGTGCGCGTTGAGCGCTTTCGCTCTGCCATGGAACTCCCGTGCTACTTCTTGCGCCGGATGCCGACGGTCCGACGCGGACCACGACGCTGCCGTGCGTTGGTCTTGGTTCGCTGCCCGCGGACGGGCAGGTTGCGCCGATGGCGGAGGCCCCGGTAGGAGCCGATCTCCATCAGGCGCTTGACGTTCATGCTCACTTCGCGGCGGAGGTCACCCTCCACCTTGTAGCGGCGCTCCACCACCTCGCGGAGGCGGTTCACCTCGTCCTCGGTGAGGTCGCGGACTCGCCGCTCCTCGCCGATCCCCACGCCCGCCAGGATCTGGCGCGCCGAGGTCGGCCCGATGCCGTAGATGTAGGTCAGCGAGATCACGGCGCGCTTTTCGCGCGGGATGTCGACGCCGGCAATTCGTGCCACGCTCTTCCTACCCCTGCCGCTGCTTGTGCTTGGGAATGACGCAGATGACCATCACCACGCCGGAGCGCTTGATGACCTTGCAGCGCTCGCAGCGGGGCTTGACGGATGCAGAAACTTTCATCTCATCCTGTACGTGATGCGACCCCGGGTGAGGTCATAGGGACTCAGCTCGACGCGGACGGTGTCACCGGGCAGGATGCGGATGAAGTTCTGGCGCAGCTTCCCGGAGATGTGGGCGAGCACTTCGTGCCCGTTCTCCAGCCGGACCTTGAACATCGCGTTGGGCAAGGGCAGGACGACCTCGCCCTCGACCTCGATTGCATCCTTCTTCGGCAAGCGCCACGCACCCTCGTAAGAGCTGTTGAACTAGTGTTGGAAACACACGGAAAGGCCGCCGCACAGGGCGACCCACGGAAAAGGGAGTATACACCAGCCGGACAGCGGCGCACAACGGCCCCCTCATCGGACAGT
>DATAOD010000137.1:0-1787 GCA_036265975.1 Candidatus Limnocylindria bacterium
CAGTCCCTGGGCTGTCGCACTCAGCCGGAGGTCGGATGCCAACCGCGGCACTTAGCAAGCGCATGGTCGATGCCGCTCTCCCGGCGTGTGGGGCGGACGGTAAAGCGCGTCGTACCCTTTATTTCGATTCAAAGCTGACGGGCTTCGGCCTGATGGTGACGGAGGCGGGCGCTAATACTGCTGTGTCACGAGTAAGGCTAAGGCATTGATTCTGTTAGACAATTCCGGTCCACTTTCCGAGCCAGAAAAGACAATGGAATCAATGGTTTGAGCATGTCTTGTGACACAGCAGTATTAGACATACCGCTTCTCCCGTTAGCTCCGGCTGGTCAGCATCTGGTAGGTGGCAGGCTGGAGGGTGAGGCTGAGGCCGAGCAGGCGCTCGAAGGCGGCGGCGGGGTTGCGCCGGCGGTTGAACCGGAAGACGAACTCGTCGAGGTAGGTCTGGAGGTGCTGCCGGCGCAGCCCGTGGTAGACCCCCAGCGCCCACCGCTTCGCGTTCGCGAACACTCGATGGATCCAGGGCAGCACGAGATGCGCCGGCGCGTCGCCGATCACCCTCGGGTCGTGCTTGACGTCCGTGAGCGTGGCGTACCCGGACCAGCCGTCGCTGACGACGGTGCTGCCCGCGGCGACGTTGCCGGCGACGAACACGTTGAGCGTGGCGGCCGAATAGTCCCCGATCACCGTCAGCCGGACCCGGCCCGGCCCCTTGCCCACGATCTCGACCGCGCCCGCGATCAGGAGCTTGCCCTCGTGCGCGCGGCCTGGCTTGGCCGTGACCGGGTCGTCCTTGGTGCGAAAGGAGAGGCTGGTCTCGTCCACCTCCACCAAGCCCGCCAGCGGCTCGCGCTCGGGATCGACCATCGCCCGGCGCAGCTTGCGGAGCAGCAGCCAGGCGGTCTTGTAGGAGCCGAGCCCGAGCTGGAGCCACAGCTGCCGGGCCGACATCCCGTTCTTGTGCGTCGCGACCAGCCACGCCGCCAGGAACCAGAGCTTGAGCGGCAGGTGGCTGCGGTGCAGCACGGTCCCGGCGGTCACCGAGGTCTGGCGGTGGCACCGCGCGCATTCCACGAGCAGCGTGCCGCGGCCCAGCTCCCAGCCCTTGTCGTGCCCGCAGCCGGGGCAGCGGAACCCGTCGGGCCAGCGCTTCCCGAACAGCCAGCGGGCGCAGGCCTCATCGTCGGGAAACTGCGCCTCGAACTCCGGCAGTGAGCCCGGCCGCTGAACCATCGCCACCTCCCGTCTCGACCGGCCCGACCACAACCTGTGGCTATGCCTGTGTCAACGGGATATGCGGTTTGGGCTAATCCCTCCGGCGGCTGGACCAGACTCACCGGACAGCTCACCTGCGGTCAGGAATGTGCCCCGCCGTTGCCCGCCTCTCCGCCACTCTGGTAAGCTGGCGGCAAAGCAGGGGGGAGACGGACGATGGCCCGCGGTGCCGCCTTGATGTCGTCAGTAGCGATCGCCACGCTGGCCGTGGCCACGGCCCGGGCCGACGTCGCCGTGTCGGTGAACGACGGCCACACCGTCATCACGCCGGCCGGCCCGGCCAGCTCGCCCACACCTCGGCCCGACACGCTGTCGGTGATCGACCTCTCGGCCGATCCGCCGCGCGTCACCGCGACCGTCGAGGTGCCGGGCAGCGTCGTCGGCCCGCCGACGGCGGTCGCCGTCACGCCCGACGAGCGCTTCGCCCTCGTCACCGCCGCCACCAAGGCCGACGCGACCGCGCCGGCGCTCTCGCCCGACGATCGCGTCTCGGTCGTCGACCTGCGCGCCG
The DNA here is from genome assembly GCA_036265975.1 of Candidatus Limnocylindria bacterium. Lineage (GTDB taxonomy): Bacteria > Chloroflexota > Limnocylindria > QHBO01 > QHBO01 > DASSCW01. Next base: position 1,787 of record DATAOD010000137.1, read on the forward strand.
A
>DATAOD010000138.1:0-1975 GCA_036265975.1 Candidatus Limnocylindria bacterium
GACGGGCCGCTCGGCTCGTGCCCTGACCCCAGGTCCTCCGGCGGTACGAGATGGGGCTCGTGCCGGCGCCTACCGCCTGATCTTCACTTGGGACAGCCTTTCACGCTCGTCGCAGACGACATCGCTCCGCGACTGCTCACGAGACGCTGACCGCGCGTCACCGTGTCGCGGTCAGCGCCGCCTTGTGTACCTGCCGGCCACATTGGTCTCAGCGGCCGCGCGTACCGCCCAGGCCCGGGCGATCAGCGGAATCCCCCCGTCCCCGTCGTATGGCAGCCGCACCCGGAGATACTCGCGCAGCTCGGCGCGCCGGTCCTCACTGAGCGACATAGCGTACCCCGGCGCAGGAGCCTGCCCGCCAAGAAACGGTGTCCAGTACGGCAGCCGCACTTCGTGATCTTCGCTGGTGGGAGGGTGTAACGAGAGCGGCCGCCCGATGATCATCATGTTGTGACGCAAGAAGATCATGAGGCGGCCGCTGCGGCCATGGTAGAGGCCACGCTGGCGCAGGAGAACCTGGACGAGCTCCACGTACGGCTGAGCGGCTGTTTCGCCCGGGTCGGGCCGCGACGACAGGCCCGCAAGTACATCGTCGGGTTGATGAGCGATCTGCCGCGCAAGAACTGCTGGACGATGTCCGAGCACGCCGGGGATGCCACCCCGGACCGGATGCAGCGGCTGCTCAACGACGCGGTGTGGGACACCACCGCGGCGATGGGCGTGATCGGCCGGTTCGTCGCCGAACACCTGGCCCCGCCGGCCGGAGGGCTGGCTGTCGCGGCGCTGGACGAGACCGGGCAGGAGAAAAAGGGCAGCTCGACCGCGGGAGTAAAACGCCAGTACATGGGCTGCGCCGGCCAGGTCGCCAACGGGATCAACACCGTGCACTGCTCGTACGCCACCCGCAGCGGGCACGCCCTGATCGGAGCCCGGCTCTACCTGCCCGCCGAACAACTCGACGACCCCGACCGCCGGACCGAGCTCGGCATCCCCACCGACGTCGTCTTCCGCACCAAACCCCAGCTGGCCATCGACATCATCACCGACGCCCTCGCCGATCAGACGATGCCCCCGTGGTGCGCCGGCGACGAGGTCTACGGACGGTCCAACCAGCTGCGCCAGCACCTGGAGGACCATCAGATCGGCTATGTGCTGCGCGTGGGCTGCGCGTTCACCCTCGACCTCAACCCTGCCACCCGGCTGCGCGCCGACACCCTCGCCGCCACCCACCTGACCGGGGAGCAGCACTGGCAGACCGTGACCGTTCCCGGCTCGAAGGGCGACCGCAGCTACGCCTGGGCGTGGGTGGCCACCACCAGCCCGCGCCACTTCCTGCTCATCCGCCGCCACCACCTGACCGGTGAGCTGGCCTACCACTACTGCTACGTCCCACCCGAGCGGCCCGTCACGCTGGCCACCCTGGTCGCGGTGGCCTGCCTGCGCTGGCCGGTCGAGGAGGACTTCGAGTTCGGCAAGGACCACTTCGGGCTCGACCACTCCCAGGCCCGCCGCTACACCGCGCTACTGCGCCACACCGTGCTGGCCATGGCCGCCCTCGCCGTCTGCGCCATCACCGCCGCCGCAGCGGCCACCCGCCACCGGTCAGCAGCGCCGATGCCCACCCGGCCCGACCAGCCACCGCCTTCGGACCCCGGGCTGATCCCGCTCACCGTCGCCGAGGTCAAACGCCTGTTCAACCTGATCACCCGCCGGCACCTGCCCGAACACCACCACCTGCGGTGGAGCCTCTGGCGACGCCGCCACCAAGCCCGCGCGAGATGGTTCCACCACCGCGCACGCCTTGAACCGCGGACCTCATAACGAAGTGCGGCTGCCGTACCAGGCGATCAAGCCGATGGACAACAGCAAGGCCTACCCGCTGTGGGCGCACGTCTCCACGCGCGAGCGGCTGCTCAAGGTCCAGCAGGACCTGAAGCAGCAGGACATCCCCATGCCCGACACCGACGTCGCGCTC
>DATAOD010000139.1:0-16581 GCA_036265975.1 Candidatus Limnocylindria bacterium
CATGCCGATCCGCTGCAGCGCGCGACGATCGGTCGGAATCGGCCGGCCGCGCAGGTGCCGCTGCAGCGCGACGCGGGCACGCTCCGCTTCGGTCTGCGGCAGCTGCTCGTCCGGGAATGCGGGCTCGGCGATCTCCTCGCCGCGCAGCTCCTCGATCACCTCGCGCCCGATGCCGTGCTGGCGCAGCTCCGCCTCGACCATGCGTCTCCCGCGCGGCGAGTGGCGATCGCGCTGCTCCGCCCACCAGCGGGCGAAGGCCACGTCATCGGCCAGGCCCAGCGTGGCGAGGCGTTCGAGCGTTGCCATGATGAGGGCTTCGTCGGCGCCAGCACGTTGCAGCCGGCGCCGCAGCTCCCACCGGGTGCGCGGACGCGTCGCCAGGTAGCGTGCGGCGACCTCGAGCGCCGCCTCGTTGTCCAGCGGCGGACGGTCCTCGAGACGTCTACTGCGCTTCGCTGATCCCCTCCACCCCCACGTCGATGGAGGCCACCTTGCCGCGAATCTCATCCTCGACCTTGGCGGCGATCTCGGGATTGGCTTTGAAGAAGTCGCGGGCGTTCTCGCGGCCCTGGCCCAGACGCGTGTCCCCGTAGTTGAACCAGGCACCGGTCTTGGTCAGCACGCCGGCGGCGATGCCCACGTCCAGCAGACCGCCCTCGCGGCTGATGCCCTCGTTGTACATGATGTCGAACTCGGCCAGCCGGAAGGGTGAGGCAACCTTGTTCTTCACCACCTTGACCCGGGTGCGCGAGCCGATGGCATCGGTTCCGGTCTTCAGCGTCTCGATGCGGCGGATGTCCAGGCGCACGCTGGCGTAGAACTTCAGCGCGCGGCCGCCCGGCGTGGTCTCCGGATTGCCGAACATCACGCCGATCTTCTCGCGCAGCTGGTTGGTGAACACCAGCGCCGTCTTGCTGCGGTTGATGGCGCCGGTCAGCTTGCGCAACGCCTGGCTCATCAGGCGGGCCTGCAGGCCGACGAAGCTGTCCCCCATCTCGCCCTCGATCTCGGCACGCGGCACGAGGGCGGCCACCGAGTCGATCACCACCACGTCGACGCCGTTGCTGCGGATCAGGGTCTCGGCGATCTCCAGCGCCTGCTCACCGGTGTCCGGCTGGCTGACCAGCAGCTCATCGACGTTGACGCCGACATTACGGGCGTAGCCCGGGTCAAGGGCGTGCTCGGCGTCGATGAAGGCGGCCACGCCGCCGGAAAGCTGCGCGTTGGCCACGATGTGGTAGCACAGCGTGGTCTTGCCGCTCGACTCGGGGCCGTAGATCTCGGTGATGCGCCCGCGTGGCACGCCACCCACTCCGAGCGCCAGATCCAGCGCCACGGAGCCGGTGGGGATGACCTCCACGGCCATGGCCCCGCGGTCGCCGAGGCGCATGATGGCACCACGGCCGAACTGCTTCTCGATCTGCAGGATCGCGGCGTCGACGGCGCGGCTGCGCTCGCCGCCGTTCTTCTCGGGAGTGGTCTGTGGCTGGGCGGGTGCCACCGTGGCGTCCATTGGTGTCGTGGGCTCCTTTGCTGTTCGCCCGGCGGCGGGTTGGGTCACTCCTCCTCGCCGGGATCAGTGCGCGGCTTGCGCCTTGGCTTGATCACCTCAACCGACGCCGGCGGCTCGTAGGCCGATGTTGGCGGCGCCTTGGGCGCCTTCGCCTTCGGCTTCCGCTTCTCCTGGTGGCGTGGTCGATCTCGGCCCTTCGCCATCTTCAGCAGACCTCCGTCTCCGGCCGGTCGTGGTGTCGTGAGCAGCCTGTCCGACGAGGCCTTATCGGCTCGTTAGCGGCGGCTTATCGGATCCCGACCGGCGATGAAAAGTGCGCCGCGACGACCTCCCGCAGCGATGCGAACGACCCGTCGGCCAATGCGCCGCGGATCTTCCCCATCAGGTCGAGAGTATAGGTGACGTTGTGGACCGAGGAGAGCCGATACGCGAGCAGCTCCTCGGCCCTGAACAGATGCGCAATGTATGCCCGCGAGTGGTTGCGGCAGGTCTCGCAGCCACATTCGGGGTCCACCGGGCCCGCATCGTCCTGGAAGCGGGCGTTGCGCATGTTGAGCTTCCCCTGGCTCGTCCACACCTGCCCGTTGCGCGCCACCCGCGTGGGCAGCACGCAGTCGAACAGGTCGATCCCCCGCTCAACCGCGTCGAAGAAGTCGAGCGGCGATCCAACGCCCATCAGGTAGCGCACCCGGGGATCGTCGCCGAGCGCCTCGGCCACCACCTCGAGGGTGGCAGCCATCTGGGCCTTCGACTCTCCCACCGAGAGGCCGCCGATGGCGATGCCATCGAACGGCAGCGCGGCAATGGCCACCGCGCCCTCCCGTCGCAATGCCGGGTCGACACCGCCCTGGATGATGCCGAACAGGGCCTGCTCCGGCCGCGATCGGGCAGCCAGGCAGCGCTCGGCCCAGCGGTGCGTGCGCGACATTGCGGCAGCCACCTCCGCCGGGGGCAGGGTCGGGTCCACGAGCTGGTCGAAGGCCATGGCGATGTCGCTGCCGAGTGCCGCCTGGATCTCCATCGCCCACTCGGGCGTGAGTCGCTGCGGCGAACCGTCGAGGTGGCTGCTGAAGCTGACCCCGTCGTCGTCCACCCGCGTCAGGTGGGCCAGGCTGAACACCTGGAATCCGCCGGAATCGGTCAGGATCGGGCCATCCCAGGCCATGAACCGATGCAGCCCACCCAGCGCCGCGATGCGCTCGTGTCCGGGACGCAGCGAGAGGTGGTAGGTGTTGGCCAGGATGATCTGGGTGCCGGCCGTCCACAGGTCCGACGGCGTCAGGCTCTTGACCGTGGCCTGCGTGCCGACCGGCATGAACTGCGGCGTGTCGATGCTGCCGTGCGGCGTGTCCAGGCGGCCGAGCCGTGCGCGGCCAACACCGGCGGCGGTCGCCCGGAACGTGACAGGCGCCGCTCGCAACGTCCCTCTGGTCGTCGGCATCGCGAGAGGATAGGCTACGCAGTTGCAGAGGAGACTCACCATTGCGACTGGCTCACTGGCCGAGAAACCCGTATCTCAACGACGAGCTTCGCGAGTGGGTGCGGCTGCACCTTGAGTCGCTGGGTGCCGAGGATATCGCCGTCTACGCGCTGACCGCCAGTGGCCAGGATGACGAGCGCCGCGTGCTGGTCGCCACCGAAGTCGGCCTGCTGGATTCCTGGTACGCGCCGCACGGGTCAACGGCCCGCTTCTCCCTCAGCGTCCGCCTCTATCCGTGGACCGCGGTGCGCGGTGTCGACCTGCGCGGCGAGACCTTCCGCCTGTGGGCGCACGAGCACCAGAGCAGATGGCGCCTCCGCCTCGCGCGGCCGGCCCTGGACACCATGGCCGACACTCCCGACCTCGGCCGCGCGTTGGCCGAGTTCGCCGCCGCCTGCTCCAGCCGCGCCGAACCCGCCGGCACGCCCGCCAGCCAGCCACGCGTCGAGGACGCGGTGCCAGCCTTCTTGAATCGCGCCGCGGCAGCCGAGGCATCGCGCCAACCTGCTGCTCGCCCGGAGCCGTCGGCGCCTGCTCGTCCGACGGCGCCGCAACCGCAGGCCGACCCGACACAAGCGCCCTCTGCGGCGCCGACGCAGAGCACGCCGCCGCCATCGCCGCCGGCCGCACCGACCGCCAGCGCCGAGGCGTCGCACCTGGTGACCGCCGCGGCGTCCGCCGGCGCCGGTGACGACACGGTGGGCGACCTCGAACGGCGGCTGGGGCTTCGTCAGCCGGACCTCTGAGCTAGATGATCAGCATCGCGTCGCCGAAGCTGAAGAATCGGTAGCCGCTCTCCAGCGCCGCGCGGTAGGCGGCGAGCAGCGTGTCGCGCGCCGCGTATGCGTCCGGAGTCCGCATGCCGGCCTGCACCCAGGCCGTGACCAGCAGCAGCAGCGAGCTGCGCGGCAGGTGGAAGTTCGTGATCAGCGCCTCAGTCCCGGCGAAATCGTAGGGCGGCGTAATGTACAGCTCGCTCCAGCCGGAGATCGGTCCGCCGTGCGCGCGGGTCTCGAGCGTCCGGACGGTGGTGGTCCCCACGGCAACGACGCGGCCTCCCGCGCGCCGCGTCGCCGCCAGGGCGCGGGCAGTCGCGGAAGGGATCTCGTACCACTCGCGATGGATGGCGTGCTCCACCACGAACTCGCCCTCCAGCGGGCGGAATGTATCCAGCCCCACGTGCAGTGTCACGGCCGCCCGCTTGACGCCTCCTGCCGCCAGGGAGTCGAGGAGATCCGGCGTGAAGTGCAGGCCGGCGGTTGGAGCGGCCGCGGATCCGGGCGGCCGCGCGTATACGGTCTGGTAGCGTGCCGCCGGGGCGCTGCGACTGCGGATGTAGGGCGGCAGTGGCATCTCTCCGGCAGACTCGATGACCGCAGCGGGGTCGCGGAAGAAGCGCACTGCCCGCGTGCCCGACCCGAGCCGCTCCCCCACCTCGACGCTGTCGCCGGAGCGCAGCGTCAGGCGATCGCCGACGGCTACGCGGCGCGATGGACGCACCAGGGCTTCCCAGCGCCCGGTGTCGTCGGGCATCGGACGCAGGACCAGGACCTCGGCGGCGCCGCCGGTGACGCGCACCGCCGGAAGCCGCGCGGCGATGACCCGCGAATCGTTCGTGACCAGCAGATCGCCGGGGCGCAGCTCCTCCCCCAGCTCCCGGAAGATGCGGTGTCGCAGGTGTGGGCGACCGGGCGTGGAGCGTCCCCGGTCCAGGACGAGCAGGCGTGAGGCGTCGCGCGGCTCCGCGGGAACCTGCGCGATGGCGGAGTGCGGCAGCGGATAGTCGAAGTCGCTGACACGGAGGCGTGGCGTCTGGTACGGATCGGTCATGGGACGCCGGAAAGACTAGCGCCCGGCCGGAATGCTCCGGCCGGGCGCCATCGGCTCAGGGGCTCAGGCTGCCGGTGGATTCAGCAGCGTCCCGATCCAGTCCTGCGCGAAGAAGATCAGGAAGGCGATGGCCACGACCCACATCAACCAGTGGATCTCGGCCATCTTGCCCCGCACCAGCTTGATCAGAACCCAGGTGATGAAGCCCGCACCGATGCCCACGGTGATGTCGTAGGTCAACGGCATCAGGATCATGGTCAGCAGGGCGGGCAGGCCCTCTTCCACGTCATTCACGGGGATGTCGCGGATGAGGGTGAACATCAGGTAGCCCACCAGCACGAGTGCTGGCGCGGTGGCCGCCGACGGCACGATCAAGGCGATCGGCGACAGCAGGATGGCCAGCAGGAACAGCACGCCGGTGGTCACCGACGTGAGCCCGGTCCGGCCGCCATCGGCCACTCCGGCTGCGCTCTCGATGTAGGTCGTGTTCGAGCTGACGCCTGCGGCACCACCGGCCACCGCGGCCAGCGAGTCCACCAGGAGGGCGCGGCCGACGCCCGGCACGGTGCCGTCCGGATTGGCAAGCCCGGCCTCCGCCGCCACACCGGTGACGGTGCCCATGGTGTCGAAGAAGTCGGTGAGCATGATCGTGAAGATCACCAGCAGCGCCGTGACCAGTGGCAGCGCGCTGAATACCTGCCCGATGTCGAACTGTCCCAGCGTGTCAAAGCGCGGCGTGGCGATCAGCTTGCTCGCCTCGGGGATGGTCGCCACGCCGGTGATCAGTGCCAGGATGGTCGTCACCACGATGCTGATGACCAGCGCGGCACGGATCTTCATCACGTACAGCACGATGGTGATCAGCAGGCCGGCCAGGAACACCCATTGGGGCGCCGTGGTCGGGAATGAGACGGTCACCAGCGTTGCGGGCGTGTTTGACTTGATGAGGCCGCCATTGGCAAAGCCGATGAACAGGATGAAGAGGCCGATGCCCACGCCGATCGCTCGCTTGAGCGACACCGGCACCGCGTTCATGACCGCTTCCCGCAGGCCAACCAGCACCAGGACGGTGACCAGCAGGCCTTCGAGCAGGATCACGCCCATGGCACCGGCCGGCGAGAGTCCGCGGCCGGTAAGCGAGAACGCGACGATGGCGTTGATGCCCAGGCCCGCGGCCAGGGCGAACGGGTAATTGGCCACCAGCCCCATGGCGATGGTCATCACGCCCGCGACGAGGGCGGTGCCCGCCGCGATGGTGGCGGCATCCCATTTCGGATCTGCCTGCCCGGTGGCATCGAATCCCGCGGTCAGGATCGCGCCGTTCAGGAACAGGATGTATGCCATGACCATGAATGTGGTCAGGCCGGCTCGGAGCTCCGTCCCGATATCCGTCCCCCGTTCGCGCAGGTGGAAGAAATCCTCCACGGCAGACAAGCCCTCCATCCTCCGGACCCGCCCCGCGCCTAATTCCTCGGGGGGACGCGGCCGCGGCGATCCTACTCCGGCGCCGCCCCGCGCGATAGGCCTTTTTGCATCCCGGTCAGCGGCGAAGGAACACGTTGAAGATCAATGTCAACAGCAGCGAGACGACGAGCATGGTGCCCAGCGGGATGTAGATCCCTCCCCGGTCCCCCGTGATCGCGATGTCACCTGGCAGGCGGCCGAACGGCAGGCGCACGCCCAGCATTGCCAGTCCGCCCACGATCACCAGCACCACTCCGATCAGGAGCAGGAACCGGCCAAGCTCAGGGGACATCGGCCTGGTCGAACAATCCTGGTTGCTGGACGGGGGCCGATGGGTTGGCCGGCGGCACCAGGCCCAGGTGGCGCCACCCGGATTCGGTGAGCTGCCGGCCGCGCGACGTGCGCGCCAGGAGGCCGATCTGCATGAGGTATGGCTCCACGACGTCCTCGATGGTCTCGATCGGCTCCGAAAGAGTGGCCGCCATGGTGGCCAGGCCCACCGGACCACCGCCGTGGTGCTCGGCCATGGCCGTCATCAGCTGTCGATCCATTGCGTCCAAACCTCGGGAGTCGATGTCCAGCAGCGCGAGCGCGTCCGCCGCCAGCTGCGGCGTGACGGATCCGTCCCCCGCTCCCCTGACCTGGGCGAAGTCGCGGACGCGCTTGAGCAGCCGATTGGCAATGCGGGGCGTGCCCCGAGAGCGCCCGGCAATGATGCGAGCGGACTCGTCGTCAAGCCCGATGTCCAGGATCTGCGCGCTGCGGCGCAGGATCCGCTCGAGATCATCCTGCGAGTAGTAGTCGAGACGATAGGTCGCGCCGAAGCGGTCGCGCAGTGGACCGGTGATGCTGCCGACTCTTGTCGTGGCCCCAATGACGGTCACGTGCTCGATCTGCAGCCTCACGGTCCGCGCACCAGGTCCCTTGCCGAGCACCACGTCCAGCGCGAAGTCCTCCATGGCCGGGTAGAGGATCTCCTCGACGGCGTGGCTGAGCCGATGGATCTCGTCGATGAACAGCACGTCGCCCTTGCCCAGCGCGGTCAGCACCGCCGCCAGGTCCCCCGCCCGCTCGATGGCCGGGCCGGAGGTCGTCCGGATCTGGGCGCCCATTTCGGCGGCCACGATGTTGGCAAGGGTCGTCTTGCCCAGGCCCGGCGGTCCGTAGAGCAGGATGTGGTCGACCGGCTCGTCCCTCTGCCGGGCGGCATCGATCAGGATGCCCAGGTTCTCCTTGACCCGATCCTGCCCGGCGAACTCGTCGAGTCGTCGTGGCCGAACGGTCGCCTCCAGCGCGAGCTCGTCCTCGGCGATCTCCGGGCTCGTGACGCGCTCGATGGTCATCGGCCTGACGCTCGTGCGCCCGAATCGAACATGTGAACGATTCTAGACCGGCACATAGGCGCACGACAGCGGCGGAAATGCGTACACGAGCGCGAGCGCAACCGCGAACACGCCGCCGATCCCTGTCACGCCACTGACGAGCAACGCTGCGACCGGCCGATCCCTTGGCACGAGCAGCGTGAACCCCGCCGCGATGGCGAATGCGAGGCCAGTCGCGACTCCCACGATGAGTGCGCGAGGTACGGCCTGCAGCGGAGCTGTCACGGGTGTGCAAAGGACTTGTGTTGCCGACAAGGCGAGGAACAGCGTGACCAGGGCCCCGGCAAGCACGGCGGGGACCAACACCGCCAGCCAGGCGAGGGACTCGTTGCCGGCTCGGTGCGCGGCCTGAGCAGCCAGCCAGGGTGAGATCAGGACGAGCGGAATGGTGATGCCCCAGCCGAGCCACGCCCGGTCGAAGGGACCGATTCGCAAGACGGCATCGATCGCGTAGGTCGACAGCCATGCAGCGGCCAATGCGATCACTGGAGACAGCGCCCAGAGCCACCAGGTGGAGGCCCGCTCGTCCTCGCGCAGAGCCGCCATCAGCTGCCCTCCGCCAGGGCGGCCAGGTCAGCGACGGTGTCGACGTCGGCCAAACCTCGCGGCTCCTCCACGGCGGTCACCAGCTCCGCATGCTCACGCAGGATTTCGCGGAGGCCGATGTCTCCGCTGGGTTGTCGTATGTCGGCGAAGTGGCTCCGTTCCACGAGGACCGGCGGCACGAGCAATCCGTCCACGCGCGCTGATACGAACGGCGTTGCGCCGCGAGCGGCGATGAGGCGCGCCAGGAGTGGCGGATCGACCGTGGGTTGGTCGCCCAGCAGGATCACCGCGGCTTCGACGTCGTCCGGCAGCGCCGCGAAGCCGAGCCTCAGGGAGTGGCTCATCCCGAGCTCGGGCCCCGCGTTTGGCACCAGAAGCACATCGGCTTCGGTCAGCGGCAAATCCGGCGGAACCACCGCAATGATCGGGGCCAAGCCGGCAGCGGAGGCGGCGTCTACCACGTGCTGCAGCAGCGCTCGTCCATGCAGTGGGGCGAGCTGCTTCGGCGACCCGAAGCGGCGGGCCTCGCCCGCCGCCAGGATCACGGCCGCGACGTGGTCGGGAGGCTCCATGGGTCCATATACTGCGACTTCGTGATGGCCGATCGCGACGCATACGACGCGCTGCCCAAGGTCGAGCTGCACTGCCACGTGGAGGGAGCGGTGCGGCCCAGCACCGTGGTCGAGCTGGCCGCCAAGAACGGCGTCACGCTGCCGACCCAGGATCCCACCGAGCTGTACCGGTACCACTCGCTCGATTCTTTCCTGGATGTCTTCTGGATGGTCCAGTCCCTCCTGGCCGATGCGGACGACTGGGAGCGCGCTGCCTACGAGTCACTGATTGACGCCGTGCCCCACGGACTGCGCTACCGCGAGATGTTCTTCACGCCTGCCCGCCACCTGGAGGCGGGACAGCGCCTGGGCGACATCGTCGCCGGGCTGACCCGGGGAATGGAGCGAGCAGAGGCCGAGACCGGCGTACGCGCCGCTCTGATCTGCGACGTGGATCGCGCGTTCGGCGCCCCAGCGGCGCTGGAGCTGGTGGAGATGGCGGTCGACCTGCGGCGCGACGGGCTTGCGGAGCGCCTGATCGGGATCGGCATGGATTCGACCGAGAGGGGCGTGGACCTGCGCGCCTTCGCCGATGCTTTCGTCCTGGCCGGTCGCGCCGGGTTCCGACGCACGGCCCATGCCGGTGAGGATGCGGGTCCCCAGAACATCGCCCTCGCGCTCGGCGCGCTGCGAGCCGAGCGCATCGACCACGGGCTCGCCGTGTTGGATGACCCGGAGCTCGCGGCACGGGTGGCCGCCTGGCGCGTGCCGCTGACCGTGTGTCCGAACTCGAACGTGGTGATCGCCAACAAGTACGGGTCGCTGGCTGAGCATCCGTTCAGGCGGATGCGACAGGCCGGGCTGCTGGCCACGCTGAACACCGACGATCCTGCCATGACGGACCTGGACCTCGGTCGCGAGTACCGATCGGTGGCGGAGGCGCTCGAGATGCCGTGGGACGAGATGGTTTCCGTTGCGCTCGACAGCGTGGAGGCCTCGTGGCTGGATGAGGGTGAGAAGCGAGCGCTTCGCGCATCGTTCGAGCAGGAGATCGCCGCCATCTCAGCGCCCCGTTAGCAAAGTCGCGTGATACACGCCCTAGTGGTGGTATCGGCGCAGTGAGTCCGATTTGGGCCGTTCCACTACGGGCGGTGGTGTTAGCGCGGATCCCGGCGACTTTCGGGGTTCGGTACCGCCTCTCCTGAGCGTGGGTGCCGCCTCCGAACCCGCCGAGCAGCACCAAAGTCTCGTTTAGCACCATCCGGGGTGGTAGAGGAGAGAAACCAGCAAGCGCCGATGTCCCCGACCGGATTGCGAATCCAGGTCCGTGCGGCGACCGTCCCAAACGGGAATCGGCTCTCGAACGTCGCGGCGTGACGCCGTATTGCCGCACGGTTCGCCGTTCGATCCGCGACCACCAGTAGCTCGCCTACCGCCACGGGATTCCAGTTGCGCTCCCGGCGGAGCAGGTCAGGCACGATCCGCCGCTTGCGATCCACGGTCGAATGCAGGTCCTGGACGTCGACGATGGCGCTCTTGACCTCAACCAGCGCAAGCGCTCGAGCAGTTGGATACCACGCCACGACGTCGACAGACCCTCGCTCCCCGTAATGGTTGAACGAGTACTCGACCAGGACGAGCCATCCACTTGCGCGGAGATGGGCAGCCACGCGCTCCACCAGCGACGCATGTGCGGCATCCAGAAGCCGCGCGAGATCGGTCCCGCGCCAGCTGGCGGTCATCACGAGCCGAACCTCGAGTGCCTGAGCCACAGCACGTACCGTATGAAGCGCACGCTGATCGATCTGGCCGCGCTCGATGGATGACACGAGCTGCTGGCTGACGCCGGCGCGGTTCGCGACGTCAAGCTGCCGCAGGCCCAGGCGAATGCGGACTGCGCGGAGCACTTGACCGATGCGCGGATCGTCCATCGGCCAAGAGGATCAACCAAGGCGCTTATCGGGCCTTTAGCGCCCGCTAGCATCGCCGCATGCAGTTGCCGTCCGACGTCGAGATCCTCATCAGCGGCGCAACGGTGGTCGATGGCACGGGCGGGTCACGCCACGCCGGCACGGTAGCCATTCGAGGCGGACGCCTGCACATTGGTGATGTCGGCTGGCGTCCGCGCGCCGGCCGGACAATCGACGGGAGCGGCAAGGTGGTGGCGCCAGGCTTCATCGACCTCCACTCGCACGGCGGCCTAATGATCCTCGCGGATCCCCGTCACGAGCCCAAGGTGCGCCAGGGAGTCACCACCGAGATCATCGGCGTGGACGGCAACGGCTACGCGCCGTTTGCCCATCGCCACGACCTGGAGGCGTTCGTCCGCCTGAACGCCGGACTGGACGGCGACCCGCCGATCGACCATGACTGGAACACGGTCGCGTCCTACCTGGATCGATACGATCGCGGGCAGGCGCTGAACGTCGGAATCATGGTGGGCAACAGCGCGTTGCGCATCGGCGCCATCGGCTGGGAGGATGAGCCCGCCGACGAGGCGGCGATCACCAACATGCGAGCCATGCTTCGCGAGGCGATGCAGTGGGGCGCCTTCGGCGTGTCCAGCGGGCTCGATTATCCTCCCGGGTCCTACGCCTCGACCGATGAGCTTGCCGCGCTGACAGCAGAGGCGGCGCGTCACGGCGGCTTCTACCACACGCACGTCCGCTACCCGCTGGGCGACCGGTTCCTGGATCCGTTTCGCGAGGCGATCGAGGTCGGGCGGCGAGGCGAAGGCCCGGCGCACATCACCCACTTCTACCACCGGCAGAGCTATCCGGGCCCACCGGAGGAGCAGCTGGCCCTGGTTGACGACGCGCGAGCGAGCGGACAGGACGTCAGCTTCGACATGTACCCGTACGAGTGGGCATCGACCCGCCTGCTCATCCAGCTTCCGCAGTGGGTGCAGTCAGGCGGGCCCACGGTCTTGAAGGACCGTCTGGCCGTCCGTGGAATCCGTGACAGGATCAGGTCGGAGCTCGCGGCGCGCGGAGCGGCCTACACCGGCATGGCCGGCTGGGCCGACGTGCGCCTGGGCGCGTTCACCCGGCCGGAGAACCTGCGCTGGGAGTCGCGCACGATCGCCGAGGTAATGGACGAGACGGGACATGACGCAGTGGATGTCATCTGCGATCTGCTGCTCTCCGAGGATCTGCGCGTCTCGCAGGTCACCAGCGGGCCGCACACCGACGGGCTGCGCCGCTTCCTGCAGCATCCATTGGCCATGATCGGGACGGACTCCACCTTCCTCGGCGACAAGCCATCGCCACGGACCTACGGCTCGTTCCCGCGAATCCTTGGCCAGTTCGTTCGTGAGGAGGCGTTGCTGAGCCTGGAGGAGGCCGTGCACCGGATGACCGGCGCACCCGCCGCGCGGCTGGGGCTGCGGGAGCGCGGGCTGCTGCGCGATGGATTTGCCGCCGATGTCGTCGTCTTCGACCCGGCTACGGTTCGCGCCAACGCGACCTACGACGAGCCCCGGCAGTTCCCGGACGGGATCGAGCAGGTGATTGTGAACGGCATCGCGGTGGTTGACGGCGGCGTGCACACCGGCGCGACGCCAGGACGCGCGCTGCGGCACTCCTCCACGTGAGCGGCTTTCCGGGGTCGGACGTGGAGCTCACCACGATCCTGGTGGTGAGCGACGTGCACCGCGCCCGCGACTTCTGGCGGGACGTTGTCGGCGCCCAGGTCTACCGCGAGTACGGGGGCACGTCGTGCGTGCTGCGGCTTGCTGGCGCGTGGATTCTGCTGGTGACCGGCGGCGGCCCCACGCCCGACAAGCCGGACGTGACCTTCGCCGTGGCCCAGGACCAATCGCGAGTAGACCACTCGTTCACCATGCGAGTCGCCGACTGCCAGGCCGCCTACGAGGAGCTTCGTGCACGGGGCGCCACGTTCGTGACGCCGCCGGTGGTGTCCGATTGGGAGGCACGCGCCTTCTTCCGGGACCCGGATGGGCACCTGCTGGAGATCTCCGAGGCGCGAACGGGGCGCTAGGATGCACCGATGGAGCGGCCGAGCAGCACGACGCGCACCCTGACCCCCGGGGCTGCGACGACTCCTCTGATCATCCCCACCGACGCTCCCTCCCGAGGCCGCGCCGCACCCGCTCCCCCACGCCGCGAAGGTCCCGAGAAGCTCACCGGGCTGGCGAAATATGCCGATGACCTGATCTTCCCCGGCGCGTGGTACGGCACCACCATCCGGTCAACGGAGCCGCACGCGCGCCTCCTGGGGATCGACCTCGATGACGCGTTCGATTGGAGCCGGGTCGTGGTCGTCACCGCTGACGACGTCCCCGGCGAGAACGTCGTCAGCCTGATCGATGACGACCAGCCGGTGCTCGTGCCGATGGGTGGGGAGATCAAGCACCAGGCAGAGCCCGTGGCCTTGATCGCCGCCGCTGAGCGCTCAACCGTGCGGGAGGCGCGACGACACCTCAGCCTCCGCACGGAGCGGCTGCCCGCCGTGTTCGATCCACTTGAGAGCGAGCAGCAGTTCGCCCAGTACGTCGTCGAGCGCGGGGATGCGGCGGCCGCCATGCAGCGCGCGGACCGGGTGATCGAGGGGACGTATCGGGTCGGGCACCAGGAGCAGCTCTACATCGAGAACCAGGCCATGATCGCGGTGCCGCAGCCCAACGGCGGCATCACGGTCCACGGTTCGCTGCAGTGCCCGTATTACATCCACAAGGCCATGAAGCGGGCACTGGCGATGGGCGACGAGCTGGCGGTGGTGGTCCAGGCGGAGACCGGCGGCGGCTTCGGCGGCAAGGAGGAGTACCCCTCCATGATCGCCCTGCACGCGGCCCTGCTGGCGCGCAAGTGCGGCAAGCCGGTGCGCATGATCTACGACCGCCACGAGGACATCAGCGCCACCACCAAGCGCCATCCGGCCGTGGTCCGCTACCGCTCGGGGATCACCAGCGACGGCGCCCTGGTGGCCCAGGAGATCGAGGTCATCATGGACGGCGGCGCCTACTGCACCCTGACGCCGGTGGTGCTCAGCCGCGGCACGCTGCACGCCGGCGGCCCGTATCGGTGCGAGGACGTGCGGATCGTGGGCCGGGCGATGGCCACCAACACGCCGCCGAACGGCGCGTTCCGTGGCTTTGGCGCCCCGCAGACCGAATTCGCCGCCGAGATGCAGGTCAACAAGATCGCCGACGCTTTGGGCGAGTCGCCGCTCGAGCTGCGCCGCCGCTGGGTCTATACCGAAGGCGACACCACGCCCACCGGGCAGGTGCTGCGCGAGAGCGTGGGCGGTCCAG
Source organism: Candidatus Limnocylindria bacterium (assembly GCA_036265975.1). Lineage (GTDB taxonomy): Bacteria > Chloroflexota > Limnocylindria > QHBO01 > QHBO01 > DASSCW01. Next base: position 14,039 of record DATAOD010000139.1, read on the forward strand.
CCGTACTGGAGGCGGCGGCGGAAGCGTCGGCCTTCGAAGTCCTTCGCGGTCGGACGCGCGAGGCGCGTGAGCGACGGGGAAGGGGCGCCAGGAAGGCCACCGGCGTCGGGATGGCGCTGGCTTGGCACGGTGCCGGCTTCACCGGCAGCGGCGAGGTGCATCTGGCCAGCGTCGCTTCGCTGGAGCTGACCGGGGACCACAGGATCAGGATCCTGACGGCCTCGACCGAGATGGGCCAGGGCACGAAGACCATCTTTCCGCAGCTGGTGGCCGATGCCCTTGGCGTCGAGTACGACGAGGTCGAGATCGCGCCGCAGGACACCTCCATCGTGCCGGATTCCGGGCCGACGGTCGCCAGCCGCACGGCCATGGTTGTCGGCGGACTGCTGATCAGGGCCGCGCAGAACCTGCGCGCCCAGGTGGAGGATGAGACTGGCGGATCGTTTGCCGATTCGTACCGCGACGCGACGCCGCGCCGCGTGGACGAGCAGTTCACGCCCTATCCCGGTGTCCCGTTCGACGACAAGACCTACACCGGCGACGCGTACCCCGCCTTCGGCTGGGCGGCAGCCGTGGCCCGCGTGGAGGTCGACCTCGACACCTGCGAGGTGGCGGTACGCGACTTCGTGGCCGCCGACGACATCGGCCATGTCATCCACCCGGTGCTGGCCGAGGGACAGGTGGAGGGCGGCTCGCTGCAGGCCATTGGCTACGCCACCATCGAGGAGATGAAGCTGGTCGACGGCCGCTACCAGAACGACCGGCTGGCGACGTACCTCATCCCGACAGCCCTGGATGCGCCCATCATTCGCAGCATCCTGGTGGAGAAGCCGTACTCCGGCGCGCCACACGGCGCGAAGGGCGTGGGCGAGCTGCCCATGGACGTCGGGGCGCCCGCGGTCGTGGCTGCCATCCACGACGCCACCGGCGTCTGGATCCACGACCTGCCAGCCACGCCGGAGCGCATCCTGGCCGCCATGACGGATGGCCCGATGCCTCCCGCTCCCGGCGTCTCGCAGGAGCAGCGCGACCCACAGGCACCGCGGGTCGAGGACCTGCCGGCCGGCGGCGACGAGATGCCGCTGCGCTCCCCCACCGACCCGCCGCAGGATTTCATCAAGTGAGCTACCGGCTGACCGTCAACGGGGATCCGGTCGAGATCGAGGCGCCGGGCATGCGCCGCCTGCTCGACGCCCTGCGCGAGGACCTGGGGCTGACCGGCACCAAGGAGGGCTGCGGCGAGGGCGAGTGCGGCGCCTGCTCGGTGCTTGTCGACGGCCAGGTCGTTGACTCCTGCATGGTTCCGCTGTGCCAGGTGGAGGGCGCGTCGGTCCAGACCGTGGAGGGACTGGCCGAAGACGGCGCGTTGAACGTCCTGCAGGCCGCGTTCCTGGAGACGGGCGGCGCCCAGTGCGGCATCTGCACGCCCGGGATGCTGATGGCCGGCGAGGCATTCCTGGCTTCGGGCGCCCAGCCCAGCGAGGAGTCCATCCGCGAGGCGATCGCCGGCAACCTGTGCCGCTGCACCGGCTATACCAAGATCGTGGAGGCCATCGCGCTGGCCGCGGAGCGCGGCAGCGGAGCCGGCTGAGCCGATGCCGCCCGAGCCGCCCGTCGTAAGCCCGCGCAGCCTGGACGAGGCATTCGCCGCCCTGGCCTCCGCTCCGCACCGGCCCGTGGCCGGTGGCACGGACCTGCTGGTCCAGATCACCGGCGAGATGGGCGAGCCGCCGGAGCGCGTGATCGACCTGTGGGGACTCAGCGAGCTGCGTGGTATTGCCGTCGAGGGCGAAGCTCTCCTGATCGGGGCGCTGACCACCTACACGGAGATTCGCCGCTCAGCGGACGTTGCGCGTCACCTCCCCGCGCTCGCGGATGCGGCCGCGACGATCGGCGCGGCCCAGATCCAGAACCGCGGCACCCTGGGCGGCAATGCGGCCAATGCGTCGCCCGCGGGCGACACGCTGCCGATCCTGCTGGCCACGCATGCGCAGCTGGTGCTGGGCGGGCCGCGCGGCGAGCGGACGGTTCCGGCCTCGGACTTCTGGACGGGCTATCGCCAGACGGCGCTCGCGGCAGACGAGCTGATCCTGCGCATCCGCTTCCCGATTATTGCTAAGCGGCAGGTGCGCTTCCGCAAGGTCGGCACACGGCGGGCGCAGGCCATCTCCAAGGTGATGATGGCCCTGGCCTGGCAGCCTGGCGATGACGGGGCGTGGCGGGAGGTCCGCCTGGCGCTGGGCTCCATGGCCGCCACCCCGGTTCGGGCGCCGCGGACGGAGGCCGTGCTGGAGGGAGCCGCGCCGATGGCGGAGGTCGCGGACCTGGCGGTGGCCACGCTGGCAGACGAGCTGCACCCCATCGACGACGTGCGCTCCACCGCTGACTACCGCCGCGCGGTGGCCGGCCGGGTGCTCCATCGGCTCATTCGCGACGAGGGTGGCTGGTAGAAGGTGCCCGTCAGCCGACCGCACGCGGAGGACGTCCGCATCTTCCGGCAGCCTTCCGACTTTCGCGCCTGGCTCGACCGCAACCACGATTCC
>DATAOD010000140.1:0-17324 GCA_036265975.1 Candidatus Limnocylindria bacterium
TCCAGGTCCTGCGCGCGCTGTGGACCGAGTCGCCGGCCACCTTCGCGGGTACGCACTACCAGGTCAGGGATGCGTTCTGTGCGCCCAGACCGGACCCGCCCATTCCAATCATGATCGGAACCAATGGTCCAAAGGCGTTGGGAGTGGTGGCCCAACACGCCGATTGGTGGTGCTGGGATGGTCCCTGGGATGCCACCTACCGCGAGCCCTACGAGCGTTTGCGGGAGCACTGCGAAACGATCGGTCGCCCGTTCGACGACATCCTCAAGGTTGCCGAGCTGACCGTGTGGCTGCCCGACGACCCATCGGTCTTCGAGGCGACGTACACGCATCCGTTCTATCCGTCCGCGACCTTCCACGTCGTCGGGCCGAAACCAGAGGACGTGATCCCGGAGATCCGCAAGCTGGTCGATATGGGCGTCTCGCACTTTCCCGTCAACTTCGCAGACATGGCGACCCTGCATCGATTCTGCGATGAGGTGCTTCCCGGCCTCCGCACGTGAGCCGCTTGGCCGGTAGGCTTGAAGCGATGCCGCCGATCGCACGTCGCGCCGACGACGCGGACCGCCCAGCCTGGGACGCATTCGTCGCATCGCGGCCCGAGGCAGATCTGCTACAGGCCTGGGGATGGGGGCAATGCACCGCGCTGGCTGGCGAAGCGCCGCTCCGCATCCTGGTCGAGGACGGCGGCACCATTCGCGGGATCGCCCAGGTGCTCATGCGTCGCGCGCCATTTGGCAGGCAGGTCGCGTATGTACCGCACGGCCCCGTGTGGGACCGATCCGCTCCGGACGCCGATCGCATCTTCGCCTGGCTGATGCAGGGCCTCCGCACGCTGGCGCGCAAGGAGAAGGCCATCGTCGTCAAGATGGACCCCCGCGCGGAGCCGGGCCAGGATCTGGATTTCACGCAGCTTGCCAGCGCCCACGACCTGCGGCGAGCACCTGACCTGCAGGCGCCCACCACCCGAATCATCGACCTGCTGGACGGCGGCGCAGCGCTGGAGGCATCCTGGCACGCGGACGCGCGGCGGCTCTCGAAGCGCGCCGCCCGGGAGGGAACGCAGGTTGCCATCTCGCGTCAGCCGGATGAGGTCGAGCTATCGGTCCTGCATGGCCTCCTGACCGATGTCGCCGAGCATGCCGACTTCCGCGTGCGCTCGCCTGACTTCCTGCAGCGCCTCGCCACTGAATCCGCGGCGCACGGTGGCTGGTACCTGGGCATAGCCCGGGTCGAGGACACGCCGATCGCCGCCATGGCGTTTCCCCGGGTTGGCGACCGGGCCTACTACCTCTATGGTGCCCTGCGGCGCGACGAGCGCTACAAGCACAATTACGGGAGCCATGCGGTGATGGCCGAAATGCTGCGCACGCTCGGCGCCGATGGCTGCCGATCGGTGGACATGTGGGGCGTGGTGGAGAGCGACGACAGTGAAGCCGATCCCGCCTGGATGGGGTTCTCCGACTTCAAGCGGACATTCGGCGGCACGCCGCTGCGTCACCCCGGGCTTTATGACCTGGTGGCAGACCCGTTCTGGTATCGGCTGCGCCGCATGCGGGAGATCGTGTCGCTAAGCTGAACGGGCTCGCTTGGCCGTTCACTTGGCGGGCGGGCAGATAATGGCTGAAAGCCCAAGTGAGGCTTCGTCAGGGAGCATCGACATGTCAGCCACAGGCGGCGGTTTCGGCAGTGGCGGAGACGGATTTCACACCGGCTCGCTGAACCCGGGAACCGGGGGCAATCGCGACTCGTACGACCCGAGCCAGGGCTCGGCCTGGGCGCAGGCGGAATACGCACGAGAAACGCTCGAAGACGTCAACGGACCCAGGAAGTCGATCCTGCAGCGCACATGGATCCGACTGCGCTCGATCTGGGGTTCGTAGCAGACCGTCGCTCGGGTAAGGAACCTGGCGCGGGCGGCTGATACCATCTGAGCGTGGATCTCGCCCGCCTGCGGGCGGCCCCGGCCGCTGTGGTGCAGCGCATCTCGCGCACGCAGGCACCAGCCGAGCCGACCCATTCGATCGAGGACGTCGTCGCTGAAGCTCGGCTGCATCGGCCCAGCATCAACGTCGGCCTGATCGAGCGCGCCCACCAGGTCGCGCAGGACGCCCACGAGGGCCAGCTGCGCGCCTCGGGGCTGCCGTACGTCCAGCATCCGCTGGAGGTCGCGTACTACCTCGCCACGCTGGAGATGGACGCGGAGACGCTGGCGGCCGGGCTGCTTCACGACGTCCCCGAAGACACGGACATGACCATCCAGGACCTCGAGAAGCGCTTCGGGCGCGAGGTGGCCCGTCTGGTCGACGGCGTAACCAAGCTCTCCAAGTTCGGGTCGGCGCGGACCATGGAGGAGCAGCAGGCCGAGAACATCAGGAAGATGTTCATGGCCATGGCCGAGGACGTCCGGGTGGTCATCATCAAGCTGGCCGATCGGCTCCATAACATGCGCACCCTCGGCTTCCTGCCACCGGAGAAGCAGGCCCGCATCGCGCGACAGAGCATGGAGATCTACGCCCCTCTCGCGCATCGGCTGGGGATGTGGCAGATCAAGTGGGAGCTGGAGGACCTGTCGTTCAAGTACATCGCGCCGGACAAATACCGCCAGTTGGTCGACATGCTGGCCGATCGGCGCAAGGCCCGCGAGTCCTTCATCAACAAGAGCATCCAGATCCTGCGCCGCGAGCTGGCGAAGATGAACATCAGCGCGGAGATCTCCGGGAGGCCAAAGCACCTCTACTCCATCCACAAGAAGATGGAGCGCAAGGGCGCAGAGTTCAGCGAGATCTACGACCTGCACGCCATCCGAGTACTGGTCGAGGACGTCAAGGACTGCTACGCCGCCCTCGGGGTGGTCCATTCCATGTGGCGGCCCATCCCCGGCCAGTTCGACGACTACATCGCCATGCCCAAGGCGAACATGTACCAGTCGTTGCACACCGCGGTCATCGGGCCCGATGCCAAGCCGCTGGAAGTACAGATCCGCACACGTCAGATGCACGACGTGGCCGAGGCGGGGATCGCAGCCCACTGGCGCTATAAGGAAGGATCACGCGGCGACCGCCGCTATGACGAGAAGCTCGCGTGGGTGCGGCAGCTGATCGATTGGCAGCGCGAGGTGAGCGACGCCACCGAGTTCGTGGAGGGCCTGAAGCTGGAGGTCTTCCAGGACCAGGTGTTCGTCTTCACTCCCAAGGGCGACGTCAAGGACCTCCCCAATGGGGCCACGCCACTGGACTTTGCCTACCGGATCCATACCGATGTCGGCCACCGGACGATCGGTGCCAAGGTCAACAACCGGCTCGTGCCGCTGGACTACCGGCTGCGCAACGGCGACATCGTCGAGATCATCACGACCAAGGCCGCGCACGGCCCCTCGCGCGACTGGCTGAACATCGTGCGCACCAACCAGGCGCGCGAGAAGATCCGGCAATGGTTCAAGCGCCAGCAGCGCGACGAGAACATCGCGCAGGGGCGCGAGCTGCTTGATCGAGAGCTGCGCCGCGTGGCCCACGAGACGCTGGGCTCGGTGCCCGGTGACAAGCTGACCGAGATTGCCGCGCAGTCGCACTACAAGGAGATCGACGACTTCTTCGCCGCCATCGGCTACGGAGCGGTATCGCCGGGGAGCGTCGTTTCCAAGCTGGAGATCCACGACGACGCGGCCATCACGCTGCCGGAGGTGGCGCCGCCGAGCGTCAAGTCCTCGGCCACTGGCGTGCGGGTCAAGGGCGTGGGCGACCTGCTCGTCCGCTTCGCCAACTGCTGCTCGCCGATCCCCGGCGACCCGATCACCGGCTACGTGACGCGGGGTAAGGGCGTGACCATCCATCGCGCCAACTGCCCGTCGGTGCTCTCCGAGCGCGACATCGAGCGCCTGATCGACGTGGACTGGGAGTCGGTGGACCAGCAGACATACCCCATCACCGTTCGGATCGAGGCGCTGGACCGCGCCGGGCTGCTGAACGAGATCACCAACGTGGTTGCGGAGGCCAAGGTGAACATCGTGGCGGCGTCCATCGGGACGCACCCCGACGGGACCGCCACCATCAGCGCAACGCTGAAGGTCACGTCGCTGGAGCAGCTTTCCGGAGTGCTGACGCGCATCGAGCGCATCCGGGACGTCACCTCCGTCGCCCGCGAGGCCCGCTAGCCGCCGGTACACTCCGAACCGATGGCCGGCCAGATCTCCGCACCGCGCGGCACGCGTGACCTGCTGCCCGAAGAGGGGCCGGCCTGGGAGCGCGCGGAGGCACTGGCGCGCGACCTCAGCGCACGCTACGCCTTCGAGCGCGTCGACACGCCGTTGTTCGAGCGGGTCCAGCTGTTCGCGAGGGGTCTCGGGGAATCCTCCGACGCCGTGGAAAAGGAGATGTTCCGCGTCTCGGGCGCGGCGGGCTCCGAAGAGGCGCGCGCCGAGTGGGCGCTTCGCCCGGAGCCGACAGCAGGCATCGTGCGCGCCTACATCGAGCACGGCATGCAGGTTCGGCCCGGCCCGCTCCGGCTGTGGATGCTGGGGCCGATGTTCCGCTACGACCGCCCGCAGGCCGGACGGTACCGGCAGTTCACGCAGTGGGACGTCGAGGTGCTGGGCGACCCGGGGCCGATGGTGGACGCCGAGCTGATCGAGCTGGGGCACCGCTTCTACGCCGAGGCCGGCATCGGCGGCGCGGTGGCCTATCTGAACTCCATCGGCGACGCGACATGCCGTCCGGCCTACCGGCAGGCCCTGACGGCCTACTTCACGCCGCACCTGGACCGCCTGTCCGATGACTCACGACGGCGGCTGGAGCTCAACCCATTGCGGGTGCTTGATGACAAGCAGCTAAATCCGGAGCTGGCTGCCGGGGCGCCGCGCAGCGTCGATCACCTCTGCGACGACTGCCGCGCGCACTTCCAGGCGTTGCTGCGTCTGCTGGACGACCTGGGGCTGCGCTACGAGGTGGACCCCTCGATCGTCCGCGGGCTGGACTACTACACCAGGACCACGTTCGAGTTCTTCGTGGAGGGACGGCGCGGACAGCAGCAGGCCCTTGCCGGCGGCGGCCGCTACGACGGGTTGGCGGAGCTGCTTGGCGGCCGCCCGACGCCAGGGATCGGCTTCGGGCTCGGCATCGACCGGGCGGTGATCGCCATGCATGAAGCAGGCGTGGTCCAGCCTGCGGCCCTCTTGGTAGCCGTGGTGTCGGCCGGGCAGGACGACTTCGCGCAGCGCATGCGGGTTGCCGCACAACTGCGCGACGTCGGGCTGCGGGTGCGGCCGGACGGGAGCACCCGAAAGCTCGGGCGGCAGCTGGAATCCGCCGCCAAGGCCGGCGCTGCGTGGGCGGTGATCCTGGGTGCCGGCGGGTCAGAGGTCACCGTGCGCAACCTTGCCAGCGGGGAGCAGCGGGAGCTGCCAATCGGGCAGGCGGCGGCCCTGATCCTGGATACGCCGATCGTGCAGAACGCTTGATCTGGCGTACACCTTGCGTGCGTAAGGCGCTGCCCGCTCACCTAGAATCGCCGCCATGCTGAAGGGGGCCGAACGCGGCGTCCTGGTCATCGCCGATATCTCCGGCTACACGGGCTTCCTTGCCGAGTCGGAGCTGGAGCACGCCCAGGACGTCCTGCGCGACCTGATCCAGACCGTGGTCGGCAGCCAGCGGCCGCTGCTGCGGCTCGCCAAGCTGGAGGGCGACGCCGCCTTCAGTTACGCAGTCACTGACCAGCCGGATGGTTCCGCCCTGCTGGACACGCTGGAGGCCGCCTACTTCGCCTTTCGGCGCCGGCTGGAGAGCATCCGCCGCGCGACCACCTGCGACTGCAACGCATGCGTGCTCATCCCGAACCTGAACCTGAAGTTCGTGGCGCACTACGGCACGTTCGTGCGGGAGCGGCTGTTCGGGGTGGAGGAGCTGACCGGCACCGACGTGATCGTGGTCCATCGGCTGCTGAAGAACGACATCGTCGAGTCCCGCGGGCTCGCCGGATACGCCCTCCTGACCGATGCGCTGCTGCAGGCGACCGGCCTGAACCCGCAGCCGCTGGGGATGGTCGCGCACCGCCAGACGTACGAGGGCATCGGCGAGGTGGGGGACTGGATCCACGACCTGGAGCCGCGCTGGCAGCGCGAGCAGGAGCTGCGCAGGGTTCGGGTCACGCCGAAGGACCAGTTCGACGTCATCGAGCTCGATATCTCCGCCAGCCCGTCCGAGGTGTGGGCCTACGTGACCGACCCGGCACGTCGCGCCGACTACGTGCCGGGCGTCGAGCGCGTCGACGAGGTGCCGGCCGACGGCCGGCGGGGCATCGGCACCACCAACCACTGCGTTCACGGTGAGGGCGTCAGCCTGGAGGAAGTGCTGGACTGGCGCCCCTATGACTACTTCACGCTGCGCAACACCATGCCCGGCATGGGGACCTGGGTCACCACCGAGGAGCTCCAGCCGACCGAAGGCGGCACCCGCGTCACGATCCGCTTCCAGCGGCCACGCTCCGCGAAGGACAAGGCCTGGCTGGGGCAGGCGATGGCCTTCATGAAGCCGATGTACCTCGCCTCGCTCGAACGCCTTGGCCAGCTCATGACCGCCAACGAGGAGATCGCGTCCGCCGGCTGATGGCGCGCTCTCCGCTACCATTGAGCCTCCCATGGCACAGGAATTCCGTACGCACACCTGCGGTGAGCTGGAGCTCGACCAGGTCGGGCAGCGCGTGACCTTGTCCGGCTGGGTGCACCGGCGCCGCGACCACGGCCATCTGGCCTTCTTCGACCTGCGCGACCGCTACGGCATCACCCAGGTGGTGACGAACGCGGACGAGGCGCCGGACGCTCACGAGGCCGCGGAGGCAGCGCGCCCGGAGTGGGTGGTGCAGGCGGAGGGCGTCGTCCGCGAACGGCCGGAAGGGACCGCCAACCCGGAGCTGGCCACGGGGGCGATCGAGGTGGCGGTGGATCGCTTGAGCGTGCTCAACGCCAGCAGGGTGCCGCCGTTCTACATCAACGAGGAGCAGGCAGGGCTGGATGAGACGCTGCGCTTCCAGTATCGCTACCTGGACCTCCGCAGGCCGCCGCTGCAGCAGCGGATCCTGCTCCGGGCGCGGCTCTCCGGCGCCATTCGGCGCGCGCTGGAGGACGACGGCTTCGTCGACATCGAGACGCCAACGCTCATCCGCTCGACGCCGGAGGGGGCGCGCGACTTCGTGGTGCCGAGCCGGCTCCAACAGGGCACGTTCTACGCGCTGCCGCAGTCGCCGCAGGTCATGAAGCAGCTGCTGATGGTCGCCGGCTACGACCGCTACTACCAGCTGGCGCGCTGCTACCGCGACGAGGACTTCCGGGCCGACCGCGGGCCGGAGTTCACGCAGCTCGACCTGGAGATGAGCTTCGTGGCTGAGGCGGACGTGATGGACACCGTGGAGCGCATGGTGAAGCGCGTCAGCGCGGAGATCCTGCCCGAGCGACCGCTGCTGAATGATCCATTCCCGCGCCTCACCTATGCCGATGCTATGGCGCGCTACGGGTCGGACAAGCCCGACATCCGCTTCGGCATGGAGCTGGTCGACCTGACCGACACGGTCCGCGGCCTGGACTTCCGGGTCTTCGCGGAGCCGGTAGCGGCCGGTGGCCGCGTACGTGCCATCACCGCTCCCGGCTGCGGTGGCTACTCGCGCAAGCAGCTCGATGAGCTCACCGATCTCGCCCGCCGCCACGGCGCCGGGGGCCTTGTCCACCTGGCGGTGGAGGATGGCGGCACGTTCCGTGGTTCCGCCGCGCGATTCCTGGAGGGCCACGAGGCCGAGGTGCTTGGCGCGACCGGCGCCGCCCCCGGCGATCTGCTGCTGATCGTAGCCGACGCCGACTCGACGAGGGGCGCCGAGATCCTAGGCCGACTGCGCCTGGAGATGGGGACGCGCCTCGGGCTGCGCCCGGCGGGCGTCCTTTCCTACGTCTGGGTGCATCGCTTCCCGATGTTCGCCTGGGACGAGGAGCACCAGCGCTGGGACGCGACGCACAACCCGTTCACGGCGCCGGTCTGGGAAGAGGCCGACACGATGGAGCGCGATCCCGGCGCGGTCGCGGCCCAGCAGTACGACCTGGCACTCAACGGCTGGGAGCTTGGCGGCGGCGGCATCCGGATCCATCGCCGCGACCTGCTGGAGCGCGCCTTCGCGCTGATGGGGCACACGCTGGAGGGAATGCGCTCCGAGTTCGGCGCCCTGCTGGACGCGCTGGAGTACGGCGCCCCGCCGCACGGTGGCATCGCATTCGGGCTCGACCGCTGGGCGGCGCTCTTCGCCGACCAGGACAATATCCGCGAGGTGATGGCCTTCCCGAAAACCCAGTCGGGCAGTGACCTGATGCTTGGAGCGCCATCGGCCATCACGCGTAATCAGCTGGATGAGCTGGGCCTGGAGCTGCGCAACCCGAAGCGATAGGGCCCCTGGTGGTGCCAGTCCGCACCACGTTGATTGGCAGTCGAGTTGCGGCGATCGTTAGCAACGCGCACCATCGGGTACGACCCAGAACGAGACGACGGCCCGTTAGCGCCATACCCGTCCGTGACCTGACATCACCGCCGTACCTGGGGAGAGGACGACGGCCGCAAAGGCCGTCGCTGGCAATTACGTCAGGGAGATCGTTAATGTCCGTACTCCTGTCTCGCCGTCGTTCGTTGCTTTGGCGAACGGTGGTGACGATCGCGACGCTGGCGCTCGTCGGCAGCGCAATTGCGCCGCTCGTTGCCGCTCGCACCAGCGCCGTCGGCGCACAGAAGATCCAGCGCGTGCAGAAGGTTGGAACCACCCGTATCCATGGCGCTGCTGCGCGTAATACCGGGGATGAGGACGAGCCGCTTCAGGGCGAGGTCCGTCCAGATCCCGAGGAGGCCGCAGGCGAAGGGGACCATCAGAAGTTCATTCGCAATCCGGTCAGTACGTCGCGCGTGCCTTCCAGCCACGCGCCGCGCCCGGCGACCCAGAGAGTTGTCGACGCGACGGGCGGCAACGCCTTCGATGGCCTGAACCACTTCGATAATCGGTTCGCCGGCACCGGCGAGTACGAGAACACGCAGTTCAGCCTCGAGCCGCCGGATCAGGCGCTCTGCGTTGGCAATGGTTTCGTCGTCGAGTCCGTGAACACCGTGATCCGCGTGCGGAGCACGGGCGGGACGAATCTCACCAATGCCATGCCGTTGAACGACTTCTTCAACCTGGCGCCCGAGGTCGTGCGCACGGATCCTGCCGTGTACGGCGACTTCAGCAGCGACCCCAAGTGCTACTTCGATGTCCAGACGAACCGCTGGTTCGTCACGATGCTGCAGATCGACGTGGAGCCGGACACCGGCGACCTCGCCGATCATTCACACATGATGCTCGCCGTGAGCACCAGCGGCGATCCGCGCGGCACGTTCAACGTGTTCGCCGTGGATACGACCGATGACGGCACCAATGGCACGCCAAGCCACACGGATTGCCCGTGCCTGGGTGACCAGCCGCTGCTGGGTGCCGATGCAAACGGCGTCTACGTCACGACGAACGAGTACCCGATCCACGTCAACGGCTTCAACGGCGCGATGGTCTACGCGTTCAGCAAGACGGCGCTGGCCAGTGGCTCCATCGGATCCGTGGTTTCCCTGTTCGAGCCGACCCTGGCCGAGGGCCAGGCCTACAGCATCCAGCCCGCGACCACGCCACCGGGCGCGGCCTACGCGACGGAGAACGGCGGCACCGAGTACTTCCTCTCGGCGCTGGAGTTCACCGGCGGCCTGGACAACAGGATCGCGCTGTGGGGGCTGTCGAACACCTCCAGCCTGAGCGGCTCTCCGGACGTCCACATGAGCCTCAAGGTCCTGCACAGCGAGGTCTACGGCGCTCCGCCGACCATGCTCCAGAAGAGCGGGCCGACGCCGCTGAAGACGCTCATCAAGTCGAAGCTCGCACCGGCTGCGCTGGGCGTGCCCTCGACCTCTGAGCACCTCAACCTGCTCAACTCGAACGACGACCGGATGAACCAGACGGTCTACGTCAACGGGCAGGTCTGGGGTGGGCTTAACACCGTGCTGAAGTCGCCGACCGGGCCCACCCGGACGGGCATCGCCTGGTTCGGCGTCACGCCGGACAGCGGCGGGACGCTCGATGGCGAGGTCAGCGCACAGGGCTACGTCGCCGTCCAGAACAACAACGTCGTCTTCCCGGCAGTGGCCGCGGACCAGGACGGCAACGTGATGGTCGGCTACTCCCTGGTGGGTCCGGACTTCTACCCCTCGGCCGCGTACTCGTGGATCGGCGCCAATGGCACCGGCGACGTGAACGTGGCGCGGTGGGGCGTGGGCCCGGCCGACGGGTTCACGGGCTACATCAGCCTCGACCCGGGTGATGGCGGCGTGGAGCGCTGGGGTGACTACAGCGCCGCGGTCGCCGATGAGGGCGGCCACATCTGGTTCGCCACAGAGACGATCAACCAGCGCTGCACGTATGCGCAGTTCCTGGCCGATACGACCTGCGGCGGAACGCGAACCATCCTGGCCAACTGGGGGACGTCGATCGCGTCAGTGACGCCGTAACCCGTTTGCCTTGAACCTGAAGGGCCCGTCGTCCTCCGCGGATGACGGGCCCTTCGTTATTCGGATGCGGGAAAGGCCCCCGTCGCGTCGTGCGTCTCGGCGCCGGCCAGCGGCGGGTTGAAGACACAGACCAGGCGCAATGTCTCCGTCACCCGGATGACGTGGCGGTCGTGTTCGTTCAGGGCATAGAGCACGCCTGGCCCGATGGCGTGGCGCTCGCCGGTGGTGAGCTCCTCGATCTCGGCCTCGCCCTCCAGGCAGTAGCACGCCTCCAGGTGGTGGCGATACTCCATCTCCAGCTCGGCGCCGGCCTCGACAATGGTGTCGTGCAGGGAGAAGCCCATGCCGTCGTCACGGCGCAGGATGCGTCGGCTGCGCCAGCCGTCGCCCGCCACGTCGCGCTCGGTGCCGATGACATCATCAAGGGAGCGGATGATCATGGCGGCAAGGGTAGCGCCCCGGCTGCGGCATAATCGGGCTCCCATGAGCGTCTATCTCGACCACGCCGCCACCACGCCCCTGCGGCCGGAAGTGCTGGAGGCCATGCAGCCCTACCTCACCGAGCACTTCGGCAATCCTTCGAGCCTGCACGCGGCCGGTCGCCAGGCTCGCCTGGGGCTGGACGAGGCCCGCGAGACGGTGGCGCGCATCCTCGGCGCCAAGCCGCGCGAGATCGTGTTCACCAGCGGCGGCACCGAGGCCGACAACCTGGCTATCAAGGGCGCCGCCTGGGCGGCCAGCGCGCGCGGCCGCGAGCTGGTGATCAGCAGCGTCGAGCACAAGGCCGTCACCCACTCGGTGGCCGTGATGGAGCGCTACGGCTTCCGGACGACCTGGCTGCCGGTGGACGGCTACGGCCGGGTGAACCCGGCCGACGTGGAGGCTGCCATCGGCGACCACGCCACCCTGGTCAGCGTGATGTACGCCAACAACGAGGTCGGCACGCTGCAGCCAATCGCAGACATCGGCGCCATCTGCCGGGCACGGGATGTGGTGCTCCACGTCGATGCCATCCAGGCCGCGAGTCATCTGCCGCTGGAGGTCGATGCCCTTGGCGCCGACCTGCTGAGCCTGTCTGCACACAAGATCAACGGCCCCAAGGGTGTGGGCGCGCTGTTCGTGCGGCAGGGGACGCCGCTGCTGGCCCAGCTGTCCGGCGGGTCGCAGGAGCGGCAGCGGCGGGCGGGTACCGAGAACGTGGCCGGGATCGTTGGCTTCGCCACGGCCCTGGAGCTGGCTCAGCAGGAGCGTGTCGCCGATGCGGAGCGCCTGGCGGGGCTGCGCGATCGGCTCATCGAAGCGCTGACCGCTCTGCCGGGCGTCACGTTGACCGGCCATGCACGAGAGCGGCTGCCGAACAACGCCAGCTTCCTGGTGGATGGCGTGGAGGGCGGCGACCTGGTGGCCGCGCTGGACCTGGAGGGCGTGGCTGCCTCCACCGGAAGCGCCTGCACCACCGGCTCGACGGAGCCAAGCCACGTCCTGCTGGCGATGGGCATCCAGCCGGAGGCAGCACATGGATCGCTGCGCCTGACGCTGGGCCGTGGCAGCTCGGAGGAGGACGTCCGGCTCACCGGGGAGGCGATGCGTCGCGTGCTGGAGCGGATGCGTGGCGCCGGGGAGCGGCGCCCCGAGGCCGCATCGGTCTGATGGCGCGGATCGTGGCTGCCATGAGCGGCGGGGTGGATTCGAGCGTGGCTGCCGCCCTGCTGGCGCGCGACGCAGCGGACGGCGGAGACGAGGTGGTCGGTGTCTGGATGCGGCTGCACGGTGACGCTGGGGAGGGTTGGGAGACGTCGCGCAGCTGCTGCTCGCCGGACGCCGCCGATGACGCGCGTCGCGTGGCGCAGATCGCCGGCATCCCGTTCTTCATCCTCAACCTGGAGCGCGAGTTCGGAGAGCGGGTGATCGACGCCTTCGCTGATGGCTACCTGGACGGCGCGACGCCCAACCCATGCCAGGCCTGCAACCAGTACATCAAGTTCGACGAGCTGCTGCGCCGCGGCCTGGCCGCGTACGGCGCCGACCGGGTCGCCACCGGGCACTACGCGCGGGTCGACAGGTCTGCCAACCGGTACCGGCTGCGCACCGCGGCGGATAGCGACAAGGACCAGACTTACTTCCTGTGGGTGCTCGACCAGGAGCAGCTGGCGCACACGCTCTTCCCGCTGGGGGAGCTGACCAAGCCACAGGTCCGCGCCACCGCCGAGGAGCTGGGCCTGCCCACGGCCCACAAGCCGGAGAGCCAGGAGATCTGCTTCGTGCCGGCTGGCGACTACCGCACCCTGCTGGACGAGCGGCGTGGCTATGCCGGGGATCCTGGGCCGATCGTCGACGCGGATGGCACGCGGGTCGGCACGCACACCGGCTACGCGCACTACACCGTCGGCCAGCGGCACGGACTGGGCATCGCGCTTGGCGAGGCGGTGTATGTCCGCGAGGTACGGCCGAAGAGCAACACGGTGGTGATCGGCCGCCGCGAGGAGGTCGCGCAGCGCCAGTTCAGCGTGGAGGGTCGGCGTTTCGTGGCCGGCGAGCCGCCGGCGGAACGCTTCACGGCGCGCGTGCGGATTCGCCATAGGGCTCCGGCAGTGGAGGCTGAGGTCACGCTGGTCGGCGGCGATCGCTTCGCGGTCGAGACCGCGCAACCGGTCTGGGCACCGGCACCGGGCCAGGCGGCCGTGCTCTATCGCGATGACGAGTGCCTGGGCGGCGGACGCATCGCCAGGCTGCAGTGACGCCATGGCTGCTGATCACCGTCATGCTGGCGGCCATCAACCTGCTTGGCCTCCTGGTCGTCCGCGGCCGATGGGGTCGGGTGGTCGGCGTGCTGGCCGTGGCCTCGCTGGCGGGCACCGCGCTCGGCAACGCGATGGGCGGGATCACCGGCCTGGAGCCGTTGAAGCTGGGCGACTACCACGTCGTGTCTGCGTCACTGGGTGCGCAGCTGCTGATGATCTTCACGCTATTGCTCGGGGCAATGCTTCCCGGCGAGCCCACGAACAGCTGACAGTGAGCGCCTGATGGACGTCGCGATCACCATCTTCCGCATGGGCGTGGGCATCGGCGCAGTGCTAGTCGGGCTGGGCATCATCCTCATCGCGTTATCGCTGCGACCCCTCGCCAGGGACGCCCGGGCGCTGGCCAACGACGCGCGGCGGCTGGCCAACCTGGCGGAACGCGAGCTGTCCAGGATCATCGACGGGGCGCGGGAGCTGACCTCCGGCGCGGAGGAGATGGCGACCGATCTCGAGCAGCGGCTGGATCGGCTCAACCGGCAGGCGCAGGAGCTGGAGGAGCGGGCGCTCGCCGACCCGACCGTCACCGTGGCGACCAGCGTGGCGGGTCCTCCAGCCGAGCCGATGGGCGAACGACAGCCGGTTCGCCCGGTACAATCGGCCGACACGCACGAGGGCGAGCGGATCGCATGAAGGACTCGAGCATCGGCAGCTTCTTCGCGGGAATGGCGATCGGCGGGCTGATCGGCGCGGCCATCGGGCTGCTGCTGGCGCCGTCGACGGGCGAGGAGATGCGCGAGCAGGTCGGCGACTTCGTCGACGACCGCCGTGCCGCGTTCGGCGAGGCTGTCAACGAGGGCCGTGCCGCGGCCGAGGTCGCGCGCGCCGAGATGATGGGCGCGTACGATGCCGATGCTCCGAGCGAGGGTGAAGCCGCTCCGCAGGGCGGGTCTGCGCCGGAGGGCGCTGCCTGATCACACGAACCACCGATCCACGCGCATGCACGAGAGCCGGTGGTGAGCCGGCTCTCAGCGTGTGAGGGACTGAAGCCATGGAGCCGATGACCGCGGCCGACATTCGAGAGCGCTACCAGCGCTTCTTCGAGGCGCGCGGCCACACACGGGTGCCGCCGGCCCCGTTGCTCGCCCGTGACGACCCGACGCTGCTGTTCGTGAACTCCGGCATGGCGCCCTTCAAGCGCGTGCTGACCGGCGAGGAAAAGCGCGACTACGTCCGCGCGGTCGATTCGCAGCCGTGCCTGCGGGTGGCGGGCAAGCACAACGACTTCGAGGAGGTCGGGCGTACCCCGCGCCACCACACCCTGTTCGAGATGCTCGGCAACTGGAGCTTCGGCGACTACTTCAAGCGAGAGGCCATCCACTGGGCGTGGGAGTTCCTGACCGATGAGCTCCAGCTCCCCGCCGCGCGGCTGGCAGCCACCGTCTATACCGATGACGACGAGGCGCATCGCGTCTGGGCCGATGAGATCGGCCTGCCGCCCGAGCGGCTGGTGCGTTGGGGGAACATCGCCGCCGGCGATGAGAAGAACTTCTGGCGCATGGGCGACACCGGCCCCTGCGGGCCGTGCAGCGAGCTGCACTACGACCGCGGCGCAGAGTTCAGCGAGGGCGAGTTCTGCGTGCCGGACCATTCCGAGCACTGCCCGCGCTGGCTCGAGGTCTGGAACCTGGTGTTCATGGAGTTCGACCGGGCGGCCGACGGCACGCTGACCCCGCTACCGTTCAAGAGCGTCGACACCGGCATGGGCCTGGAGCGTATCGCGTCCGCCCTCCAGGGAGTGGACTCGAACTACCGAACGGACCTGTTCGAGCCGATCATCGCGCGGCTGGCCGAGTTCATCGGCCACGACCCGCAGACGGTGGAGAGCGAGCGCTTCAGCTACCAGGTGGTCGCCGATCACTCGCGCGCCATGACGTTCCTCATCGGCGAGGGCGTGAAGCCGTCGAACGAGGGCGCCGGCTACGTGCTGCGCCGGATCATGCGCCGCGCGGTGCGCCACGGACGGCTGATGGGCATCAGCCAGCCCTTCCTGCGCCAGACCTGCGCCGTGGTGGTCGACATCATGGGCGGCGCCTACCCCCACCTGGCGGATGCCAGGGATCGCATCCTGGACGAGGTCGAGGCGGAGGAGTCGAAGTTCGCGCGTACGCTGGAGGCGGGCAGCGAGAAGCTGCTTGCCCTGGTCGAGGCGGCCGGCGGCAACGGCCTCATCCCCGGCGACGAGGCGTTCCGCCTGCACGATACGTTCGGCTTCCCCATCGATCTCACCGTGGAGATCGCGGCGGAGAGCGGCGTGGACGTCGACCGCGAGGGCTTCGAGCGAGCCATGGCGGAGCAGCGAAAGCGCTCGCGCGGCGGCAAGACGGGTCGTTTCGCGGCGGACCCGTCACTGGCCGAGCTGTCGAGCGAGTTCATCGGCTACCCGAACGAGACGCGGGCCGACGGCCTGGCGGTGACCGGCCTGGCGCATGGGGAGGTCGTGCAGGTGGTGCTCGATCGCACGCCGTTCTACGCCGAGGGCGGCGGGCAGATCGGCGACAGAGGCGAGATCGTTGGCCCGCGGGGCAAGCTGGTGGTCGACGACGTGCAGCGCACTGGCGACGCGATCGTGCACGTCGGCCGGCTGGAGGGGGAGATCGAGATCGGTGAGCCGGTGGAGGCGCGTGTCGACGAGCGGCGGCGCTGGGGCGCGGCTCGCAACCACACCGCCACCCACCTGCTGCACCGCGCATTGCGGGATGTCCTGGGCGAGCAGGCCAAGCAGGCGGGCAGCTGGGTTGGACCCGAGGGGCTCCGCTTCGACTTCCCGGCCTCGTCGGCCACGCCGCGGCAGCAGCTGCGCGAGGTGGAGCGACGTGTCAACGAGCAGATCCGCCGCAACGCGGCGGTGGAACCGCAATGGATGACCCTCGGCCGGGCGCGGGAGCTTGGCGCCGACATGTTCTTCGGCGAAAAGTACGTGCCGGAAAACGTGCGCGTGGTGCAGGTCGAGGGATTCTCGAAGGAGCTGTGCGGCGGCACGCACGTGGCGGCAACGGGCCAGATCGGCTCGTTCCACATCACCGGGGAGTCGAGCATCGGTGCGGGCCTGCGACGGATCGAAGGCGTGACCGGCGAAGCCGCCGACGAGCTGGTGGCCAGCCGCCTGGACGCGCTGCATGCCGTCGCCGCGCGGCTCGGAGTCCCGGAGGAGGAGGTGCCGGCGCGAGTCGAGGCCCTCAGCACACGGCTGCGGGAAGTGGAGAAGGGCGCGCGTCAGCCCGAATCCTCGATGAGGCTCGACGCGGCGGCAGCGCTTGGTGAAGCGCAGGAGGCCGGCGAGACCAGGGTCCTCGTCCAGCACTACCCGGAGGCCGATGGCGTGGCGCTACGGCGCTGGGCGGATGACCTGCGCGCCCTGACCGGGCGCTTCGTGGCCGTGGCCGCCGGCGAGAACGGCAGCCCGTCGCTGCTGGTCGCCGCCAGCCGCGACCTGGTCAGCGAGGGCTTCGACGCGGTGGCCATCATTCGCAAGGTCGGGCCAATCCTGGGCGGGGGAGGCGGGGGGCGGCCCGAGCTGGCGCAGGCCGGCGGGCGCGACGCGTCGCGCGTGCGGGAAGCCCTGGCGGAGGCGACGCGCCTCGTGCTGGAGGCGCTGGCGCCCATCGAGTCGGGCTGAGCGAGACGAGGCGAGCCGGCGTGCAGCAGCTCTTCGGAGGAGTGCTTGAGCGATTTCGCGGTGGGAGCGCCGGCCGTGGTGCCGCCGCTGGCGATGGCGCGGGCCCCGGCGCGCTGACCGCCCTCGATGTGGGCACCGAGTTCGCGAAGGCACTGGTCGTCGCGCTGGAGGATGACGGGGAGGTGCTGACCGGCGTGGTGCGCGGCACCGGCCGCAGGCGTCAGGGCCTGGCGCACATGCAGTCAGGCACGGTCAGCGACATCGAGGCGGTGGTCGCCAACTGTCGCCAGGCGCTGGACGAGGCGGAGGCCATGGCCGGGCTGCGACCCGGATCGGCCGTCATCGGCATCGCCGGAGAGCTGG
>DATAOD010000141.1:0-4659 GCA_036265975.1 Candidatus Limnocylindria bacterium
CGCTGGTTCACTTCGGACAGGGTCCAGGCCAGCGCGGCCCGGTTCTGCGCCCACTCGAAGTAGCTGACGATCACGCCGCCGGCATTGCAGAGGATGTCGGGCACGACCACCACCCCGTTGCGGGCAAGGATCGGATCCGCCTCCGGCACCACCGGGCCGTTGGCCGCCTCGGCCAGGATGCGAGCACGGACCGACCCGGCGTTCGCCGCCGTGATCTGCCCCTCGAGCGCGGCCAGCACCAGGACGTCGACATCCAACGCGAACAGCGACTCGTTGTCGATCGGCTCCGTCCCGCGCGCACCCGCGACCGTGCCGTGCTCGGTGAGGTACCGCGACAGGCGCGGAACATCCAGGCCATCGGCGTCGAACACGCCACCGTCGATATCGGTGATGGCAACCACGCGAGCACCTCGCTCGTGCAGGAGCCGCGCGGTCGCCTCGCCCACGTTTCCGAAGCCCTGGATCGCGACGCGCGACCCCTCGATCGGAAAGCCTCCTCGGCTCGCCGCGTCCTCGATGGCGTAGACGACACCCTGGCCGGTCGCGTCGGCGCGGCCGACCGAGCCGCCGATCGACTGGGGCTTCCCCGTCACCACGCCGGGCACCGAGTAGCCGCGGTGCATCGACACCGTGTCGGCGATCCAGGCCATGGTCTGCGCGTTGGTCCCGACGTCAGGCGCCGGGATGTCCGACTCCGGGCCAATGACCCCCTCCAGCTCAGTCGCGAATCGCCGCGTGACCGCCTCCACCTCGCGCGGGCTCATGAGCCGCGGATCGGCGGTCACGCCGCCCTTGGCCCCACCAAACGGCACGTCGACCAGGGCGCACTTCCAGGTCATCCACATGGCGAGGGCACGCACGTCGTCGAGGTCCGTCCATGGGTGGTAGCGCAGGCCGCCCTTGGCGGGTCCGCGGGCCGTGTTGTGCTGCACGCGATAGCCGGTGAAGACCCGGATCGAGCCGTCGTCCATGCGTACCGGGAAGTTCGTGGTGTACTCGCGCTGTGGCACGCGCAGCACGGCGCGCAACCCGTCGTCGAGCGCGAGGTGATCGGCCGCGCTCTCGAACTGCTGGCGCGCTGCTTCGAGTGCGCGAGCGCCAGCCGAGGGCGCGCTGGTCGCGGAGATTGAGCTCGTCGCAGGGCGGGGCGGTGCTTCGACAGTCATCGCTGGACAGCCTCCACGTTCGAAATTGGGCGAGATCCGGCGATCGGCTCGGGCGCTTCGGCGCCGCGAGGCAGTGACGTGCGGACCGGCGCCATCAGGCCCAGCCCATCCACGCCGTCATCGGCCAGGTCGGCTTCGTAGCTGCACACGCAGGGTCCGCCCTGGGCGCAGCCTGCGCAGCAGTAGGCCTCGTCCATGTAGTAGACCGGGCGGGAGGTGATCACTCCTTCGCACGAGGCGCAATAGCCCGCGCGCGGAGTCCTGAACATGCGCATTGAAAGAGCTCCAGCTTTGAGGGTTGGTTCCAGCGTTTGGGTCGACTCAGAAGATCCGCGGCGCGCAGAACAAGGCACCCGGACGTGTATGAACGCGGCGTGAAAATCGTCACGCGGCGAGGCTGTCCGGTTCGCCTACTCGACGCTGAGCAGCGTGACCGACCAGCGGCCGGCGGGCGCCTCAACCTCCACCGTATCCCCGGCGCGAGCGCCGAGGATCGCGGAGCCGAGCGGAGAGTCCGCCGAGATGCGGCCCCGCCGCGGATCGCCATCTCCCGGGTACACGAGCGAGCGAGACAGCATTTCACCGCTTTCCTCCCGCAGCCTGACTCGTCGGCCAATGGCCGCGCAGCCAGGGTCCGTCACGACCTCTGCCGCCGCCAGGACCTGTTTCAGCGTGTCGAGCCGCCTCGATGCGAGGGCCACGGGCAGCATCACGATGCCCTCCTCCAATCCGCGAGTGGTGAGCGACGTCAGCTCGTCGCGCAGCTCTGCGATCTCGGAATCGAGGCGTTGGCGCGCCTCGCGGGTGAGGGGCCAGGTGCGCGCACGTCCTGGCCACGTGCCGGGGTATGCGGACATGATCAGACTCCTTGTGGGCAAGATGGTGCGCCGGTCACCCCTGACGGGTGCCGGCGCGGCTGAATTCGGGGGCAAGTGGCCTTCCGACGATCAGGCTACGAGCCGGGCGGGACGAATCGCGGGAATCCACGTGAACGGCACGGGAACATCACTATGGCGTCACCGCGCTGCCGCTCGCCATTCAGCGGCGATCGAGGCCGTGGAGGAGGTCCCGACCCGGCTTGCTCCCGCCTCGACCATGCGAAGAAGCACATCCAGCTGGCGAATGCCCCCCGATGCCTTCACGCCGATTTCCGGTGGCAGCACCGCCCGCATCAGCGCCACCTCGGCCTCATCAGCGCCGCGTGGCGAGAAGCCGGTGCCGTTCTTCACGTACCTGGCGCCGGCAGCTGCCGCGATCAGCACCGCGTCGATGAGCTCGGTCGCGGCGAGATAGGCACTCTCCACGATGACCTTGACGGGCGTGCCGCCGACCGCATCGATCACGCGCCGCAGCTCATCCTCGGCGTAGGAATGCTCGCCCGAGCGAAACGCGCCGATATTCATCACCACGTCCAGCTCATCGGCTCCATCGGCCACGGCGCCAATGGCCTCATTGATCTTGGCGTCGCTGCGATCGGTCCCGTGCGGGAAGCCAACGGTGGTCACGAGGCGCTGCCGCCACCCACGCATGCGCGCGGCCGCCCAGGCCACCTCCCATGGCCGCACGACCACCGCCGCGGTTCCGAGGCTGGCCGCCAGGTCCATCCCGGCCGCGACCTCGTCACGGGTCATCTCCGGGTGCAGCAGCGTGTGCTCAACAACCCCCATCACCGTTTCCAGCGTCGGGACCTGGTCGCTGCGCGGGGCCAAGACAGGTCGTTGCTCCGTTGATCGAATCTGCGTCATCTCTCCCTCATCTCCGCCGGCTCGTCTGCCCGGCCTGCGCTCGATGCTCGGCGGGGTGCAAGGGCGATGCGGCCGAACGCAGATGAACGAGAGGTGAATCCTGCCAGTCACGGCCTTGGTAGGCCGCGCTGGCTAGGCGTCGGCTGGCGGTGCGTCATCTCCCGTCAGGGCATTCGCGTCTGATGTCGACGAGTCGGACGAGGAGTCGGGTAAGGCCACGAAGCGATAGCCCAGCCCACGCTCGGTACGGATGTAGCGGGGATGCTCCGAATCATCGCCGAGCTTGTCCCGCAGCCGCCGCACGTAGACGCGCAGGTAGTCGACCTCGTCCACGTACTCGCGCCCCCAGACCTTGGCGAGGAGGGTGCCATGGGGAAGCACGTAGCCGGCATTTCGCACGAGGTGGTACAGCAGCTTGTACTCGGTGGGCGTGAGCTCCACGCGCCGGCCGGCGAGGCGAAGCTCCTGCTGGGCAAAATCCATCTGCATCTCGCCGGATTTGAATGACGGGACGCGCGACGTCGGCGCCGGCATGTCCAGGCGTCGCAGCACGGCCTTCGTGCGCGCCAGCAGCTCCAGGTGGTTGAACGGCTTGGTCACGTAGTCGTCTGCACCCAGTTCCAGTCCCTTGACCAGGTCCAGCGTGTCATCGCGGGCCGTGAGCATCACGACGGGCACATCCGAGAAGGCGCGGATCTGGCGAAGGACCTCGTAGCCGTCGATGTCGGGCAGCCCGACATCAAGCAGCACCAGGTCCGGCTGCTCCGTCTCGACCAGGTCGAGACCCGCTTCACCCGTGGCGGCCCCCAGGATCTCGACCTCCCGCCACTGCAGGGTGAACCCGAGGCTTACCGACTCGATGACGTCCGGCGCATCGTCGACGACGAGGATCTTCATTCGTCCTCGGTCGGCGGTCCGGCCACCGGGAGCACCAGGCGAAAGACGCTTCCCCGCCCGACTTCGGACTTCACCTCAACCCTCCCGCCGTGGGCCTGCGCACTCGCCAGCACGATCGGCAGCCCGAGACCGGTGCCGCCTGGTGACCGATCCGTGGCGCTCACGAAGAAGCGCTCAAACAGGTGTGGCTGTTCGGCCTGCGGGATGCCGGGCCCTTCGTCCGTGACCTCCCAGGCCACCTCATCGTGGGTACCGGAGATGCGCAGCAGTATGTCGCTGCCCGCGGCCGAGAACTTGTGCGCGTTCGAGACGAGGTTGAGCAGCGCACGCACGATGCGGCGGTGATCGGCAAACACCCATATCGGCTCCGACGGGGCGTCCACCGCCAGGCGCTGTCGCTTTGCGTCGAGGAGCGGCCGCATTGCCACATCGACTTCTCGGCCCAGGTCGCGGGCGTCGAAGCGGCGCAGCTGAAGCCGCACCTCCCCGGCATGAAAGCGGGCGAGCTCCAGCGCCGTATCGGCCAGCACCTGCAGCTGCTCGGCGTTGCGCTCGACGGTCTCGAGCAGCGCTCGACGCTGACCATCGCCGGCTCGAGTGCCGGGATCCAGCAGGAGTCCCGCTGCAGTGCGGATGGCCGTCAGCGGTGTACGCAGCTCGTGGGCCACGGTCGAGAACAGATTCGTGCGCAGCTGCTCCAGGTCCGCCAGGCCTACCGCCATCCTCCCGTCGGTGCTGATGCCGCTTGCGACCAGCTGGTCACCGATGGGAGAGCGGACGTACCGGGGCCAGGAACGACTTGACACCGCGATCCTGGCGAGCCCGAGGTCAGCCAGCTCGGCCAGCAGCTC
>DATAOD010000142.1:0-4348 GCA_036265975.1 Candidatus Limnocylindria bacterium
GCGAGGGCGCCGAACGAGGTGAGCACGCCGGACGTGCCGATGGCACCGACCAGCACCATGCCAAGGCCCGTGGCCACCATCGGCCCGGCAAGACGGCGAAGCCACCCCCCGGACGGCTCCGCCGTGGGTGTGGGAACGGGCGGCACCAGCTGAATGCGACGCGACGGGACCAGGTCCGGCAGCTCGGCCAGCGCCGAGCGCAGCTGCCCGAGCTCGGCGACCATCGGCCCGCATCGGTCGCAGGTGGCGACGTGCGCCCGCAGGCCGGCATCCGCCGTCGCGTCGGCGTCATCACCGGCCAGCGCCGCAAGGCGCTCGTCATCAGGATGGATCTGGTGCTGCATCGTCATCGGCCAGACGCCCTCAACGCTCGAACAGTTCCCGGTGCTCGGCCATGAGCACCCGCAGCCGCAGACGCCCGCGGTGAATCCGAGACTTCACCGTCCCAATCGCCGATGCGGTCGCCTCGGCGACCTCGTGGTAGTCCATGCCGTACACGTCACACAGCACGACGGCGGTGCGCTGGTCCACCGGCAGCAGGCGCAGGGCGGCGTCCAGGTGACGGTACAGCTCCGCGCGTCCCGCCTCGGCCACCGGGTTGGGCGCCTCGGCATCGGCGAGCTCCGCCTCGCCTTCTTCAGGATCCGGCAGCGTGGTGGTCGGGCGTCGCTGGACGCGACGCAGGATGTCGTAGCTGGCGTTGGCGGTGATGCGCAGCAGCCACGAGCGGAAGATGCCGCCACGGAACCGTGCGATGGCGTCGTACGCGTGCACGAACGCGTCCTGGGTGGCATCTGCCGCCTGGTCGGCGTCGCCGAGCAGGCGCCAGGCGAGGCCGTAGCAGGCTGCCTGGTAATGCTCCATCAGCTGCGCGAAGGCCGTCCGATCTCCGCC
This sequence comes from Candidatus Limnocylindria bacterium, assembly GCA_036265975.1. GTDB lineage: Bacteria > Chloroflexota > Limnocylindria > QHBO01 > QHBO01 > DASSCW01. Next base: position 895 of record DATAOD010000142.1, read on the forward strand.
CACCGCGCGCGCCACCACGGCCGCTTCGTCATCCAGCGGCGGCGTTCGCGTGCCGGGGCTGCGTGGCTCGGTGGGCGGCATGCGTTCCTATAATCACATCCCCTCGGACCGCGGCCCCGTGCCGGAGTGGCGGAATCGGCAGACGCGTCGGTCTCAAACACCGATGAGCGCAAGCTCGTGTGGGTTCAAGTCCCACCTCCGGCACCACGTCACGGCTCCGCGAAAGCGCACGTTGCGCCGGGTCATCGGTGCCCAGGCGCAACACCCTTATCCGCTCAGGACTACCCAAGACCAGCGCGGGTGAAGGATCATGCGCGTCCGGACCGCGAGGTGGCGGGAACTGCAGCCCGTTCCACGGCAGGAGTCTCAACGATGCGGTCGCCCGACTCCGCGCCGTTGCCAGTGGCGAGACCGACCTCGGTCGATGGAGGAATGGGCTGATGGCACACGCGTTCATGAAGAGAATCGGACTGGCGGTATCCGTTGCCGCGGTCGTGATGAGCCTGACGGCGGGGGCCGTCTTCGCCGGCGAAATCACGGGCCCTCCGGGAACACCCGACCAGCCGTTCTCCGGAGGAGGCCACAGGACCGGCGCGTTCTACAACGCGAACTCGATCTGCGCCTTCAACGGGCTGAACGACATGAACCCCGACCAGGGGCCGATCCACGAGATCACCCAGAACCCGCACAACCAGGGCTCTCCTGGTGACGCTGGTCATGGGACCTGCGCGGGCGGCACCAACTTCGAACGAACCAGGTAGCCGGTAGGCCCCGGTACCGTCAATCGGGCCGGGGCCTCCTCCCCCTCCGCCGGACGCTGGCTAGTCGACCTGCCGAAGTGCGCAGCGGCTGCGTTGACGGCTCATCAGCACTGTGTAGCGGTGTCCGTTGTCCAGCCGTGCCAGGGTTGAGCAGATGTCCACGCGAGGACCCATGAACTGGGTACAGGCATCTGCGCCACAGCCGCGGAAATACGCGGTCACGACGTCGTCGCCGGGTGGCAGCCGCAAGACCGTCCCGCCTCCTCGCAGGTCAATCGGCCAATTCACGATCCGCGCGCCATCCATGCCCCTCACCTCGACGAAGTAGGCATCTGGCCCTTCAACGCTGAATGGGATTCGGTCAACGAGGATGATGGCAAGCTGCGGATCGTCGAACGATGCTCCCTCGGAGAGCACGAGGGGCGGCAGCGACTCAATCGCACCGTCTGGATTCCGGGCTTGCACGGTCGGTCGCGGAGTCGGGGTGACATAGACCGTCACAGTGCTCGTGCAGCCTGCCATCAGGAACAAGCCCGCCAACAGCAATACCGCGCGCCCCAGCACGAAGCGATCGTACGGCACCTACGGACTCGGCACGTGCTCTGCTGATGTGCACTGCAGGAACACACTGACGCGAGGGCATTGATGAACGAACAGACGGACGACGCGCGGGAGCTTTCGCCTGGGCAGACGGATGAGATCGGCCGGCGGATGGCCGACGTCATCGAGGAGCAGGACGAGGAGGTGACGGAGCACGTCGATCCGCACTGGGAGCTCTTCTACGACAAGGACCATGACGACGCGGAGCAGATCGTCCACCTGCACGGGGACGAGAAGGTTCCGGCCACGGTGATCGTCGCGGCGGACGGCGGCACAAAGGCGGAGTGCTCGCAGTGCGACGCGAGCCTGGACATCGCTCCGGCCACGCACGAGCGCATGCGCGCGAAGGCCATCATCGGCTAGGTTGGCGGCAAAGCCGGCTCATCCCGCTGGCACGCGAGGTGCATTCCCTTCCCCGTTGGGGACATCAGGGGGGAACGCATGAGCCGGCGGACAGACCAGTGGGGGGAGCACTGGTTGAACCGCCGGCTCATTCGTAACTCTACTGCGGTGCACTCGGCGCGAACAGGTCAATCGCAGGCCGTTCGCGGCCGCGCAGGTTCAGGCAATGGCGACGCTCACGCGAGCACGCCGAGGATGCGCAGCAGCCAGATCACCACAATGACCAGGATGATCAGGCCCAGGATGTCCCAGATCGGGCTCACCGTGCCGTACACGCCTGCGCGGGGGGCGAACGCGCCCAGGAGCAGGATCACGAGAACGATGAGAACAATCCATTCCAGCATGCGCGGTCACTCCTTCTTTCCTGTATTGCCGATGCCGGGCTAGTAGCCGGGGACTCCTCCACCGCTGTTATTGCCGCCGGAGTTGCAGGCTGCCAGCACGAGCGCCAGCGCCAGCCAGCTCAGGCGCAGGAATTGCGGAAGTCGGGCACGCAGGTACGCCATAGCATTCATGCCCGGCGAATGAGCATCATTCGTGCCCGGCGTCCGGGCGAGCAGGCGCCCGGGTCAGGCTTTGGTGCGTGCCGACGAGCGTTCACTGGTGCTCGAGCCGCGTTGCGTGCGCTTGGATGTGGCGCTCTTGCGAGTCGAGCCCTTGGCCGATGTGCGACTGCGCCGCCGATTCCCGCGCTCCTCGCGCTCCGCCTCCGCGCGCTCCATCATCGCGCGCTCGTCCTCCTCGATCTCCGCCTCGGTGGCGATCTCCTCCGAGATCAGCCGATTCCGCGCATTTGGGTGCGACGCGATGAGCTCGTCGATCTTGATGTTGAGCGCCGTGGACTCGCGGTTCTGGCTGGTCTGGATGGCGAACACCATCAGGAAGGTGACGATAGTGGTGCCGGTGTTGATCACCAGCTGCCACGTATCGGAGAAGTGGAAGATCGGGCCGGTCACCGCCCACGCCAGGACGATCAGGGCGGCCAGGAGCATCGCCCAGGGCGTGCCGACGGCACGCGTGATGGCATCGGCCACGCTGTTGAAACGGTCGCGCAGGCTCAGAAGACCGTCGGACGACCGCTGCTTTGGCTGGGATCGGGCCATGGCTCGGCGAGACGCTAGAACAGGTGGCTGACGCAGGACGCAAGCAGCCAGATCACCAGGATCACGCCAATGACCACGCCGAGCAGGATCTTGCCCATGCGTCGCTCCCTGCAGCTTTAGATCAGATGGACGGGTGGATGCAAGGCCCGTGCCGTCGGGCGCGCGTGCTAGGCTCCCAGCGATGACGGGCGACACGGTCGAGTGCTTCAACTGCGGCCGCTCGAACCCCTCGTGGGCACAGGTCTGCCGCTCCTGCGGTGTGCCGATGCGTCCGGGCGGGGCCGGCGCTGCGCCGCCTTCCGGCCCCCTTCCCACTGACCGCGACTCGCTCGTTTCGATCGGCGCGGCGCTGGGCACCATGGCTCTGGCGATCGTCGTGGGACTGCTGCTCTCGGGGATGCTGCCAGAGGCCGCGGCGGTCATCACGACACCGACTCCGCAGCCCACCCCAACCGTGCTGCCGTCTCCCTCGACGGCTGCCACGCCATCGGCCCAGGAAACGCCCAAGCCGGAGAAGCTGCCGGGCACCATCACCTTCGGCTACGGGCTCAACCAGTCCACCGACGAGATCATTGACGTGTCCAAGAC
>DATAOD010000143.1:0-23972 GCA_036265975.1 Candidatus Limnocylindria bacterium
CTGGTGCGTCGGCGACAGCACCTGGGACATGCGCGCGGCAACGGCAGCGGGCATGACCGCCATCGCCGTGCTGGCTGGCTCCGCGGTCAGCGCGGACGAGCTTGGCGCCGCCGGGGCGACCCTTTGCGTGGCCCGGATGGATGAGCTGATCGCCGCGCTGCCGGCGTCGAACGCCGGCGCGAGGGCTTAGCGCTCGGCGCCCACAGGCTCACCCTCGAACGCGGCCCTGAGCGTCGCGATGTCGAACTTGCCGAAGGTGCGCAGCATCGCCTCGTTGACGCGCTGCGCCTTGGCGGGGTCAGGGTCGGCCATCAGCTGCTCCAGCTCCACCGGCACCACCTGCCACGACACGCCGAAACGGTCCTTCAGCCAGCCGCACGGAGCCGGCTGGCCGCCGTCAACCAGCCGATCCCAGAAGCGGTCCACCTCTTCCTGCGACTCGCATGGCACCACGAACGAGATGGACTCGTTGAATCTGAACTCGGGGCCGCCGTTCAGCGCCACGAACCGGCTGCCGTTCAGCTCGAACTCGACGGTCATGACGGTGCCGGCCGGCAGCGGGCCGGCCGGACCGTACTTCGTGGTCCTGCCGATCTTCGAGTTCGGGAAGATGGACGTGTACGCTTGGGCTGCCTGCTCCGCCTGGTCGTCGAACCAGAGCATGGGATGAATCGTCTGCATGGGTTCCTCCTGGGTCTGCACCGTCAGCCTGCGGGACCGATCTCGTGGCTGCAACATACCGGCCAATCACCGCGACCTTCTAGAATCTGCGCGCATGACTGCGGCCCAGCCCACCACCCGCCATCGCGACCGTCTCCGCCAGTCGGTCGCGCCCTTCCTTTCCTTCTTTAACGGGCCGTTCGCGCAGCTCAACCTGGAGCCGGACGTCGCGAACTTCGCGGTCGGCAATCCCCAGGAGATGCCGTTGGCGACCTATGTCGACGCGCTGCGCTCGCACGTGGAGCCGCAGAACAAGGACTGGTTCGCGTACAAGCTGTCGGAGCCCGAGTCGCAGCGGACCGTGGCGGAAACGCTCACCCAGCGCACCGGCATGGGGTGGGACCCGGCCGACGTGGCCATGACCAACGGCGGCTTCGCGGCGCTGGCCACGGCCATGCGAACCCTGGTGGAGCCGGGCGACGAGGTGATCTTCCTCTCGCCGCCGTGGTTCTTCTACGAGCAGCTGATCCTGGCCTCCGGAGGCGAGCCGGTGCGGGTCAAGCTGGAGCCGCCGGCCTTCGACCTGGCGATTGACGGGATCGCCGCCGCCATCGGGCCACGAACGCGCGCGGTGATCGTCAACTCGCCACACAACCCCAGCGGGCGGATCTATAGCGCCCATGACCTCCAACACCTGGCCGATGTCCTGGATGACGCCTCGGGGCGCATCGGCCATCCGGTCTGGATCATCAGCGACGAGCCGTACAACCGCATCCTGTTCGACGGCCACGAGTACACCAGCCCGTCGCAGCTGTACCCGCACACGATCATCACCTACTCGTACGGCAAGACCCTGCTGGCGCCGGGCCAGCGCATCGGCTTCCTGACCGTGCCGCCCACCCTGCCGGAGCGCGCCGAGGTGCGCGAGGAGATCTTCCTGCAGCAGTTCGCCGGCGGCTACCTCTTCCCGAACGCACTGCTGCAGCACTCGCTGTCGGAGCTGGAGAAGCTCTCGATCGACATCGGCGCCATGCAGCGCCGGCGCGACCGCCTGGTGCCGGCCCTGCGCGACATCGGCTACGAATGCACCATGCCGGAGGGCACCTTCTACTGCATGGCCCGCTCCCCCATCGACGACGACGTCGCCTTCGCCGATATCCTGGCCCGCCATCGCGTGCTGGTGCTACCGGGGACCGTGGTCGAGGTGCCCGGCTGGTTCCGGATCAGCCTCACCGCCAACGACCAGATGGTCGAGGATGGCATCCCGCGCTTTGCCGCAGCCTGGCAGGAGGCCACCGGCTGATCACCCCGATCATGCTGCTCGGCGGCGCGCTGATCCTGGGCGGCGTCTACGTTGGCATCTTCGCGCCGTCGCGCCCCAGGCACGCCTAGGTGCTTGTCGAGGTCGCCGCCTGCAACCGATACTCCACGCCATGGAGCTGAAGGACCTTCTCCCGGGGATCATCGGCTCATTCGTGGGCGTCATGGGCTGGCTCGTGGTGGGCATCTACATCCAGCGCCGGCAGTTCATGGCCCAGGCCAGGAACGCGGCGAAGGCCGTGTACTTCGAGCTCGATGTCAACCGCACTGCGCTGTCCGTCGCCCATGACACCGGCTCCTTCACGCCGCTGAACCGCTCCTCCTTCGAGCGGCTGCTGCCGGAGCTTTCTACGCTCCTCACAGCTCCTGAGCTCAAGGCGGTGGTGGCGGCCTACATGGCGCACGCCGGCTACCAGCAGCTGTCCGACGCCGGTGCATTGCCGGAGCCAGTGCGCCGCGGAGCGCTGGCGGAGATCCTGCGCCTGCACGTGGCCGCGCTGGACACCCTCGCGCGCCGGGCCTTCAGCAGGCACGAGGCCGAGCTGATGCGCGCAAGCGCAACCGATGCGCAGCGCTCGGGCGACGAGCTGCGGCGGGTCACGCCGTGAACGCCGCCGAGCACAGGAAGCTCCTCTCCCTCCTTGCCGAGCTGCTGGGAACGCAGGAGTACGACCGGCTGGAGGAGGTCTACGCGCCAGACCTGCTGACCGAGTACCCGCAGTCCGGCGAGCGCTTCCGAGGCGTCGAGAACATCCGGCAGCAGTTTGCACAGTACCCCGGCCTCGGACGCGGCACCACCCAGTTCGAGGATGTCATCGGCGGCGAGGCCTACGCGCTGACCCCGATGTACACCGTCGTCACCGTCGAGGGCAGCGGAGATCGCGGGACGGCATTGTTCAGGGCGCGATACCCGGACGGCTCGCGCTGGTGGGTGATCAACATCTACGAGCTGGAAGGCGGCCGCATCTCTCGCACGCGGGTCTTCTTCGCGCCGGAGTTCGAGGCGCCTGACTGGCGCGCTCCCTACCGCGAAGAGACCTGACCGAATTCAGGCCCCGGGCTGGCGCTGCGTGGCTCGACCCCGGTCGGCACGGGCCGCAACATACAGGCCCATCAGCAGGCCCCATACGGGCAGCAGTATCAGGTACGCCAGCGCGCCGACATAGATCAGCGGGCCGTTCGTCCCGGCGGTGAGCGTCCCGAGCCCGTAGAGCACGACCCCCACCCCGACCACCAGGCCGAACCAGCGAAGGTTGCTGAGCCATGGGCCGGCCAGCAGGTTCGCGCCGGCGATCCACAGGCCGATCACGATCAACGCCACCGATTCGATGGCCAGCGCCCCGCTCGCCGCGCCGGCCGAGTAGTCGATCCCCACGACGCCGGTGATGAACAGCACGTGGGTGACGCACCACGCCGCCGCCGCCAGCCAGCCGAGCGCCTGCGCTGCCAACGCCAGCGGGGTGGGCGTCAGCCCGCCCAGCTCCCAGAAGGCAAGCATCAGGAACGGCAGGGCGATGATCGTGACGATGAGTGCGACGTCGTTGATGGTTCCGAACGGCTGGCCTGCCATGAAGAAGAAGCTGAGCGTGACGAGCGCCAGCGCTCCGGCCACGCCCACCACGTAGCCGGCAAGGCTGGCACGTCGCAGGAGGTCTCGGCTCGGCATGGCGCGCATCATCCGACGTCGCGGGGTCATCGACAAGACCATTCGCGACGCTGGCAGGGGTCAGTCGCGGACGGGCTCCGGGTCGTAGCCACGCCAGCCCGGATGCTGGCGCACGAAGAGCCCTGCCAGGAAGGTGAGGATGGCTGATCCGAATGTCCGCGTGGTGATCTCCGCCACGTCGCGGGTCGGATCCAGCTCGACGAAGTCGATGGCCGCCACCCGTGGATCCTGGCCCAGGATGAACAGCGCCTCCAGCAGGTCGGCCGGCGAGAGGCCGTCCGCGGTGGCGGCCGCTGTACCCGGAGCGTAGCCGACCTCCAGCACGTCGATGTCGACGGTCACGTAGATGGCGTCCGTGCCGCGTCCGGCGATCTCGAGGGCCGAGGCCACCATGGGCTCGATGCCAGCCCGGCGGATGGCCCGCGCGGTGAAGATGGTGCCGCCCTGCCCCTCGACCCAGCGCTTGTAGTAGCTGGCGTTCATGAAGCCGTGGATGCCGAACTGCACCAGGTTCTTGCCGCTGACCCGGACGCCGGACTCCAGGATGCCGCGGATGGGCGTCCCGTTGGTGGGACCGTGGTCCATGACCCGGACGTCGTTGTGCGCGTCGAAGTGAATGAGCCCAACCTGCTGGCCGGGGTGCGCCCCACAGTAGGCGCGCACCGCCGGCGCGGTGATGGCGTGGTCGCCGCCGATGATGAGCGGGAAGAAGCCCTCCGGCTGGCGCATGATCGCCTCCAGCGCCTGCTGGATATCGGTGAGGCCCTGCACCAGGTCCAGGACGGGGGTCTGGATGTCGCCGATCTCGCGCACGCGCATCGACGTGATGTCGACGTCGTAGTCCGGGGTGTAGGTCGTGAAGATGGCCCACGCGTCCCGCAGCGCGTTCGGCGCCGCGAAGGCACCGTTGGGCAGGATGGAGGTCTTGCTGAACGGCACGGCCACGATCCCAACGTCCAGCGGCGACGCGAAATCCCATGGCTCGATCCAGTTGTTGACCCGCATCTCGAAGCGGTCGTTCCAGTGGCTGATCTTCCGCTTCTCCGGCAGCAGCAGGTGCGGGATGTCGCGCGGCGGCCGCGGACGCTGGTAGCTGGAGCCGGCCTCCGGCCGGTCGACGGCGGTCACGAAGCTTCCTCCAGGGCCGATGCGTCCGCCGGAGCCGATCCCCCGCCGCCCGGGCGCCGCGGCGGCGGCAGCAGGTTCATCTCCACGAACTCGTCGCTGAGGCTGCCGAGCGGGTTCTCGCGCGTTGGGAGCCCCTCCACAAAGGGCAGGAGCTGGTGGCGCGCGATGCCGTGGATACGCCGCAGCTCCGCGACCGGCTGGGGATGCTCGTCTACGCGCAGGTCCCAGAGGGGATAGGCCTCGCGGTCCACGACCAGCAGCGCCGCGCATTGCCGGCCGCGCTTGTCTCCGCCGCCCGCCTGCCCCGCCTCGAGCGCGCGCACCAGGCGCTCGGCCAGGTCGAGCTCAGTGCCCTCGCTGGTGCCGAAGGACTCGGCCATGGCGCTGACCGTGTCGCCCCGGATCAGCATGTTGCCCTGCGCTGCGAAGTTGTGACCGCTGACCTGCCCGTACCAGGTGGTGCACTCGTCGCCCGAGAAGGAGGCACTCCCGCCCGCCGCATCAACCACGCCCAGCTGCCGTACCTCGCGCCCCGGATCGCCGGCCAACACGCGCTCCATGGCCTCGGGGGCGCTGGCTCCTTCCTCCATGGCCGCCAGCGCGTCGATGGCCAGGTACAGGCTCGGCCACGACTGCGTGGCCACCGCACCGACTCCGGCGCGCGCCCAGCACACCAGGCGGCCAGCCGCCACATCCGCCGTGGAAACGGCCACGCCCAACTGGCCGGTGCGTTCACAGCGCCCGACGATGCTGAAGGTCGACAGCCTACGCGGTGGCAGCTGCGGCCTCCGCCTGGGCGGCCTCGCCCATCGCCTCCAGCTCAGAGGCCTCCGCCGCAGCCAGCCGCCGCTCCTCGGTAAGGTCCAGGTTGCTGCAGAGGAAGTAGTAGAAGAGGGCCGAGACGGGCAGGCCCACGAACAGCGAGATGTCCGCCATGTCGAGCGCCCGCGCGGCCGGGCCGATGAAGACCTCGGTCGACCCGTTGAAGATCGCGAAGAACGGGACCATCACCGCGATGCCCACCACGTAGGCCAGCAGCCCGCGCCAGTTCCACGGCCCATAGATGCCGTTCTTCTTGAAGATCTCCAGGATCGCGTAGTCACCCCTGCGCACGAAGAAGAAGTCCACCAGGTTGATGGCCGTCCACGGGATCAGCGAGTAGAGCAGGACGGTCAGGAAGACGTTGTACCAGCCCAGGAAATCGGACGGCAGGATCAGGCTGCCGACGGTGCCGAGCACCAGGATGACGCCCACCGCCACAGCCCGGGTGGTGACGCTGGCGCGAATGGGCGTGACGGTGTCCACGCCAGCCAGCATGGCCAGTGAGCCGCTGTACAGGTTCAGCGCGATGACCGACACCAGGCCGATCAGCGCCACCGCCAGGACCAGCGTGCCGAAGCCGTTGAAGATCGCGTCGCCGCCGGCGGCCACCGCGCCGATGGCTGCCTGGTCCGGATAGCTGGCGAGCAGGAACGCCCCCAGGGCGATCATCCAGAAGGAGCCTGCGGTGGAGCCGAAGTAGCTCCACAGGAAGGTCGAGCGCACGGTCGAGCTGCGCGGCAGGTATCGGCTGTAGTCGGACACGTAGGGGGCCTGCGAGACCTGGTAGCTGGCCACCACCACGATGACCACCAGGAACGGGGTCCATGCGAACTCCCCGCTCACCTGGTCCGCCGCCGGATGCCCGGTGAACAGGACGCCGATGGTGAAGATGCCGAACACGATCAGGAAGAGATAGGTCCCCCACTTCTGGACGAAGTGAATCCAGTCGTAGCCGCCGATGGTCAGCACCAGGGCGGCCAGGGCCATGATCATGATGCTGAGCTGGTTGTTGAGCCCTGTCACGGTGGCCAGCGCCTGCCCGCCGATGATCGTGTTGAAGACGTTGAAGCCAACGTACAGGAACAGGCCGATGATCTGCGGGATCAACGCGCCGAAGTAGCCGAACTGCGGTCGAGACTGCAGGAGCTGCGGTATGCCAAGCCTGGGACCCTGCACCGAATGGAACGCCATGAAGAACGTCCCGAACACCTCTCCCAGGATGATGGCCACCAGCACCCACAGCAGCGGCAGGCCGAGGCCCATCGCGATCAGCCCGACGGCGAGGGTGGCGAGGTTCGCGTTCCCCAGGAACCACAGCGTGAACTGGTCGGTGACCTTGCCGTGGCGCTCCGACTGGGGGATGTAGTCGATCGAGTGGACCTCGATCGCTCCGGCGCTCGTCGCCGTCTGGCCTTGCGCAGTGGTCATGGGATCCGTTGCCCTCCGCCCCCCAACAACTCGACGCGCATTATCGGTTTGGGATATTCTGTCGGACGATTCTATCGGAATAGGTCAAGCCTTCGACCCATGATTGCAGGTAACAGGCATCGGCTCGATCCGACCGAGCGCGGCATGGTCGAGCTGCTCCAGCAGGATGGGCGGATGACCGTCACCGACCTGTCGCGCGCGCTGGGCGTGACGGAGGTCACCGCACGGCGAAAGCTGAAACGGCTGCTGGGCGACGGAATCATGCGCATCGTGGCCACCGTCGACCCGTTCGACGTGGGCTATGAGACGCCCGTCATCATCGGGCTCAAGGTGGCCATGGGCTACCTGGACAAGGTTGCCGAACGCCTGAGCGAGCTGCCCCAGGTTCGCTACGTGGGCGCCAGCACTGGCCGCGTCGACCTGATCATCGAGGTGGTGGTGCGCACCAACCTGGAGCTTGCCGACTTCCTGATGAGCGAGATTTCCGGGATCGAGGGCATCCTCGACTCGGAGACGAACCTCATCGTGCGCATCTACAAGCAGTCATGGCACTGGGCAGTCCGCGCCCAGGAGTAGCCGATGGCGCCGTTCGTCGCGCCAGCGTGTAAAGACTTGCTTGACACTGGTACAGTATCGGAAACCGATACTGCCCTGGGCACGTAGCCACGCTGCACGTGCATCGGAGGGAGGGTCCCGTGCCCAGGGCCTGCCCGATGCCTGCCACCGACGCAAACCGACCGCGCGTTTGGTGGTCGAGCCTATGATCGGTGCCTGTAGCAGCATCGAAGGGGCAAACCCGTGTCCGAGTACGACGGTGGCGATTCCTACGCGGACGACGATCCCTACGCGAACGACGACCCCCGGAGCTTCAACGAGTGGTTCCCGCTGCATGGTGACTACCTGGACGAGCTGCCGTTCAGGCTGTTCTACTGCAAGCTGAAGAGCAACTCGCCGCAGGCTGAGGAGCTCCTGTTCGATCCACTCAAGGCATTGCGTGGCAACTCGGAGACCCTGCTGCCCGCGCTGCCGGTGGAGCTCAACGACGACTCGCGGGTGACCACGACGCTGGTCCAGCACAACCGGACCATGCGCTTCCGCGCCATCCTCTTCGTGGCCACCTACGACGATCAGGACCAGTCCGTCTCCCTGACCAGCCACAAGCAGCTGCCCGGCAGCTGACTCCGGGCTCACCGGTCCCGGCTCGAGGCGACACGTGCATACCGTCCCCGGGACCGGAGATCCATGCGGGTTCCAGAACCCGCCGGGCGCCCAGTTCTGCGCGTCCTGCGGCCAGGCGCTGCAGGTCGTCTGCCTGAACTGCAACACGGCCCTGCCCGCCGGGTTCAGCTTCTGCACGTCCTGCGGCACTCCGCTCGCCGCCGCTCACCCCGGCGCACCTCTCCTGGCAGTCCCGGCAGCGAACGATCAGCCGGTTGCCGAGCGCCGCCTGGTGTCGGTGATGTTCTGCGACCTCGTCGAGTTCACCGCAATCGCCGAGCGGCTCGACCCGGAAGAGGTGCGCGACCTGCTGTCGCGCTACTTCGAAGCGGCGCGCGAGATCACCGCGCGCCACGGCGGGACGATCGAGAAGTTCATTGGCGATGCGGTGATGGCGGTGTGGGGCACGCCAGTCGCGCACGAGGACGACCCGACGCGCGCGGTGCGCGCCGCTCTCGAAGTCGTCGAGGCGGTTGGGGGGATGGGCTCGCCGGGCTCGACGACGTCGCTGGCGGCACGGGGCGCGGTGGCCACCGGCGAGTCTGCGGTGATGATCGGGCTCGAGGGCCAGGGCATGGTCGCCGGCGACATCGTGAACACCGCGTCCCGGCTGCAGTCGGTGGCGGACGCCGGGACGGTGCTCCTCAACGAGGCCACGCGCCAGGCGACGGTGGCGACCATCGTGGCGCGCCAGTCGGCACGCCGTCGCCTGAAGGGCAAGGCGGAGCCGGTGCGCAGCTGGCGGGCGATTCGCCCGCTGCCCGAGGCCGGGCGACCGCTGCACGAGCCCGCCCTGATCGGGCGCGAGCGAGAGCTGGACGACCTGCAGGCCGCGCTGGACGGTGTGATGCGGACCGCGCGCAGCCGCCTGGTGTCGGTCGTGGGTATCCCCGGCATCGGAAAGTCACGGCTGGCGGCCGAGCTGCGCCGTCGCGTGGAGCAGCGCCGCGAGCCGGTGACCGTCCTCTTCTGCCGCGCGCCGGGCCCCGGCGAGGGCGCGGCCTTCGCGCCGTTGGCCGATGTCGTGCGACAGCAGCTGCGCATCGGGCCGCGGGACGGGAGCGAGATCGCCCGTCGCAAGCTGCAGGCGCTACTGCGCGACCTGGCCGATGAGCGCGAGCGCGCCTGGTTGGCTCCACGGCTCGAGGTGCTGATCGATCCGACGATCCAGGCCGCAGCGGAGCGCGATGACCTCTTCAACGCGTGGCGCCGTTTCCTGGAGCTCCTCGCAACCCGCACTCCCCTGCTGTTCGTGCTGGACGATGCGCAGCGCGCCGACGCCGGCCTCCTTGATTTCGTGGAGCACTGCGTGGAAGCGTCGCGCCATCGGGCCATGCTGTTCGTGACGCTGGCGCGGCCGGAGCTGCTGGAAGCGCGGCCAGGCTGGGGCGCCGGCCTTCGCAGCTTCAGCAGCATCCATCTCGACCGCCTCTCCGATGACGAGCTCCGCCACCTGCTTCGCGACCTGGCGCCGAACCTGTCGTCGCGCCTCGCTTCGCAGGTTCTCAGCCGAGCCGATGGCGTGCCGCTCTACGCCGTGGAGCTTGCCCGCATGGTCCAGGCACCAACCCACGGCGTGGCCGAGGCCCGGGCAGTCCCGGGGTCCCTGCACGCGCTGATCGCCGCGCGGATCGATGGGCTGCCGCCACTGGAGCGCAGGCTGCTGCTCAGCGCGTCTGTGCTGGGCGACTCCTTCACGCCGGCCGAGCTGGCCGCTGTGGCGGATCTGGATCCCACCACGGTTCGCGCGGGGCTCGATGCGCTCATGCGCCAGGAGGCGCTGACCCGGCACGATGAGGCGCATCCCGGCGCCGGACAGATCCGCTTCCACGAGCAGCTGGTGCAGGAGATCGCGTACGGGACCCTCGCCCGCCGTGACCGGCGACAGCGGCACCTGTCGGCGGCGGCCTACCTCGAGCAGTCGCGCGACGAGCGAGCGGACGAAGAGCTGGCCGGACACCTGGTGAGCGCCTATCGGGCCGATCCCTCGCATGCGGAGGCGCCGGCCATCGCCGAGCGCGCGCAGGCCGCCCTGTCGGCGGCAGCCCAGCGCGCCACCACCATGCATGCGCCGGAGCGGACGCTGGCTCACCTCACTGCGGCCCTCTCGCTGCCGCTGGCCGAGACGGAACGTGCTCGCCTCTCAGAGGCCGCCGCGAACGCGGCCCAGGCGGCCGGCCAGTTCAAGGCCGCCGAGCGGCACTGGCGAGAGCTGGTGACCCGATTCACCGACGCCCACGACCGTGCCGGAGCGGCGCGTGCCAGCGCGCGGTTGGCCAGCCTGCTGTTCATCGAGCACAGCAACGACGCCGCCCTGCGCGAAGTCGAGAGTGCGCTCCGCAGGCTGGGCAAGGTGAGCGCCGATGACCCGGCCGGCGTGGAGCTGGCCGCACAGCTGGCGCGCGCTCACTTCAACCGGGGCGATGCCAATGAAGCCCGACGCTGGGCAGAGGAAGCGCTGCACAGCGCCGAGCGCCTGAAGCTGGGCCCGGTGGCTACGGACGCGCTGATCACCCGCGGGACCGCGCTGCTGGCGCTCGGACGGACGCGGGCGGGCGTGCGCGACCTGAACCGCGCAATCGACCGCTGCTCGGAGGGCGAGCTCCTGGCCTTGGAGCTGCGAGCGCGGAACAACCTCGCCTGGCTGATGGTGGGCGACGACCCGCGCGAGACCCTGCGCGCCGCGCGCGAGGGCTTCGAGATCGGGCACCAGAAGGGCATGCGTGACATGGCTTTGCAGCTGGCCTCCGTGGCGCTGGCCGTTGCCGTGGACACCGGCGATTGGGACTGGGCGCTGCAGACCATCGACCAGCTGGATGACGAGGCAATGGTCCCGGCCCATCTCATCGACCTGGCTTCCACCGCCACCATCATCCGGGCGCTGCGTGGCGATCGGGGTCCGGGCGCCGACCTCGCCGGGCTGGAGCCCTTCCCGACCGACACGGACCCCCAGATCGTCGCCCAGGCAACCCTGGCAAGGGCCTGGATGTCCCTGGCCGGGGGTAAGTTCGCCGCAGCGCGCAGGCTGGCCGATGACGCCGCGTCGGCATCGGTGGGCTTCAGCCGGAACAGCGCCCTGGTGCTGGCCACCCGTGCCGCACTGTGGGCACGCGACGCCGATGCGGCGCGGGCTCATCGCAGCACACTGGGCAAGTCGCACCCCACCGGCCGCGCCATCACCGCGCATCTGCAGGCGCTCGATGCCGGGATCGCGGCCCTTGAGGGCCATCCGGTGAATGCGGATACCGCCTACCGCGGGGCGGACAAGGCGTTCGCGGCGCTGGGGCTGAGGCTGCCCAGGCTGCTGGCGCTCCTGGAGCGGGCGGCCCTGCGCGGCGGGACAGAGGCAGGCCAGCAAGCGCGGACGCTGCTGGCAGAGCTCGGTGCCAACGGCCTGAAGAAGCTCGCCGAGCGCCGCGCGGAACCTCGAGCCGCCAGGCGGAGTACCTGAGCCGATCCAGGCAGGATGCGACACACGTACCCGCAGCCGTAGGAATAGGCGGATGTACCTGGACGCGGCCCTCGCGGACGACTGGGACGACGAGGTCGAGCAGCCCGCGCCAGTGGAGGCCGGAGCCCCGCGACAGGCGCGGGGCCGTCTCCGGCGTCCGGTGCTGCTCGCCACCGGCACGGCGCTGCTCGCGGCGGCGCTGCTCGCGTTCAGCTACCAGCCACTCGGGCCGGGCACGGTCAGCGCTGCCGACCAGCGGCTGCTGATCCCGGTCGCCGACTCGCCGGCCAGCCACATCCAGACCACCGAGTTCCGCTACCGCTTCCAGGCCGCGACCTCGTACGAGACGCTGGTCTACGTGCGCAATGACGGGCCGCTGCCCGTGACGCTGGCCGGCATCGACGCCCAGACCGCCACGGGACCCGCGCCCATCGTGCGACCGGTGGAGCTGCGCCTGCTGCCGCCGGGCAGCCGCGCTCCGTTCGGCGATTGGAACGAGACGCAGCCCTTCCAGGAATCGGTCATCGCCAGCGGCCAGCAGCTGGCCCTGTGGGTGCGCTGGCAGACGAGCGCGTGCCCGCCGAACAACGTGCTGCTGGCCGAGAACGGATCGACCACCATCGGCTCCATCCCGCTGCGCTGGTCGGTGGCCGGCATCCCTCGCCGCTCGGCGCTCGACCTGGGCTACACCGTGCGCTTCATCGTCACGCCGCAGACCTTCTCCGGCCAGTGCCAGCCGGCCAAGGGAGTGACGCCACTCAGCCCATAGGCGGCGTTCCCGGCGGGCTTGCTGGCGTGGGCCCATCGGGCCATGAAGGTTGGGCCGGGGGTCAAAGGTACCCCGCCGGTCAGGGTTTACGCCCTCCCACCCTCGCCCCATCCTACGCGCCTGCTGCCCACGTTTTGCCACCCCGCTGGAGGACATTGCATGAAACATCTTCGACACATGATCGTGGCCATCGTGGTTCCCGCACTCATCCTCGCAGTCTTCACAGCTAGTGCGGTGTTCGCGGGCGGCCCTCAGGGAAAGACGTCTGTCTGCCATCACGCCGCGCATAAGTACGTTGAGATCAACGTATCGAACAACGCGGTTCCGGCCCACCTGGGCCATGGCGATGTGCTGCCCGACGAGTACGGCGACTGCCCGTCCTGACGTCTTCACAGCCATAGCAAGCCGATGGCGCCCGACAAGGGCGCCATCGGGCTTCATTGAGGAGGACCGGATGGGCATTGGATCGGCTGCCATCCAACCACAGGCGTCGGCGTGGGGCGAGCGCATGGCCGAGGCGGCGATTCCCAGCGTTTCGATTGTGATGCCGTGTCTCAACGAGGAGGAGACGGTCGGCATTTGCGTCACGAAAGCCATGGGCTGGTTGGAGCGCACCGGCACGCCGGGCGAAGTGCTGGTCGTGGACAACGGGTCCACCGACCGTTCGGCGCAGATCGCCGCGGACGCCGGGGCACGGGTCATTAACGAGCGCCGACGGGGCTACGGACAGGCGTACCTTCGCGGCTTTGGCGAGGCACGGGGCGACTTCATCGTCATGGGCGACGCCGACGACACCTATGACTTCTCGGACCTGAGCAAGCTAGTGGCGCCGCTTTCCGAAGGTGCGGACATGGTGCTTGGCAACCGGTTCTCCGGGGGCATCGCCAGCGGTGCCATGCCCTGGGCGCATCGGTACCTGGGCAGCCCGATCATCAACCTCCTCATCCGCCTCTTCTTCGGCACCCACATTGGCGACAGCCAGAGCGGACTCCGCGCATTTCGTCGATCGGCCGCGCAGGCCATGGGGCTGCGCTCGACGGGCATGGAGATGGCGTCCGAGATGATCGTGCGGGCTGCAAATGCCGGCCTGAACATCGTCGAGGTGCCCGCGCCGTATGCAGTGCGCCGCGGGGAGAGCAAGCTGAACAGCCTCCGCGACGGCTGGCGTCACATGCGCTACCTGCTGCTGGCTGCACCCGACTTCCTCTTCACCCTGCCCGGCACGGTGCTGGTGCTCCTCGGCATTGTGGCTAGCGCCATTGCCCTGGCCATTCCTGCCGGTCTGCAGATCGGCCCGATGTCATGGCGACCGGTGTTCGCCGGCACCATACTGCTGGCCATCGGCGTAAACGCGACGCTGTTCGGCGTCGTCGCCAAACGCTACGGCGTGTCCCGCGGACTGCTGCGGGAGGATCGCTGGTCGCGGCTCTACCAACGCTGGTTCAAGCTCGAGATCGTGCTGGCGCTCGCTGGCACCCTCTTCGTTGCCGGCCTGGTGCTGGAGCTGCTCCTGTTCGGCGCCTGGACGGCCAACACGGTCCGCGTCGACGGCCTGCAGCAGGCGGCGCTGGCGCAGACGCTGATGATCGTCGGCGCCGAGCTGGGATTCGGGTCCTTCCTCCTGGTCACGATCGAGTCCCCGTGAGCGACCGGATGCGAATCGCATTTGTCTACGACGCCCTCTTTCCATACGTGAAGGGCGGCGCCGAACGGCGTTACCACGAGTTGGCGCGCCGGCTGGCAGAGCGTCACGACGTCCACATGGTCACCTGGACCTGGTGGGATGGCCAGCCCGATGCCTCGCTCGACGGCATCACGCTCCACGGCGTCGGCCGCCCGCCGGCCCTGTATGGCGCGGACGGCAAACGGACGGTCCGAGAAGCCGCCTCGTTCAGCGCGCGGCTTCTGCCCGTCCTGCTGCGCCATCAGTGGGACGTGATCGATTGCGCGGCCACACCATACGTGCCGCTGTGGAGCTCCTGGCTTGCGTCGCGGCTCGGCGGAACGCGGCTGACGGTAACCTGGCACGAGTTCTGGGGCGATCACTGGCTGCGCTACCTGCCTGGCCGACCTGCTGTCGCACGCCTGGCCCGCAGCCTGGAGTCCGCGAGCCGCCACCTCGGCGACCACCTCGTCGCGGTCTCCGACTTCACGGCGGGTGCCATGGCCATGCCTCCTGACCGCGTACGCGTTGTGCCGAATGGGATCGACCTGGGGGAAATCGACGAGGCAACCGTTGCCCACGAGGGTGCGGACATCGTCTTCGTTGGCCGGCTGATCGACGAGAAGCGGGTCGACCTGCTGCTCGACGCCGCGGCGCTCCTGCGCCACTCCCGACCGGGACTGCGCTACGCGATCATCGGCGCCGGGCCGGAGCTGGGAGCTCTCCTGTCGCGCGCTGAAACGATCGGCGTCAGCGACCGCGTCACCTTCCACGGGCAGCTCAACGCAGCTGAGGCATTCGGCCATCTCAAGGCCGCGCAGCTGCTGGTGATGCCCTCGATCCGCGAGGGCTTTGGCATGGCGGTGGCGGAGGCGCAGGCTGCCGGCACCGTACCCATTGTGGTGCGCAGCGCAACCAGTGGCGCCACCGATCTCGTTCGAGACGGAATTGACGGATTCGTGACTGAGCCGACACCGGCCGGGGTTGCATCGGCCATCGATCGCGCGCTCGCAGACGTATCGAGCCTGCGAAGAATGAGCCTAGCCGCTCGGGCCGCAGGCGCCGATCGTGACTGGGACCGGCTGGCCGCCCGCATGGAGGCCATCTACCTCGGCAGGCAACCGGCCCCCATCAGCGTTTCAGACCTGGAGCGTGCCGCATGACCGCCATGGAGCGTGCGCGGCAGGTCGCCGCGCCCTGGCTCTCGACACGCGCGCTGCGCCAATGGCGTCCGGCAGCGCTAGATCCGGAGCGAGCGCTGCCGATCGGCGCGGTGGTGGCCATCGGCCTGGGCCTGGTGGCGATCGCGGTGCTAACACCCATCGCGGGACGTGGCGACTACGGACAGTGGCTGATGACCTCGCGCTTCTACCTTGGCGAGCCGATCCCTGCCTATCGCGACGTTCCGGCGCTGCCGCCGTTCGTGCCGATCCTGCTCGCGGGCATTCGGCTCCTGGTCACCGATCCGGTTATTGCCCTGGAGGTGCTCAACGGCCTCCTGCTGGCCGCACTGTGCGCAACCTTCTACCTGCTCGGCACGACCCTTCTGTCAAGCCGATGGGCTGGCGTGTTAGCCGCCGCCATCGGCTTCCTCGTGACGGACCGCTTCCTGGAGCTGTTCGCGTTCGGTGGGCTCCTGCAGTCATCGGCCATCACCTTCATGGGGCTTAGCCTCGTTGCCTTTGCGCGGGCTGCGACGGGGCCGACCATCGAACGCAAGTGGTGGCTGGCCGGCACCGCCGCGCTGGCGTTGGCCGTCCTTTCGCACGTGGCAACCGGCATCATCGCGCTCCCAGTGAGCCTGGTCGCGGCCGCGTTGGCCCTCGTTCCCCGCCGGGCGCTCGGCTGGCGGCCAATTGGGCACGCCCTGCTACCGCTGCTCATAGGGCTGGTGGCAATTGCTGCGTATTGGGCGCTGGTCTTGCTGCCCGCGAGCACGGACTACGTGACCAATCCGGCCAGCCTCGCCTACCGAGGGCCGGAGCGACTCTTCGCCTCTCTGTTCTCGTACTGGCCGACCAGCGCGGTGGTGGTGCTCGGTGCGGCGGCCATCGGACTCGGCTCGCTTGGCGCGCTGTTGCGACGCCGGGTCGACGGTTACATCCTGCTGCTCACCTGGCTGGGCGCGACATGGGGATCGCTGGCGTTCTCCATGGTGAGCGGGGCGGCAACCGACTACCCGCGCTTCGCCACCGTACTGCTCGCCCCGCTGGTGGTCGGCGCAGCCGGCGCTGCCATGTGGCTCGTCCTGGCGCTGGCACGCTACGTCCGCGACCTTCAGCCGCGCGTGCCGCAGCTTACATTCGTGGTAATAAGCATCGTCCTCCTGTGTGTTGTCGCGACGCCGTTCGCGGTGCAGCGCTATGGTCGCCAGGCGATCGTCTATCAGCCCCGCGATGCGGCGAATCTCACCTCCGCCGCGATCTCCATCGATCAGGCGCTCGGGGGCCAACCCGGCGCGGTCCTCACCGATGTGCGCGAGGGCAAATGGCTGGAAGGCATCACCGGCCGCGAGGCACTCTTCAGCCTGCCCGTGCGATACGCGTTCCGCCCTATCGAATGGCAGCGCAGCCTGGACGCCGACGCCCTGCTGCGGTCAACCGCCACGCTGACCAGTGGCCTGGTGACCGGGATGTTCGTGAACGAGCGCGCACGACATGGGACGGGAGTCCCCGCCGACCTGTTGGTGCGCGCCAACCACGGCGGTGAATTCGTCGACGTGCTTCGCCTCAACCAGGCAGCCATCGAGATCGGCAGTGGCAGGAACAGGATCAGCGCGGCCAGCCTGGTACCGGGACGTGCAACGCGCGTGGTGAATCCGCAGGAGGCGTCCCTGAGCACGGTCTGGACTGCCGGCTCACGTCCGCGCGTGACGTTCCTCGAGCGCGCCACGGTGTGGAAGGACGGTGCCGCGCTGGGCGTGACGATGGAAGCGACCGGCCACCGCCTGGCAGCCACGCTCAGCCCTCCGGCAGGGAGCACGTGGACCATCAGCAATGCTTCCGTCAACGAGGCTACCGTCTGCTTGCCGCAGGTTGGCGATACCTCGCCGTGCGTACGGGTCTGGATCGGACAAGCGGACGGAACGTTGAGCGCAACCACTGACGGCGGCGGCCTGCGGGTCTCATCGTCGCGGGATCACGTGGATCTTCTAGTAACGGCGATCACGGCAGGCAAGGCGTCGACGGGACTCGACCTCATCGATCCCGCGCAGCTCGTGTTCACTCGCGACGTGAGGGCCGCGCTGCTGTGGACGCCTGATCCCTCCTTCGGCGACCGATCTCGCCGCCTCGAAGACCTCGGATTCCACGCCACGTCCGTATTCGGCCCGTATCAGGTCATGCTACGGGACGCGCCGTGACGGTCAGCGAGGGCCGGCTGCGGGATCCCGTCCTCGTCATCGGGGGGTACGGTTACGGGAACGTCGGCGACGAGGCCATCCTGCGCGGGCTGCTGACCAGATTGGCCGGCCACTCGGTAACGGTCGTGTCGCGGTCTCCCACCGAGACGTCCGTGCTGCATGGTGTCCGGTCCATCGGCATCGAACAGGCGACCGCTGCGCTCCGGCGACATCGGTCAGTAGTCATAGGCGGCGGTGGCCTGTTCGGGCGGGACATGGGCCGCATCGGGCGCATGCTGCCAGCCTTCGGCCTGCTGGCCGTTGGGCTGGGAAAAACCGTGGTCATCGACGGCGTAGACGTTGAGCTACCAGCATCCCCCTCGGGACGCGTCCTGCTGCCCGCGCTGATGAAGGCGGCGCACAGCGTTGGCGTGCGCGATCGCGCCTCGGCGCGGGTCGTGTCGGACTGGGGCGTGACGCCAGTTCTGCGCCCCGACTTATCCACCTGGATGGCGCCCGCAAGCCCTGCCTCGGGTCGCCAGCTGCTGGCACGGACCGGGCTCGACCTTCAGAAGCCGATCGTCGGGCTCGCCCTGACGGCGGTCAACGAGCGCCTGGCCCAGCCGATGCTGCTCGCCGTCATGCGTAGCATGGACGCGCTGCCGGATGTCCAGTTCTGTTTCATTCCCATGGGCAGGCATCCGTCGGTTCCGACCCACGATGACAGCCGGCTCGGGGCGCACCTGGCATCCCTCCGGCCGAGCCTGCACCAGCTTGACGGACAGCTGGCGCCGGACGTGGTGCTCGCTGCCTTCAGCCACCTGTCCTCCGTGGTAGCTATGCGCTACCACGCCATGCTGTTCGCCGAACGCGCAGGTATTCCGCTGATACCCGTTCCGTATGCGGAGAAGACCAAGCGCTGGCTTGTTGAGCACGAGCGTTCCGCCGTCAGGGCCGATGCGGCCGACCTCTCCAATGCGCTCCGCCAGGCACTCGCCGAGACAGAGCGAGTGGAGCGATCGTTCATCCGAGCGGCATCTTGATCCGGTTGCCATCGCTCGCCCGATACGCGCTCGGGGCCATTGTCCTGGCGGCCGTGCTCTGGGCCCTGAACCCGACCGAGGTCTCCAGGACCCTGGCAGGCAGTGATTTGGCACTGGTGTCAGTCGGCCTGGCCGTGCTGGTCGCCATGCACGCCGTCGTCGGCGCTGGATGGCGTTGGCTGATTGCGCAGCGCACCGGGGAGCGACTGCCGCTGGGCGTCGCGCTGCGCGCTCACTACGCGGCGCAGGCCGCAGGCAGCATCACGCCGGGCAACCTGGGCGCGGATGTCCATCGCGCAGCCCTCCTTCGACGTGCCGGGCACGGCTGGTCGGGCGCTGTGGAGCCGATCATCGTCCAGCGCGCGACAAGCTACCTCGCGCTGAGCGTGCTGGCGGGCATTGGGCTCGTGATCCTCTCTTCGTCGAGCGAGCTGAGCCGCGTTGCCGTCTTCTTCGGCGGCGGCGTGGCTGTCATCCTGGTGGCTGCGAGCTGGCTGCTGTTGACCCCAACAAGACGCTTCGGAGCCCTCCGCGCCCGTATGCGGCGCCTCGTTGACGGAGAAAGCGCTTCCGCTCCGGACGACGCGCCGAGGCCCACCTGGCGGCTCATGCTGGGAGGTATCGCCAATGGCGTGGTCTTTCATGCCGGGAGCGTCGTCGCCACGTGGCTGCTGGTCCTCGCCATGAACCCGCAGACGCCGCTATGGCCGATGCTCGCGGCAATCACTGTCGCGCGGCTGAGCCTGGCGGTCCCCATCTCGCCGAGTGGCCTGGGTATCCAGGAGGGGGTGCTCGCCGCCCTCGTGTCGAGCATCGGCCTGGCGCCCCAGCCCGCACTGGCCGCCATGCTGGTCGCGCGGCTGTCGACCCTGCTCCTGGCGAGCATCGGCGTGACGCTGCTGCTCGTTGATCGGCCCGTGCAGCTATCAAGCTCGCGAGCCACGTTACGAGGACAGCCCGCCGGCCGAGGAGACGCGCCCTAGCGCGAGGTACGCACCGCGCGCCACAGCGGCGCGCGTCGTGCATGCTCGACGTGACATGACCGACGAGCCGCGCCTGGAGCGCAACGACGCGAAGAGCCGCTACGAGCTGTGGGTGGGCGAGACCCGCGTCGGCACCCTCACGATCCGCGATGAGCCGGATGCCATGGTCCTCGTCCATACCCGCACGTATCCACAGTTCGAGGGGCACGGGTACGGCGGTCGCCTGGTCTCCGGAGCGCTGTCCCAGGCACGGAGCGCCGGCCGCAAGGTGCGCCTCGAGTGCGAGTTCGCGCAGGCATACGTCAAGCGCCACCCCGCTGAGCAGGACCTGGTCCTGCGCGACTAGGGCACGATCCCCAGCTCGTCCAGGGACGCGTCGAGCTCCTCCGGGTCGCGGTAGACGCGGAACGCGCCCGCGCGCGCCAGCTCGTCCTCGCCGTAGCCGCCGGTGAGCAGGCCAACCGACAGCATGCCAGCCCGCCGGGCCGCGAGCAGGTCCCACACCGCGTCGCCGACGACCGTGCAGTCGCCGACAGCAACTCCCAACCGTTCCTGGCAGGCCAGGAACAGGTCCGGCTCCGGCTTGGCGCGCATGACGTCGCCACGCTCGACGACCACGGTGTCGCCGCCGAGCCCGAGCGCGACCAGCGACTGATCGATCTCCGGGCGGCGACCCGAGGTGGCGATTCCGTAGGGAACGCCGGCCTGCCGCAGGTGCTCAAGCAGCTGGACGGCGCCGGGAAGCGGCCTGCGCTCGGGCAGCAGGCTCCGGAACAGCTCGCCGTGTCGCGCCTGGATCTCCCCCACCTCCGCGTCGCTCAGCGGCCGTCCGACCTCACGCGCCACGGCCCGGGTGAACAGGCCACCGCTCATTCCAATGCGCCGATGAATGCGCCAGCCCTCCAGTGGCAGCCCCGCCTCGGCCAGGGCACGCTGCCAGGCGAAGACGTGGGCGTAGACAGTGTCGATCAGGGTCCCGTCGAGGTCGAAGATCAGGGCGCGGGCCATTCGTTCCTCAGCGCTTCGGACGCCAGGACCGATAGCGTGGCGGCCACTCGTCCGCGCGCCGCTCCCCCAGCAGTGCGTGGGCGATCAGGAGCTCGTACAGCGGGTAGCCGTCCGAGACCTTGAAGAACCAGTTGCTCGCCGCGTTGGCGCGGACGTCCGCATCGGTCACCAGGCGAACCTGGCCGCGCACCATGAACTCGTCCGGTGCACCGGGGTCCTGGTGCGCATGCAGCGCGTAGCGCGGGTTGGCGGCAAGGTCCTTCGCCTTCGCGGAGAAGTCCTGGACAAAGACCAGCAGCCGCCCGTCCAGCACGCCCGCGTTCAGCGGATGGATGCGCGGCGTGCCGTTGGGCGCCACCGTGGCCAGCAGCCCTTCGCCATCGCCGCGCTGGTACAGGAGCGCACGGCCACGCTCCGCCATCTCCGGCTCGGCGGCCGCGAAGACAGACCAGCTTTCCATGGAGCCGATGCTACGCCCGGCGGATGTAGGCTGCGCTCATGCTTGACGGCCTGGCAGCTGGCCCGCGCGAGGCATGGCTACGACTGCGGGACGAGCTGCAAGACATCCTGGGCCCCGACCTGGTCGCCATCTGGGCGTATGGCAGCCTGGTCGGGGAGGACCGCCCGATACGTCCGGCGGATCTCGATACGCACGTGGTGCTGCGGAAGCGGCCGAGCGCCGCCGCCGCCGAGCGCATTCAGGCCGCGCTGGAAGCCGACCCGGACACGGAATTCGACGCGTGGTTCATCACCCTGGAGGATGCCCGGCGCGGCGAGCAACCGGCGCATGCCTTCCGTGAAGGGAGGCGCGACACGAGCTGGGCAGTCCATCGGGCCCATTGGCTGGCCGGTCGCGTGGTCACGCTCTTCGGGAGTGAGCCCAGCGACGTGGTGCTGCCGCCTGCCTGGGACCAGATCCAGGCAGAGCTGGACCGCGAGCTTGAGCACATCGAGCGCCACGTCGTCGAAGGCGACACCGACCCCTATGAGGCGAGCTATGCCGTGCTCAACGGCAGCCGCATCCTCTGGTCGCTCGCGACCCGCGACCCGGTCCGGTCGAAGCGCGAAGCGGGCGCCTGGGCACTGGCGAACCTGCCGGAGCGCTGGCACCCGGCCATTGCGGCGGCATTGCGCGCATACGACGAGCAGCAGACTCGGGACGAGGAGGCGCTGCTGTCGGCCGAGATGGCGCCGTTCACTGCCATGGTCCGCGAGCAGCTGCCTCGAACAAACGGCCATGCGGGCGACGCGCCGCGGTGGTCGGGCTACTGACTGCCCACGAAAACTCCACGGCGAATTCACATTCGGCGCGCATTTGGCGCCCAGCCTTACCTGCACGCGAGGCCGATGCGGCCGCCACACACCTGCAAGGAGATCTCATGTTCCGCGAGCACACCCATGACCCCCAGACCGGACAGGCGATCGGCGCGAGCCGATCCAGCGGGTCGGTCCTGCCCAAGATCCTGGCCGTGGTGGCCGTGATCAACATTCTCAGGATGGTGGCGAGCCACAAGCGCGCGGCCAATGGCGAAGGCTCCAGCTGGCGCGAACGGCGCAAGTCGATGATCGCAGAGCTCCACCGGGAGCTGCACCGGGCAGACGAGCAGACGCCGACCTCGGCGTAGGCGGCGCCCCGCCGCACGCGCGATTCGTCAGGGGTCAGGATCGGCGAGACTCCGCGGGTGATTGCACCCATGGCGTTTGCCGGCGAGCTCTTCGAATGGCGCGGCCCGGCGCCGTACCACTACGTCGCCGTGTCGCCGGAGGTCGCCGCAGAGCTCCGCGAGCTGTCACCCATGCTGACCTACGGCTGGGGCGTGATCCCGGTCACGGTGCGCATCGGCTCAAGCGCGTGGACCACCTCGCTGTTCCCGAAGGACGGTGGCTACGTGGTGCCGATCAAGGACAGAATTCGGCACGCCGAGGATTTGGTCCTGGGCGATGTCGTCGAGGTGGAGCTGACGATCCGCTCCTGAGCGTCACGCGCCATCCGCCTCGCGCGCGGCCAGCTCGGCGTCGAGCTGCGTCACGAGCTGCGGCCCGTGCAGCTCCAGCGCGTGGGCGTAGGCCGGGCCGATCTCTGCCATCAGCGGCATCTCGCGTTTCGTCTTCGGCGCCGCGAACCGCATGTGGACCGTGGTGCCGGTCGCCGTGGGCTCCAGCTCAATTGTGTGCAGGACGCGCAGCGGGCCGTCCCGCGTCGCGAGGATGGTCCGGTCGGTCACGTAGTCGTACGGGCGCCAATCCAGGATCTCCTCGATGACTGCGTCCTTGCCGTGCATGCAATGGTTCGACGAGCCGATCCCTCGGCGCCCGCCGGTCGCTCCCTCGATTGCCACTTCGGTGACCCACGGCTGCCACGTCATGCGCTGGCCGGGCTTGGTGAGAAAGTCCCACGCGACCTGCGGTGGCACGTTGGTCGGCACCGAAACCGCGACGTATGCATCCTCCGGCGCCACGCGAACCCGCCCGCGTACCTCCTCCTCCTGCCAGCGGCGCTCCAGGTCGTGGACCCAGCCATCCACCTGGCCGATGGACTCGTAGCTCTCCGAGTGCGCACCCATTCCCAGCGCCGCCGGATCGATGTCCGACGCGTCGATCAGCGGCTGGCTGATGAGCGCATAGGCCCCCAACCCCAGCTGAGCGACGACCTCGTTCTTCAGGAGCCGATGCGCCACGATGACGTCCGATCCCAGCAGCTCTTCGTGGCCGGCAACCTTCTGCCGCATCGCCAGGCCGTGATGCACCACGAACTTCAGGTCAAGGTCCGGGATCTGGGCGCAGGCGTTGCACTCGCACGAGGTGGCCTGGCGAATGTCCCGCCGGCGGCGGCGAAAGCCGAAGTAGCAACGCTCGATGGTATCCAGCAGCGTGGAGCCATCTACCCGCTCGCCTGTCATGTGCGTGAAGGCAGCGTCGCCCTCCAGCTTGGCAAGGCGAAAATTCGGTCGCAATGCGGTGACCACCGCGCCGATCAGGTCGGCGAGGATGTCCTGCGCGTGATCGAGCTCGACGTCGGCCAGGTAGCCCGTGTAGCCGGAGATATCGGCGATCAGGAAGGTCGTTTGCTGCGCGGCAGGAAGCATCGGACCGGATCGCTCGTTTGCGTCAGGAGTGATCAGTGGACTGCCAGATCGCCGCGTGCCGCGTCGCGAACCATGTCGTAGAAGGTCATGAAGAAGGCTTCGCTCGGCACGCCGCGCACGATACCCGTTCGTGGATGCCGTCCGCCCCCACCTTGAGCGCGGCCCGAGCCGTCAATGGAAGGCTGCAGCTGCCTCAGCTTCCGTGGCGACGCTCGGTGCCATGTCGGGCAGGAAGGCGACCTCTTCGATTGGGCTGGTGCGCAGGTCGCCCAGGAAGAGGCGTTCGCCCGGAACGATCCGCGGGATGAGCGGCATGGAGCCCGTCGCCGCGAGCTGCATCCTGCCGGGCGCGGGGACGCGCACCCATCGCACGCCTGCGCCCTCGAG
>DATAOD010000144.1:0-11602 GCA_036265975.1 Candidatus Limnocylindria bacterium
CGCATGAGGGTTGAGGCCACGCCATCGGTCCATACTTGCCGTCCAATTTGAGAGGAGACGACCCATGTCTGTCGCACGCGTCACCGAGCTGAGCTGCACCTCCACCGATTCGTTCGAAGATGCCATTCGCCAGGGAATCGATCGCGCCGGCAAGACGCTGCGCCAGGTTCGCAGCGCGTGGGTCAAGGAGCAGCGGGTCAACATCAGCCGCGATGGGACCATCGAGTTCCAGGCCAACATCCTGGTGACCTTCGTCCTCGAGGACTAGCGACTACCAGGGCGGGGCAAGCGCCTCCATCGTGGCGCGGTCCGCATGGAAGCCTTCGAGGGTCAGCGGGACGAGCGCCACGTGGTCGGCGCCTGCGTCGAGCATGGCCCGCAGGCGACCACGCACCGTGGCGTCGTCTCCCCACGCCACCAGCTCGTCGACCACGCGGTCTGCGCCCGGTGGCTGTAGCTCGTCATCGGCAAAGCCACACTCCCGCAGGTTGTTGAGGTAGTTCGGCAGGCCCAGGTAGCGGGTCAGGTAGCGCCGCGCTGCGGCACGCGCCACTGCGGGATCGGCCTCCAGAAGGCAGGCCTGGCTGACGATCAGCGTTGGCTGTGCCCGTCCAGCCGCCGCCGCGGCCTCGTCGATGCTCCGCCGCGCCCCGGGGACGTAGGAGCGCGGGACCAGGTACGGGAAGGCGCCATCGGCCTGGGTGGCAGCCAGGGAGAGCATCTTCTCGCGCAGCGCCGCAATGACCACGGGCGGCTCGCCGAACGGCTGCGGCCCCCGGTACGTCGCGTCACGGTAGGCGGCCAGGTATTCGCGCATTGCGCTCAACGGGCGTTCGTATGCGTGCCCGCGCACCTCGCTGACGGTGTCGCGGTGGCTGGCGCCCAGGCCAAGCAGCATGCGGCCGCCGGACAGCTCGTGCACAGTGGCCGCTCCAGCTCGCATGGCCACCGCGTCGCGGCCGTAGATCACGGCGATCCCCACGCCCAGCTGGATGCGCTGCGTATGCGCCGCCAGGTCGGCCAGCAGCGCGAACGGATCGCGCCCGGCGGTCTCCTGGGTCCAGAACGTGTCGTAGCCTCTTGCCTCGGCGGCTCGTGCGAAGGCGACGACTTCGTCGCCCGGCAGCCGGTCGAAGTTGGACCAGAGCCCAGCTGGGGCGATGGTGACGGGCACCGCGGCTAGGGCAGGTAAGCGGCGCTGACCGGCATGGGCGGGCTAATTGGCGTTGGCCAGGCCGATGCGCCCCTTGTCCCGGCTGAATCGCGCCCGATAGACGGGGTTCGAGACGCGGGCGTTCACGGTTGCGGCGTCCAGCGGCTTCGCGGACCGGGGCGGCGCATAGCGGCCGCGCTCGGCGATGGCACTCGCCAGCTCGCCGGCAGTCATGGGCCCGCGCTCGCCGATGACGGCGATGATCTCCTCGTGCAGCGGAACGCGCCTTTCCCCGGCCTCAGCGGTGCTCGACGGGGGGTTCTTGCGCGGCCGCCCGCGACGCTTCGGCTCGGCCGACGGCTGTGGTGAGATTGCCTCGCCCTCGCTCTCGGCGGCCGCAGCCGGAGCCGTGGCCGTGAAGGCGTCGAGGCGGCTCGCCAGCTCGTTCACCCGGGAGGCGAGTGCCTCCAGCTGTGCGCTGGTCACGCCCCCGGTGGCCGCTCCACCGCCGGTCGTGGGAGCGGGCTGGCCAGCGCGAGCGGCATCCAGCCGCTCCTCCACCCAACGCGTCACCAGCTCGCCGGGGCGAAGCCCCTGCTCGCCGGCAAGCAGCTTCAGCGCCGCCAGGCGGCGCGGGTCGAGACGGATGGACATGCCGGGCTCGTCGCGCGGGCGCGGGGTGTACCCGCCCTCCTCGCGTGGGCGCGGGGTGTAACCACCCTCCTCGCGTGGGCGCGGGGTGTAGCTGCTGCTGCGCTCGAAGCTGCGCTGGGGTGGCCGGCCGCCACGCGCGGCCGGATTGAAGCCGCCCTCGCGGTCACGCGGCGGGCGATCGGGGCGGCCACCGCTGGGACGTCCCCCCGACGGTCGTCCGCCACCCGACCTGCGGTCTGATCGTCGGTCGTATGTCATGGGCGGGAACGATAGACGCTTACCCGCATCAGCGCCAGATCAGAAGCCGGAGCTTCCGCCCCCTCCGCCGCCGCCTCCTCCGCCGCCGAAGCCCCCGCTGGAGCCACTGGAGCTGGACGGCGGCGATGAGCCCATGCTGCCCAGCGAGCTGAACATGCCGCCGATGTCCGGAGTGCCGGAGCCAGAGAACAGGCCGCCCAGGCCCCCGCCGCCTGAAGAGCCGATGCCACCGCCACCACCCAGCGACGATCCGGAGCTCGAGCCCAGCCACGTCGGGTAGTAGCCCGATGTCGTGGCGCCCTGCCGCGCATCCGCCAGTGAGCGCTCGAGGACCGCGGCGATCTCGCGGTGCAGGCCCAGCGCGATGCCCCAGATGACGGCCTTGTCGGGGGTATCGGCCAGGACACGGACCTCCTGGTTGGCGACCACCTGGTTCATGTCGCGCGCCTGTTGCAGTGTCTTCTCCAGCGTGCGCCGATAGGCCTTCAGCATGGCATCGACGTACGCGCCGTTCTTCGTGCGTTGCGACATGGCGCGGCCGAAGCCCATGGTGGCGATGCCACCCACGCCCAGCGCCGCGCCCAGCAGGGTCAGGCCGGACATCGGGATGGAGTACCCCAGCCACACCAGGCCGGCGCCGGCCAGCAGCTCGACCACGCCGATCACCGTCCAGCGCGTGATCATGGGCGAGGGGCGCTGGGTCAGCCATCCCAGGCGCACGGCTTCCTCCTCGAGCCCGTCCTTGACGGGATCAAGCTCGTCGTTCAGGCGCCACAGCGACTGGCGCGAGACCACTCCATCGTTCAGGCCGGCCTCGCGGATCGTCTCGTACGCCTCTGCCTCGGGCCGCGGAAGCTCGCGGCGCTCCTCGGGCAGCGGCAGCAGGTCGATGGCCGGGTCGGTGAGCGGGTCGGGATCGTCGTCGCTCTTCACCTTGTGGACGCGGTCCAGGTTGCGGAAGCTGATGTAGCCGGTGCCTGCCAGCTCCACCAGCGTGGTGTTGATGCTGTCCTGCGTGGCGCGGCCCCTGCGCAGCACGGTGGCCAGCGGGGGCGTCATGCCGGCCGGCGGCCCCGCCATCAGGATGGAGGGCGAGTCGACTAGGTCCGGGTCATCGCCGTAGCGGCGCCACGTGGCGAAGGCGAAACCGACCGTCAGCAGCAGCGCCAGCAGCCCGCCCGGCAGGCCGACCAGCGCGTTGATGGTCCGATACGTCTCCAGGCGGCTGGTGGCGTCCGGCGTGATCGCCCGATCCACGCTCTCGACGGCGCTGATCAGGCCGGCCCCGGGATCGCCGGAGCGGATGGAGGGGATGATCACGTCGTCGCGCAGGCTCGCCTGCGCATCCTCGTTCAGATACACCGCCTTGAAGCCGCTGCCGGCATACGTGCTCAGCGAGCCGTGCTCGAAGGTGCCGTCGAAGAAGCTCAGCAGGATCACGAAACCATCGTCGAAGCCGCGCCGGCCGATGCCCCACTCGTCGATCAGGCGACGCGCATCGGCCAGGTTGCTGTCATCCGTCACGTCGGGCGCGACCCGCACGTAGACCACAATCTCGGCGCCGGATCGCGCATTGATCTGATCGATGCGCGACTGGATGGCTGCCTGTGCATCGGCGGAGATGGCGCCGGCGGGGTCGTATGCCCGCACGCCGGGGATGGGGTCCGGATAGGCATGCTCGGTCCCGCCGAAGAAGCCCAGCACCCAGGGCACGCCGAGCTGGCCGGCCAGCAGGAGCGCGACCGCGAAGAAGGGCCAGTTCGAGAGGCGGAACACCGCGGGCAGCATAGCCGCGCGACCACGGCGTGGCATGCATCCTGCTCCCTCAGGGAGTGCAAAACCAAGCACCGGCGAGGTTCGCCGGCGCGCTCGATGCGCCGGCAGCACTTCTTCCGATTCTTCCGGCCGCGCTCGCGGCCACCCTCGCCACAGCCCTTCCACTTGGAGCGATTCACCGTGCATCGACGCATGGCGGCGCAGCGCGCCGCGATTGTCGCCGCGGCCGCGTTGGTCCTGCTGGCCGACCTGGTTGCCGCGGCAACGAACTTCTCGGGTCCGGCCATGACGCCGATCCTCAGCCGCGAGCTGCTGCCCAGCCCCAACAGGGGCGCGGCAACCCACATCGCCAGCCCGTCCACGGGTCCGAAGGAAGCCGCCAAACCAACAGGCGACAGGCAGCAGCCGCGCCATCGGGCCCGTGCCGGGGTCCAGGCGATCGCGGGGACAGCCAGCCATTACGGCGGCACGGCAGGGTTCTCGGGCCGTGCGGTGGTGGCGTTGCCCGGCGCCCTGGGCGGGCGCTACACCGGCCAGGTGGTGGGCGAGGTCACGATCTGCGCCGACCGCTGCGCCACGCTGCCGGTGGTCGACTGGTGCGACTGCTACTGGGGCAGCGGCGATCAGCGCGTGGCGGATCTCTCGGAGGCCGCATGGTCGTTGGTGACGGACCGACCGCTGTCCGCGGGGCTGGTAGAGGTCCGGATCCTGGACGCCTAGCGGCAGCTGACCACGACCGAAGCCGGCAGCTGGGTCAGCCCGCTGATCCGGCCGTCGAACGTGCCGCTGGCACCGCCGTTGATCTGGCCGGTCTCCAGCCCGGCAGTGTTCAGGGTGAGGCCCTCCGCGTCGCGCGCCTCGAGCCGGCAGTTCGGCGTGCCGCGGCCCGAGCCCTCGTTCCGCACCCGGACGGTCACGGCGGCCGCATCCGGCGCCGCGGAAGAGACGGTCAGCACGTCGGCCTGGAAGGGGCCCACACCGCGCATGGACAGGCTGGCCCACAGCGCCAGCCCGATCACGCCGGCGATGATCGCCACCACCATGGTGCCGTGGTACTGGCTGGCCGACGGTGTGGCCATGCCGGCGCGGTTGCAGACGTCGCAGATGGATTCATCCGGACCGATCTCGCGGCCGCACTTGTAGCAGTGGCGAGGCGCCCGCGGGTCCGCGGTGGGGGACTGGCTCATGCCCGTGCCGGCTTGATCCGCTCGCCGGCGGGGATCGGCACCGCCAGCCAGTTCTCCTGGGGCGCCAGCGGGCAGCTCCAGCGCGGGTCGTAGACGCAGGACGGGTGATACGCGTAGTTGAAGTCGAGCACCAGCTCGTCGTCACTTGAACCGAGGTCGGCGCCCTTGGCGGAGTCCCACAGGTAGCGGCCGCCGCCGTAGGTCTCCGCGCCGCTGGTGGCGTCGCGGAAGGGGATGAAGATGCCACCCGAGTACTCGTTCAGCCAGTACACCGCCAGCCGCGCGTCCACGCCCTTAACGGTGAAGGCCACGGAGCCGATGCGCTGGAATGGCATCGCCGCGCCCTCCCCCGAGCGCGGGACGTCGGGTGGCGTGGCGTCAGGATCCGGCTCCAGCCGAGCCGTGAAGCGCAGCTCCGGATCGTGCCGCCAGTACGCCAGGCCGGGGAAGTCGCGCCGCGCGGCCTCGGGGACCGGCGACGAGGGATGTTCGGCGAAGAGGCGGTCCTTGCCGGCGCGGAAGGCCACCAGCCGCAGCTGCGGAGCGCGGCGATCGCGCCGCATGGTGGCGTACAGGGTCGCGACCTGGCGGCGCCAGTCGGCAAGGTCAAGGTATTCGGACATCGGTGCGAGCAAAGGATACGGGCGGGGCGCTCGAGGCGCCCCGCCCGCATGGGGTTCGGCCGGAAGGAAACCCCGGCTCAGAGCATGCCGTGGTCGTTCAGGAAGTCATGCGCCACGTCGGCGATGTCCTTCTGGTCGACGTTGATCTCGACGCCCAGCTGGGTCAGCACCTCGGTGCTGAGCTCGGCGTTGATGGCGTCGATCGTGTCGGCCAGGTCCTCCCCGCCGGCATCTGCCAGCTCCTTGGTGGCCACGCCCACGATGTTCTGTGCCGGCTGCAGGTGCTTGTCATCCTCCAGCAGCTTGAGGTTCGAAGCCACGATGTCGGGCTGCGTGGTGCAGACCTGCGCAACATCGATGACCTTGTTGTTCAGCGCATCGATGATCTGCGGCCCGCACGGCGCCAGCGTCTGGACGTCGAGCTTGTCGAGGTCGATGCCGTACGTGCTCTTCAGGCCAGGCCCGCAGACCGGGTTGTCCGGGCAGCCCTCGGCCACGCCCCAGGTCAGCTGGTCCGCGACCTTGGCGACGTCCGACATGGTCGAGAGGCTGAGCTTGTCGGCCGTCTCGGCGCGGACGGCGAAGCCATCGGCATCCGTGCCCGGCGAGAAGTCGAACGCGACCCAACCCTTCTTGTCGAGCGGGTCCTGCAGGTTGTCCCAGGCCTGCTGGGGATCAGATGGCAGGTCAGCCGACTGGTTGAGCTGTGCCGCCAGGCCCCCGAGGTACTCGGGGATCAGGTTCACGTCGCCGGCGTCCATGGCCGCATGGACCGCGGGCCGCTCACCGATCTCGAGATGACGGTCGACGGTGAAGCCCTTGGCCTCAAGCGCCTGGGCATACATCTCGGCCACCACCGCGGCCTCGTAGAAGCCGGCCGAGCCGATCTTGACAGTCGGCTTCTCGGCGGCGGGACTGCCATTGGCAGGGCCGCTCGACCCTGCCGACGAGCTGCCGCTCCCACCCGGCGTGCAGGCGCTCGCGATGAGCACCAGCGCCGCCGCCCCGAGAGCGAGCGTGCGGGTCTTCCGCATTGGGTCCTCCTTGATTCGAAGTGAATTGGGGCACGCGGCGCCGACCGCGAACGGGCAGTCTAGCAGCGCGCCCGTGACGCTCTGATGTACGCGACAGGGCACGCACGATGCGTGCCGCTCAGCCCTCCGAGGCCGCCGGCCGGGGCTGCAAGGGGGCTCCCGTCATGCGGTCGCGGGCGCCTCCGCCGAGCCCGGGAGAGGTCGCGCGACGCTCCAGCCAGGCGAACAGCAGCTCAGTGGCAAGGGCGGCCACGACCACCAGCAGCGCCGCGGCGAACATCTCCACCTCGTCGCTAAGGTTCAGCCCGGCGATGATGTAGTCGCCCAGCGTATTGGCGCCGACCAGGCTCATCAGCGGCGTGGTCGCCACGATGGCGACCGCCGAGGAGCGGACGCCGGCCATGATCACCGGGAGCGCGACCGGCACCTCCACGCGCCACAGCAGCTGGCGCTCCGTCATGCCCACCCCGCGTCCCGCCTCGCGAAGCTCGGGATCCACCTCCCGCAGGCCGGCGAATGTGTTGGTGACGATGGGCGGAATGCCCAGGGCGGCCAGGGCGATCATGGCCGGCATCAGGCCGTTGCCCGCCCGGGCGAAGAGAGCGGTGGTGATGGGATAGGCGATCCCCATCCATCCCAGCGACGGGACGGCGCGCCCGATGTTGGCGATGGCAACGGCGGCCTGGGCGCCGCGCCCGGTATGCCCGATGTACAGGCCGATGGGCATGGCGATCAGCAGGGCAACCGCCAGGGACAGGGCGGCGACCAGGATCGTGCCGCCGAGCAGCTCCGGCAGCGTGTCGCGGCCGGTCCACTGCGCCGGATCGACGTACCACGCGGCGACCTTGCCCAGGAACTCCATCGGCTCAGGCCGCCCTCGCCGTGGACCACGGCGTCAGCCTTCGCTGGAGCAGCGCCAGCCCGAAATCGAGCAGCGCCGACAGGGCCACCACCAGGACCACGCCGGTGATGGTGGCGGTGGGAAACACGCGCAGGATGCCGATGTTCACGATCAGGTAGCCCAGCCCGCCATGGCCGATCAGCGAGGCGATAGTGACGAGCCCCATGGTCGTCACGGTGGCGATTCGCACCCCGGCCACGATGATGGGAGTCGCGATCGGCAGCTCCACCCGCCACAGGCGCTGGCCATTGGTGTATCCCATCGCGTCGGCCGCCTCCAGCACGTCGGCGGGCACGGCCCGGAAGCCGGCGATCATGTTGCGCACCAGGACGACCAGCGTGTAGCTGACCAGCACGATCTCGGCGGTGACCAGGGTGAGGTGGGTGATCGGGATCAGCAGCACGAAGGCGGCGATGCTGGGGATCGCGTACAGGATTCCCGCCACGCCAAGGAATGGCGCCGCCAGGCGCGGGTAGCGTCTCACCAGCAGGGCCAGCGCAAAGCTGATGAGGAAGCCCACGACGATGGCGATCAGCGTGATGTACAGCTGCTCGCCGACGCGCCGCGCGATCTGGTCGGCGTTGTCGACCAGCCACTCGAAGCGGAAGAAGGGCTGTCCGGCTCTCACTGGCCCGATGGAGCCGCGCCACCAGGGTCGCGCAGCGCATCGCTGATGTCATCCACCCGTACCACGCCGATCGCCCGATCGCGCTCGTCGACCACGACCCCCAGCTGCACGCTGGAGAGCAGCATGGCTGACAGCGCGTCGCGAAGGGTGGTCTCAAGCTGGACGGTTGGTGCGCCGGGACGGGCAGACTCGGTATCGACCGGGCCGTCGCCTGTCAGGTCACGCTCGTCGATCCAGCCGAGCGGCGCATCGGCTCCGTCCACCAGCAGGGCGTAGCCGGTGGAGTCGTCCGCCATGCGCCTGCGTGCATCCGCCCGGGTGTCGCCGGGCCGCACGATGACCGGCTGGGCCAGCGGCAGGTCACGGACGCGACCCAGCGAGAGGCGCTTCAGCCCGCGGTCCGCACCCACGAAATGCTCGACGAAGTCGCTGGCCGGATTGGCCAGGATGGTGTCCGGGGTGTCGTACTGGGCCAGCACGCCCCCGCGCTGCAGGATCGCGATACGGTCCGCCATCTTGATGGCCTCGTCCACGTCGTGAGTCACGAACACCACCGTCTTCCGCACCTTCTCCTGAAGGCGCAGGAACTCGTTCTGCAGCCGCTCGCGACGGATGGGGTCCACAGCGCCGAACGGCTCGTCCATGAGCATCACTGGGGGATCGGCGGCCAGGGCCCGCGCCACGCCGATGCGCTGGCGCTCGCCGCCGGACAGCGCTGCGGGGTAGCGACCGGCATAGCTGGCGTGGTCCAGTCCCACGAGGTCCAGCAGCTCGGCGACGCGCTCGCGGATGCGCGAGTCCGGCCAGCGCAGCAGCCGCGGCACGACCGCCACGTTGTCGGCCACGGTCATGTGCGGGAACAGCCCCACCTGCTGGATGACGTAGCCGATGCGCCGCCGCAGCTCCACGGCCGGCAGCGCCTCCACGTCCTCGCCGGCGATGGTGATGCGCCCCGACGTCGGCTCGATGAGCCGGTTGATCATCTTCATGGTGGTGGTCTTGCCGCAGCCGGATGGGCCCACCAGGACGCAGATCTCGCCCGCGCCGATGGTCAGCGACAGGTCGTCCACCGCCGGCGGGGTGCCCGGCGGTCCGTAGCGCTTGGTGACGTGCTCCAGGGCGACGACGGCGCCGCTGGGCGCCCCGGCAGGTCTTTCGGCAGTGGCCTCCCGGGTCGTGTCCTCTGCCTCGGTCGTGCCGGCCGGAGCGCTGCTCATCGGAAGATGATACGGATGACGGCTTCGAATGCCTCAGCCGCCCACCAGCTGCCAGATGCGCAGCCCCGGGTTCTCGTACACCTCGTGCAGCTGCGGCCCCTCCCGGAACTCGGTGGGGCTGTCGCAGTGGTCCGGACGCCCCTGCTCGATGAGGTACGAGGCGCCCAGCTGCCGCATCAGCGCCGCGGTGGTATCCAGGTTGCCAGCACAGTAGATCTGGCGGACCTGCTCCACGCGCTGGTCTGGGTTGAATCCCAGGTTGGCGACGTATGGCGGATAGGTGATGAGCCGAAGGCGGCCGGCGGGATCGGTCGGTGAGTTCAGCCAGCCATCGGTCGCGAACACGGACCGTTCCGGCGTGTTGGCCGCGATCCATTGCGAGGCGGCCATGCCGTTCCAGTCGAGCACCTGCTCGCGGTTGAACGCCGTCCAGCCGGCGACCAGCAGCGGCGACGGGACGGCCAGCAGCAGGACGCCGGCGATCGCCAGGCGGGGCCATTTGCGCACCAGCCACGCGGCCAGCAGGGCGACGGCAACCCACATCGCCTGGAAGAACTTGTTCATGTCGAAGGCAATGTCGCTGACCTGCATGACGTTCGGCACCAGGAACAGCGCCACCGCCCACGCCGCCAGGAAGCGCCGAGGTGCCGGCGCAGCCACGACTGCCGCGGCAGCCAGCAGCACCAGTCCGGCCACTCCCCGCACGCTGCCTTCGGAGCCGATGAGCAGCAGCGTCCCGACCGCCGCCAGCGCGATGACGACCACCGCTCGCCCACGGCGGATAGGCGCCGTGACTGCGGCGATCGCCAGCAGGCAGGCCACGCCCAGGTTGGTCAGGTAGAAGAAGGCCACCGCCAGCGGCCCCTCGGCGAGCGGCGCTGACTCCCAGCCGAACGCGAGCCTCAACGCGCCCGAGCCGCTGGCATTGAGCAGCGGCGCGACCGCGAATGGCACGGCCAGGAGGTACGGCGCCAGCAGCAGGGCGGCATTCCGCGGCGCGTCGCGGTCGAGGAGCCGGCCGCCGATCAGCACGTACAGCAGCGCGAGCAGGCCGAACGCGGGAAAGAAGAAGAAGTGGAAGGGCGCCAGCAGGGCGCCGAGCAGCCCAGCGCACAAGATCAGCCATGGCCGATCGTGCCAGCGGAGCGCCCGAGCGCGAGCGGTCGGCAGCCCGGCGACCAGCAGCAGCACGGCACCCAGCAAGATCGGCAGGCCCACGGTGGTGGCCCGATGCACAAGGAGACCGGTGCCCATCACCGACGGAACGCGGAATATCGGCCACATGTCCGGCTTGCCGGTCGCGTCGTACCAGGAGTTGTCGTACGAGTTGTGGGTGATGAGCGTGATGGGGTCGCCCACGCCGGTTGCAACGTCGCCCACGAAGCGGATCCAGCCCAGGCCACCGCCGAAGATGACCAGGAGCATGGCGACCGTCGCTGCTCGCCGCGCGGCGGGTCGGGGCAGGAGATGGAGCGCCAGGCCGTGGACCAGCAGCGCCAGCGCGGCGGTCAGGATTGCCGACGATGCCACGAAGGCGGGGATGGCGAACATGCCGGCCGCGCTGGCAGCGATCGCGGCGTGGAAGTCGGCGAACCAGTGGTAGACCAGCGGCGCGCCGGAGAAGTAGGGGACCTGCGGCGGGAAATTGCCGGCGTTCAGCGACTGGGCGATGGAGAGGTGCACGCCCAGGTCACTCCAGTTCGACCCACCAGCCGCCACGCCATCGGCGGTCGGGTGCCACAGGCCGCTGTTCAGCACCAGGCCCACGAACGCGGCAGCAACGGCTGCCAACGCCAGCGGCAGCACGTTGCGCCGCGTGGCCGCCTGCGCGGACCGTGCCTCGGCCACGAATCGCGTGGTGCCGGACCGCCAGGCCACCACGGGAAGCGGCAGTGCCAGGAGCCCCGCAACCAGGAATACCGTCGCGCGGTCGTACCCGCCCAACAGCGTGGCCGTCCAGTACACGAGATGCGCGGAGATCGCCACTGACAGCACGATCGCCAGTCCCAGCCGCCCGGTGGCGGAGATCCGTGGCCGCAGGGCGGCGACGGCCACCCATCCCGGGACGACGAACAGCAGCGGCCACACGAACAGCACCGCCAGCCCTGGCACCAGCCACGCGGCCAGCAGCGCGGCGGCGCAGGCCGCCGTCACCGTTGCCGCGGGGACCG
>DATAOD010000145.1:0-5086 GCA_036265975.1 Candidatus Limnocylindria bacterium
GACGCCGATTCGGCGATCGAGGACGGCCGGATCCCCAGTGATGCGGACGTGGTCTTCACGGAGCCGTGACGATGCCGCGAATCCTGCTCCGACTGCCGCGACTGGTGGCGACCGCTGTGGTGGTGGGGGTTGGCATCAGCTTCCTGTACTGGGCCGCCGCGAAATGGGAGATGCCTGACGCGGCCGCCTACTGGCAGGCGGCCGAGCGTCTGCGCGCCGGCCAGGACCTCTACCCGGCGTTCACCAACGTGGAGGCCTCCGAGGTGTACCGATACGCCCCGTGGTTCGCCTGGCTGGCCGTGCCGTTCACGTATCTGCCGATCCAGGTCGCCGGCGCCCTGTGGTCGATCATCCTGGTCGCCGCCTCGACGATCGCCGTGGTGCCGCTCGCCAGGGAGCGGCGCTGGCTGGCGGTGGCTTTTTTCTGGCCGATCCTCATTGGCATCTCAGCCAATGGCAACGTCCACGCCCTCATGCTGGCGCCCCTGGTCCTGTTCCTGGAGCGCCGCTCCGGCCCGCTGTGGATCGCGGTTGCCGCCTCCCTGAAGGCCGTGCCGATCCTGCTGGTGCTGGTGTACTTCGGCCGAAAGGAGTGGATGCGTGGGCTGGTCACGCTGCTGCTGACCGCGCTCCTGCTTGCCCCACTGCTGCTCTACGACCTGTCCGGCTATACGACCAGCGTCGGGGACGCAGGCTTGCTGATCACCTACCTGCCGATCTATGTGGCGGTGGGCGCAGTCGGGGCGGTCGTGACGCTCGTTCTTGCTCGAACACGGTGGGCTTGGCTGGCGGCAGCAACCACCACCGCGCTGGCCCTGCCACGGTTCTTCGTTTACGACGTCACGCTGCTGCTGGTAGGGACGGTGCCGGCGCCCGACGCCACGATCCCCCAAGCAGCCAGGGAAGCCGATCGCGATACAGCGGAATCAGTGCCACCAGGATCGACAGTCCCGACGACCAGGTGACCGGCAGCGCCAGCGTTGCGGCCACAGGCACCGTCCATTTCCATCCCAGCCGTCCACCCG
This sequence comes from Candidatus Limnocylindria bacterium, assembly GCA_036265975.1. GTDB lineage: Bacteria > Chloroflexota > Limnocylindria > QHBO01 > QHBO01 > DASSCW01. Next base: position 1,026 of record DATAOD010000145.1, read on the forward strand.
CAACCACGAGGGCGGCGGCAGCGCTCCCCCTCAGCCATAGCGGACCGGGGATGACGCCGATCTCCGATGGCACGGGCACGCTGGAGCTGGCGCGGAGCAGACCGATCCAATCCAGCCATTGATTGAATCCGATGACCATGGAGATTGCCCCGATGGCCGCAGTTGCCCCGATGGCGACCAAGAAGGCGCGCCACTTCTGCGCGCCAAGGAACCACAGGACACCGACGCCCGGCGTGATCTTCGTGAGCAGCGGCAGCGCATACGCCGCCGGGTAGCGGAAGCCCAGCACCAGGGCAGCGGCCAGCAGCAGGTGCAGGTTGCCGGTGGTGATCTCATCGGTCACCGGTGAGAAGGGGATGAAGAGGAGCAGCGCGGCCAGGAACGGCCGCGCCATCCAGACCAGCACTGCCAGGTTCAGCGCAGACCACAGCGCGGCGTAGACCGGCCACGGCAGGAGGGTCAGTGGCCACATCGCCTGGGCGAAGGCAGGGGAATAGAGGTACGTGCCCAGGCGGCCAACCAGGCTGTTGGCGTAGAGATGGTCGTAGTCCAGCGCCCAATACGCTCGCGCGTCGTAGAAGAAGTCGCGCTGCAGCAGCCAGATCCAGCCGAAGATGAGCGCAGCCAGGGACAGCGCCATGACCAGGTCGCGCGCGAGCTTCGCCGTCATGGCCGCGCCACGCCGCGCTGCCGCAGGACGTCAGCCAGCCCCACCAGGGCGAAGCCGGCCTCGTAGCTGAGCAGGCGCGGGAGCGACATGATCATGGCCAGGCCAGCGGCCGCCCACCCGTAGCGGGTGCGGGCCAGGAGCCACGTCCCGAGCAGCGTGACCGCGGCGATCGGCAGGAACAGCAACGGTGACACGCCCGCCAGGCTGTCCTGGTTCGGCCCCGATTGCGTGGAGTAGCCGGAGAGGTCGAAAAGGAGCATGGGCGCCACAAGCAGAACGGTGAGACCAATGGTCAGCCACACCTTCCCCCACTCACCCCGCGCCGCGTAGACCAGCACCACCACGATGGGCGTCAGCTTGAGCGACGCGCCAATGGCCACCCACAGCGGGCCGCTGGGCCGGTTCACGCCACACACCAGCATCAGCACCAGCAGCGGCTGGACGTTGCCGAATGCCGCGCCCTGCAGCTGCAGCGGGAAGAAGAAGGCGAACGCCGCCCAGCCCGTTGGGCCAAAGCGCACGAGCGGGGCGGTGGAAAGGAGAGCGGCCAGGCCCATCAGGCCTACCCAGGGAGCTGCCACTACCTCAATGGGGAGAGCGGTGAGCGGAATCCAGGCGGCGGCAAACCAGGGGGAGTACCGGTACAGGTCCGACGCATTGGCTGCGCCCCCTGCATACAAGGTCTCGCCCGACGCCAGGCGCTCAGCCGCGTGGTAGTACGCACTGACGTCGATGCCCAGCGGACGGGCCAGGGCGTAGGTCAGCAGCGCATATGAGGTCAGGGCTAGAAGGACGGCAGCGCCGGCAGCTGCTGCTCCGAACACCAGCCAGCCGGTACGGGGCCGTGCAGGCCGGAACCCACGTCGCATACGTCGCCAGACAATACTCTCCCGGATGCCGCCGAGACGCTGGGTAATTGGTCTGCTCCTGGCGCTGCTGCTCGCCACCACGATCATCCGCATCTGGCTGATCGCCAATCAGTGGGGCTTCGAGGACGTCGACGCCTACTGGGATGCGGCCACGCGGCTCAAGACCGGGCAGCCGCTGTATCCCGTCGGCATAGACCCCGACAACTACCGCGTCTTCCGATACGCGCCGTGGTTCGCGTGGCTGTGGGTTCCGCTCACATCATTGCCGCAGACACTCGTCGAATGGGTCTGGGGCGCGATCCTGGCCGCCGCCACGATCGCCATCCTGTACGCCCTGCTCCGCCTGCGCTCCGCCGCTTCTGTCGCGTTGGCCCTGATCCTCGCGCCTTGGCTGCTGTCGCTGGTGCAGGTAGGAAACATCCAGCCCCTGGTCGTGGCCGCACTGGGCTTCGGGATGTCGCGGCGCAGCGCGCCGCTCTGGATCGGCGTCACTGCCTCGTTGAAGGCAGTGCCCATCCTGTGGGTCATCGTGCTGCTCGCGCGCCGGCAGTGGCTGGCCATCGGCGCTGCGCTGGTGGTCGCCGCCGTCCTGGCGGCCTCGTTCCTGTTCTACGACCTGCACGGCTACGTCACCGATCCGGGGCGCTCCGCCTTCTCCCTCTACTACTACATCTCGCCGCAGGCCTGGGTAGTGGGCGCCGTGGTGTCTACCGCCGTGGCGTTGTACCTGGCCTGGATCCGCTCTGACTGGGTCTGGCCGGCGGCGGCGGTGGCGGTCATGTTGGTCGCACCCAGATCGCACGTCACGTATGCCACCTATCTCGCGGTCGGGCTGCTGAACGGCGCCTCGGATCGCATCGGCAGATGAGCCCGACTGCCGTCGCCCGCCTGGCGGCCTTCGCGGTGGCGCTGCTGGGCGCGGTCCTGCTCATCGGCGCCGGATGGACGCCAAATGTCCAACCCGATGCGGATGCGTACTGGCACGCAGCGCTGCGCCTGCGTGAAGGCATGCCGCTCTACCTGCCGGCGGGGGCGGATGAGACCGAGATCTACCGCTACGCGCCGTGGTTCGCATTCGCGTGGCTGCCGCTCACCTACCTGTCGCAGGACGCGGCGTACCTGGTATGGCGCGGCCTGCTGCTGGTCGCCGCGATCGCCGCGGTGGCTCCTCTTCTGCGCCGTCCTTCACCCGCGGCATTCACCCTCAGCGTGCTGCTGTTCTCTCTGCTGGTCAGCAACCTGCCAGCCGCCAACGTCACCACGCTGATGGTCGGCGTGCTGGCGATCGGCCTGCCGACCCGCGCCGGCCCGTATCTGCTGGGCGCCGCGGCCTCGCTGAAAGTCTTCCCCATCTTGCTGGTGGCCGGCTACGTAGCCGAGCGCCGCTGGCGTGAAGCGGTGATCTCAATTGCGATCGCCGCCGTCCTGTGGGCCCATGTACTGGTGTTCGGGCTCGACACCTACCCCACGACCACGGTCAGCGGCGAGTCCTTCTACCTGGGCGGCGTGTCGCTCCTCGCGCTGCACCCCGCGCTGCTCGTGACTGGGGTCGTGGTGTTCGCCGCTGCCGGCATGTGGTTGGTGGTTCGCGGCTCGCGTTGGACCTGGCTGCTGGCCGGAGCCGCGATCCCAACGGTGGTGCCGCGGGTCTGGCTGCCCGATGCAGCGTGGGTCTCCCCGGCGACGAGCATGCTGCTGCGGAGCGAGGCTGGTTCCGCTAGTCAGGACAGCTCCGCAGATAGAGCACCTGGTTCGGATCCCGATACGCCTCGCACCAGCCCTCCGACAGCGCAGGGCCCCGAGTGACCGTCTCATCCGGCTCCAGCAGGAGAGCGCTGACGCCGTAGCGGTTGGCGAGGTCCTCCCAACCCGGATCCGCGTCCTTGATCGAGTCATAGTCGACCAGGACCTGCTGGTCGTACATGTCGTTGCGACCATCCACGAACACGCGTCCGCCGGTCGGGTACAGCTCGTGGATGACATAGCCGCCCCAGCCGTACTCGGCCAGCACGCGCGCATCTGGCTGCACCTTCCGCAGCATCCGCACCCCCGCCAGCGGGAAGCGCTTCGCCAGATCGGCGTCGATGGACGGCCCCAATCCCCGAGGAACCAGTACGAACATGGCGCCGATGACCACGATCACCGCGGTGCCCAGCTCCATCACCCGCCGTCCCAGCGCCCGGGAGGTCGGCAGCGGCTTCTTGCGGCGAGACACGTCCCAGCCGCGCGCCGAGAGGCGCGACTGCATGCCCAGCGCCATGGTCGGCAGGCAGAAGACCGCCGCGATGGGCACGTTGCGCAGCGCAATGAGACCCAAGGCGATTCCTATCCACGACAGCGCCACCAGCCAGCCGGGCGTGTTGCGTCCGCCGTTCAGCCCAACCCAGGCGATCAGCGCCAGGAAGGCCCAGTGCGCCGGCTCGTGGAAGGACGGCGACTGCCATTCCTGGATGTTCTTCAGCCCCCAGTCGCTCAGCTCGACGTAGCGGAAGGGGTACAGGATGCCGATAGGCCCCGCCGGC
>DATAOD010000146.1:0-2476 GCA_036265975.1 Candidatus Limnocylindria bacterium
GGAGCTCGCTTGACCAGTTCGAGGGCTTGACGGGCGCCAGGTGCGCGGCTACCGTTCCGCCGAAGACAACCACCACGAGGGCCAAATTCGATGTCGTACGCCGCACGGACGGTCCGTTCATCGCGCCCTCGGAGTGGAAGCTAGCCACAGCCGCAATTCGCAGCTGAGCACCAGCCGTCCCATTCCGGGACGGCTTTCTTGTTGCCCTCGGGCTCTGAAGGAAGCCGGCGCGCGCCACATGCCGCCCATTCCTTCTAGCGTCAAAGCCCGATGGGAGACACTGTTTGAAAGCTCCGCGCTTCTTTCGCTGCGCGCATTGCCGGATCGACATCCCCAGCGATGCCCCCGGCACGCAGCATCGCAATCACTGTCCGAGCTGTCTGTGGTCGCGTCACGTCGACGGGCGGCCAGGTGACCGCGCCATGACGGACGAATGCGGCTCTGCCATGGAGCCGATCGCCATCAGCGTCCGGGGCAAGGGCGAGTGGGTTCTCATTCATCGCTGTACCGGCTGCGGGGAACTGAAGTCGAACCGCGCCGCCGGTGATGACTCGCCGCTGCTCCTGCTGCGCCTCGCCGTGCGACCGCTGGCCATGCCGCCCTTCCCGCTCGACCTGCTGGCATCGGTCTAGGGCGACTGGCAGTGCCGGAGGGGACGTCGCTGGAGCCAGGTAGGAGACCGTCTTCCTGAGGCGTGTGGCCGATGGCGGACGCTGCATCCGCCAAATCCCAGGCACACTGGGCTTAGGCGCCCCGGTGGCGTTCATCGGGCCATCCGGCGCATCTGGCTGAGCGGGATAGGGCGGTGTCTGGCCTGGTTCAGCGGGTCGCGACCCGCCTAAGCCCTGCCAGGCAGGGAATTGGCGAGACCCGAGGCCAACGAGCGCTAATTGACCGTCGTGCTTCCGCCCGGCGTGGACATCACCCGCGGCGGCGGGGCAGGCTCGGCAGAGCCGTTGAAGGTCAGCCCGCCGTCGGCCGCGGCATCGATGGTCACCGTCGAGCCGGCGGGGAACTCGCCGGCCAGGATGCGCCTGGCAAGCGGGTTCTCGATGCTGCGCTGGATGGCGCGGCGCAGCGGCCGCGCCCCGAACACCGGGTCGTAGCCCTGGCGCGCGACCAGCGCGCGTGCGGCGTCGGTCACTCGCAGTGAGATGCGCGCTTCGCCCAGGCGGCGCTCCACGCCGGCCAGGAGCAGCTTGACGATCTCGGACAGCTGCGCCTCCGACAGCGGCTTGAAGACGAGGATCTCGTCCACCCGGTTCAGGAACTCTGGGCGGAAGTGGTCGCGCAGCTGGAGGCGGACGGACGCGGCCGCCTGCTCGAACGCATCGGGCCCCTTCTCGCCGGCCTCGATCAGCGTGGTCGAGCCGATGTTGCTGGTCATGATGATGACCGTGTTCTTGAAGTCGACCGTGCGCCCCTGCGAGTCGGTCAGGCGCCCGTCATCCAGCAGCTGCAGCAGGACGTTGAAGACGTCCGGGTGCGCCTTCTCGATCTCGTCGAAGAGCACCACCTGGTAGGGCCTTCTGCGGACGGCTTCGGTGAGCTGGCCGCCCTCCTCGTAGCCGACGTAGCCCGGCGGTGCGCCCACCAGCCGCGAGACAGCGAACTTCTCCATGTACTCGCTCATGTCGATGCGGACGAGGGCATTCTCGTCGTCGAACAGGAACTCGGCCAGGGCCCGGGCAAGCTCCGTCTTGCCCACACCAGTCGGTCCCAGGAAGATGAAGGAGCCGATGGGCCGTTTGGGGTCCTTCAGCCCGGCCCGCGCACGGCGGATGGCGTCGCTGACCGCGGTGACCGCCTCGTCCTGGCCGATGAGCCGATCGTGCAGCCGGTCCTCCATCTTCAGCAGCTTCTCCGTCTCGCCCTCCATCAGCCGGGCGACGGGGATGCCGGTCCAGCGGGCGACCACGGCGCCGATGTCGTCGGCGTCCACTTCCTCCTTGAGAAGCAGCGAGCCGCCGGCCTTCAGCTCAGCCAGGCGCTCCTGCAGCTCGGCCAGCTTCTGCTCGAGCTCCCGCGCGCGGCCGTACTGCAGCTCGCTGGCGCGCTGGTAGTCCTGCGCGCGGGTCGCGGCCTCGATCTCCGGACCCAGGCGCTCCTGCTCCTCGCGCGTGGCCCGGATCTGGGCCACGACTTCCTTCTCGCGCTCCCAGCCGGCCTTCATGGCATCGCCACGCTCCCGCAGGTCGGCGAGCTCCTGCTCGAGGGCGTCGAGCCGCGTCTTCGAGGCGGCGTCCTTCTCCTTGCGCAGGGCCTCGCGCTCGATCTCGAGCTGCATCCGCCGCCGCTCGATCTCGTCCAGCTCGACCGGCATGGAGTCCATCTCCATGCGCAGCCTGCTGGCCGCCTCGTCCACCAGGTCGATGGCCTTGTCCGGCAGGAAGCGCTCGGTAATGTAGCGATTGGACAGGACCGCCGCCGCCACCAGCGCACCGTCGGTGATGCGCACGCCGTGGTGCACCTCGTA
>DATAOD010000147.1:0-14393 GCA_036265975.1 Candidatus Limnocylindria bacterium
CCGCCTTGCCCGATAGACCGGTCTGGACAACGCGGGAGCGCTTTTGGCGTGCTGAATTGTGCGATACAGCGGGCAGGGCTGAACGTGAACAGCGCGCAGGCGTGCTGCTCCCGCCTGGGCCTGCCCGATTTATCGGCGAACTGGCACCTGGGCATCGGCTCCGGTGAGGATTTGCCCGATCTATCGGCGCGCCGCCGTCCCTAGCCGGGTTCGACGGCGAACAGCTCCATCGGCTCGGGAAGACCCTTCAACGGACGGGAGCCACGCGGCGTGAACTGGATTGCTGCATCGGCCGCAAGCGCTCGGGTCACCGCTGAGGTGAGCACCTCCGATGCGTCGGCCTCGGCCATGATCCGGGCTGCCGCATGGATGGCGAGCCCGCGCAGGTCCTCCCCCACCCGCTCGACCTCACCGGTGTGGACGCCGATGCGGATCTCCAGCCCCAGCTCGCGCACCCCGTCGCGCAGCGCGAGCGCGCAGCGCAGAGCCGCGGCGGCACCGTCGAAGCTGACCAGGAATCCGTCGCCGGTGGTCTCGATCTCGTGGCCCCCGAACCGCTCGAGGCAGCTGCGGACGAGGCGATTGTGCTGCTCCATCAGCTGGTGCCAGGCGGCGTCGCCGAGCTTGGCGGCCATGGGCGTGGAGCCCACGATGTCGGTGAAGAGGAGCGTGGCCAGGAATCGGCTGCGCTCCGAGGGGAGCGCGAAACCCGGCGAGTTGCCGGAGATGTCCATCACGACCACCGGCTCGTCGCCAACCACCCAGGCATCGTGACCGGGCGGGATGTCCATCACGTCGTTCGCGGCGAACTCGTGCTCGCTGCCATCGTCCATACGGACGGCGAATCGGCCGGAGAGCTGGATGTGGAGGTGGTGGACCTGGCAGCTGGCCGTGCCGACCTGCGGCTTGACGTCGGTCGACCAGCGCCAGCCCGGTTCCAGCACGGCACGGCCGACGGCCATGCTTCCTACCCGCACGAACTTGCCGGTGCCGTGCGGGAATCGGCCGAAGTCGGCGACCTCATCGAGGTTCGCGCGCTGGACGTGCTGCTTCACGAGATCCTTCATGAGGGTTCGCCATTAGGTGGCGCGGCGCGGGGCCCAGCCACGCTATCGGCGCAGCGGGAGTCCCTTGGAATCAGTCATGCGCCCGGTCACGAGCAGGATCAGGTCGATGATGTACCAGATCCCGAAGCCGCCGAAGCTGATCAGCTTGAGCACGCCCAGGCCCACGTAGCCGAGATAGAAGCGGTCGATCCCGAACCAGCCGACGAAGAAGGACAGCAGCACGGTGGTCAGCCACTCCTTATCGGAGAAGAGGCCAGGAACCTCGCGGGCCATGAACTGGCCGCTGGTCCCCCGGCGCAGCAACGTGTCATGCCGGATCATCCCGGCGCGCAGCTGTGCCTGCAGGTCGTCGAATGTGTAGGGGCCTTCCTCCGCGCCCATGCGCGAGACCATGAACTGGTCCTCATTCGGCGGGGGCTGCGAGGCCGATGGGGGTGGGGTGCTCTCGGGTGGTGGCGCGTCGGTCATGGATCCTCCGTCAGGCGGCGTGGCTCTGGGGCTGGATCATCGTAGCCAATGCGTCGCGCCGCCTCACCTGGAACTTGGTTGGGCCGATATTTCGGCCGATCACGCCTCGTAAAGGCCGAAAAATGGGCCGGATCGCGCCGGATCCTCGGTTCTGGCGCGAAACGCGCCGAAATTTCCGCGGCCCGCGCGTCTGTCATGCCTCCTCCGTCAGGCTGCTTAGCTCTGGGGTGACCATGGGACCGCCTTCCCGCGACGGTATTCGAAGCCGCACATGGCCGGCTGCCGGCGTTAGTGCTCCCCAAATTCAGCGCTCGCTCGTATGCTGGCCGCGCGTATGAAGATCTTTGGGCCGATTGAGGCTCCCCTGCCGTGCTGACCTGCCCCAATTGCGGTACCGAGAACGAGCCGGCAGCCAAGTTCTGCGCCGAATGCGGCCATCGCATGGGGACGGCATGCCCGGCGTGTGGGACCCAAAACGCCGCGACCGCGAAGTTCTGCAATGAGTGCGGCACGTCGTTGGTGGGCGCCACGACCGGTGAGGCCACGCAGGCTCCATCAGCCGAATCCCAAATCGAGCCGATTGCGGAGCGCCGGCTGGTTTCAGTCATGTTCGTGGACCTGGTCGGCTTCACGTCGGCCTCCGAGCAACGCGACGCGGAGGACACCAGGGATCTCCTGAGCCGCTACTTCGAGCTGGCTCGCGAGACGGTGGGCCGGCACGGCGGGGAGATCGAGAAGTTCATAGGCGATGCCGTCATGGCGGTCTGGGGAACGCCCACCGCCCACGAGGATGACGCGGAGCGCGCGGTGCGCGCCGCACTCGAGATGGTTTCGGGGGTTGCCGGTCTCGAAGGAGGGACTGCGCTCCGCGCACGCGCGGGCGTGCTGACCGGCGAAGCGGCGGTGACGATCGGGGCAGAGGCGCAGGGCATGGTCGCCGGCGACATGGTGAACACCGCCTCGCGCCTGCAGTCCGCGGCGGCCGCAGGCACCGTGCTGGTCGGCGAGGCCACGCACCGCGCTGCTTCGGGTGCCATCACCTTCGAAGAGATGGAGCCGCTGGAGCTGAAGGGCAAGGACCAGCCCGTTCGCGCATGGCGAGCTGTCGCAGTGGTCGGCCGGCGTGGCGGCCAGGGACGCGCGTCTGCGTTGGAGCCGCCGTTCGTCGGTCGGGACGAGGAGCTGCGGCTGCTGAAGGACCAGTTCCACGCCACCGCGCGCGAGGGAAAGCCGCGGCTGGTGACGATCATCGGCCAGGCAGGCATCGGCAAGAGCCGACTTGCCTGGGAGCTGGAGAAGTACCTGGATGGCGTGGTCGAGACGGTGCTCTGGCACGAGGGCCGCTCCCCGTCGTACGGGGAGGGGATCAGCTACTGGGCTCTGGCGGAGATCGTCCGCGGTCGGGCAGGCATCGCGGAGTCGGAGGACGCCGATGCAGCCCGCGCCAAGGTCGCGGAGATGCTTGCCGGGCTTGCCCTGGAACCGGCCGAACAGCGCTGGATCGAGCCCCGGCTCACAGGCCTGCTGGGTTTGGACGAGCTGCCTGGTGAAGGCCGCGAGGAGCTGTTCGCCGCCTGGCGCACGTTCTTTGAGCGGCTTGCCCAGCAGGGTACGGTCATGCTGGTCCTCTGGGACCTCCAATGGGCCGATCAAGGGCTGCTGGACTTCGTGGAGCACCTGCTGACCTGGGCCCGAACCTCGCCCATCTTCGTGGTGGCCGAGGCTCGACCAGAGCTGCTCGAGCGCCGTCCGGGCTGGGGCTCGAACGTGCGGACCGCCACGTCCGTCCACCTCGAGCCCCTGTCCGAGGCCGATATGCGGCTGCTGCTCACCGGAATCGCGCCGGGCATGCCGGAGCAGGCGCTGCGGGCAATCATCGATCGGGCCGAGGGCGTGCCGCTGTACGCGGTGGAGACCATCCGCATGCTCATCGATCGCGGCGCGCTCGTGACCGACGGCAGCCAGCTGCAGCTCGCTGGCGAGCTCCCGCCGTTGGCCGTGCCGGAGACGCTGCACGCCCTCATTGCCGCGCGGCTGGATGCCCTTGGATCGGAGGAGCGCAGCCTTGTCACCGACGCCGCGGTCCTGGGACTGAGCTTCAGTGTGCCCGCCCTGGAGGGAATCGGTGGGATCACCCTGGAGGCTCTCAACCAGCACCTGGATGCGTTGGTCCGGCGCGAACTCCTGGTGCTGGACGTGGATCCACTGTCCTCCGAGCGCGGTCAGTATCGGTTCATCCAGGGCGTCGTCCGGGAAGTCGCCTACCAGTCACTCGCCAAGCGCGACCGTCGCGCCAAGCATCTATCCGCGGCCCGCTATTTCGAGTCCCTGGGAGAGGACGAGCTGGCGGGCGTCCTGGCCAGCCACTACCTGGCGGCATATCGGGCCAGCCATTCCGGCGACGAGGCCGATGCCTTGGCAGCCCAGGCCCGCGTCGCGCTTCGCGCGGCCGCGGAACGCGCAACCGCCTTGCACGCGCCGCATGGCGCGCTGGAGTACCTGGAGCAGGCGCTCGAAGTGACCACCGATCCAATCGAACAGGCGGCGCTGCACGAACGCGCTGCGGCGGCAGCTGGCATCGCAGCGCGGCTTGGTGTTTCGGACGAGCATGCCCAGAAGGCAGCTGACCTCTACCTCGCCAGCGGCGATCGCCTGGGAGTGCTGCGCAGCCGAACGGCACAGGCATTCTCCAAGCTGCACGAGCACGGCGACGTGGCCGCCGGGGACATCCTGCGGGCGGCGCTGGCCGACGTGGCGGACCTGCCCAGCGCCCCCGAGATCGTCGAGGCCCAGTCGGAGATTGCCCGCGTCCTCATGCTGCAGACCTCCCCCGAGAGCCTCGTCTGGTGTGACCGCGTCCTCGAGAAGCCAAACGCTGCCACGCCGCGGGTCCTTGTGAACACCCTCATCACCAAGGGATCAATCCTGATGATGCTGGGACGCAGCCTGGAGTCCGAGGCCATCCTCGCCGGTGCCGTGGTCCTGGCCGATCGGCTGGGCGAGCCATTCGCCATGCTCAGGGCGCGCAACAACGCCGCCCAGATCCTTGGATCGCAGTCCCTGGCATCGCTTCTCCAGATGTCGAGGGAGGTCTACGAGATCGCCGAGCGGTTCGGCGAGCGAACCTGGATCCAGCAGGCCATAGGCACCGGCCTGTCGGCGGCCCTGGAAGCTGGAAGCTGGGAAGATTGGCAGGCGGAGGCCGACGCGGAGCAGGCGGACGCCGCGGGCTTCTATGCAGGCTGGTTCGAAGCCGAACGAGCTCGTCGGCTTGCGTTCTTCGGCCAAACAGACGAAGCCGATGCCATCCTGCAGACTGCCCTATCCGACGACTCCGTCCGCAACAGCGCTCAGGCCACGGCGTTCATGGCGGTTATCGAAACCGAGATCAGAATTGCCCAGGGCCGTTGGGTTGACGCATTTGAGGCGTCTCGCCGCGCATGGGATAACAACGACTCATCCCGCCAGGTCACGCAGCTGGCTGTTCTCGCGGCCGCCGCGGCGGGAGACTCGTCCAGGCTGGCGGAAGCCGTAGCCGCGCAGGCCGCGGTCACGACCGAGGACCTGCCACTGGCGCATGCGAGCCGCCAGATCGCCGCGTGCTTGACCGCGTTGCTGGCCAGCCGCTGGGACGAGGCGCGGACTTCGTACCTGAACGCACGCCGGCTGCTGGAGGACATTGGCGCGCAGACGTTGCTGGCCCGACTGCAGCTGCAGCTCGCTCAGGGCGCCGGCGAGCAGTTCCCGGAGGCAGCCGAGGCAGGGCGACTGGCCGAGGCGTATTTCCACGAGCGCGGAGCCGATGCCTTCGTGGCAACTTTCCGGGCCAAGGCCGCCATGCCACCCGCGGCTCGATCCGCTCCACCTATACGCTCTTCTGAAGGCGCACTGGCCGAAGCCGAGTCCTCGACGTAGCCTCGTTGCGATAAATGGGCCGGACCGCGCCAGGTGGTGGGCTCTGGCGCGAAACGCGCCAAATATCGGCCGCCGAAGCCGAGTCCCCAAGCCCGCTCAGCGGGCGGCGGCGAGGACCTCTGCCTGGGCTTGCAACGAAGCAGTGATGCGGGAGAGCGCGGGCATGAAGGTGGGGATGCACTCGTCGCGGCATCGGGTCGCGAGCTCCGCGATCTCGCGCATGCGCTCTTCCATGATGGCCCACGCGGCGGCGCGATCTGGCAGCAGGTAGTCCGTCTCGTAGAACAGCTCCAGGGCCGGGCCGGCCGTGCGGTCGGAATGGTCGGGACCCATCGGCATACGGGTGATGAGCGAGCCGAGCGGCTTGACGACGAACTTCATCAATGCCACCGCCACGTTGGTGAGGGCGCTCAGCTGCTCCGATGTCTCATCGGTGTGCGCGAAGTAGCGCGCCAGGAGCTGCAGGATCAGCTCATAGGTCGCGTTCAGCAGGTCCGCGCACCGGGCGGTGAAGCCATGGCCGATGAGCTCGACGTCCTGGCCGGTTGCCAGTGGACGCACGTGGGCCAGCATGACCGGGCGAGCCGGCTCGAAATCGGGATGCGTCTCCTGGATGGCCAGGTACTCGTCCAGGATGCGTACCAGGCGCCCGAAGTGCGCATCGCGCCAGTCGCCGCGCGCGCCCTCGCCCTGCTCCACGATGACGTCGATCGCGGCTCGGGCCGAGACCAGGTCCGTCACGGCCGTGAGCTCGTCGAACTCCAGGTGGGCGGGCGTGGCCTGCGTCCTCGCAGGCCCGATGAACAGGCGTGACTCCCCCATCTGCTCCGCCAGGCTGGCGAAGCCATCCTCGATGGACCGATACAGGTGCCCCACCGTGTCGAAGTCCTGGAGGTGCGGTCCGATCTCATCGGCTTCGTCGTGCGGCAGCTCGCGAGCCTTGGCGACCGCGGCGAACCCCTCCTGGTCGGACATGTCCATGCCTTCGGGGCGTTCCAGATAGGCGAAGTGGCGCAGTGCGGGTTCGCCGAAGGGCAGGAGCGCCATCTGGACGTCGCAGGGCATCGCCGCCGGCGACAGCGGGAAGTTGGGACGCCCCAACCGAGGCGCGGCGCCCACGCTGTTGAGCAGGTTCTGCACCAGGGCCAGGTGCAGCATCTCCTGCTCCCCGATGTGAATCAGCTCCCGTTTCCACGCCACCACCTTCGGGAGCAGCTCCTCCGGCACGCCCTCCTTCGCCTCTTCCTTGAGAGAGAAGGCGGCGTACAGGTACTGGCACATGACCAGGTGCTCGAGCTCGGCAGCCTTGCCCAAGGTGTAGATCAGCGCCTCGCGGTGCGCGATCACCATGGGCTTTTCAGGGTCCTGGGCGTGCCCCTCGCGGGTGGCGAGGACATGGCCCAGCCTCCCCTGCGGTCCGGTGGCCTCCTTCTCCTCAATCACGTTCACAAGTCTAGGGGAGGCCCGCGATGCGCTCAGGTTCGGAGGCTGAATCCTCCATCGCCGATCAGGAATGCGGCGGCCAGAAAGGCCAGTCCGAGCGGCGTGAGCCCGATGCTTCCCAGCCCCACGTCGAAGGCGGAGAGCAGGAAGCAGACGATGGCCACGATGAGCAGGATGCTGCGAAGTCCAACGTTCATGCCCGCTGATCGGTGCACGCACCGTGCCGCGGTGAGGCTCAGGCCTCAGATGCGCCCGGCGAGACCTCGAGCTCTTTCTCGGGAACCATCCACGAGGCGACGAACAGCGCCAAACCGAGTGGCGTGAAGTTCAGCGGCGCCGTGTTGAAGCCGAACGCGGAGAGCAGGAAGCACACGATGGCCAGCGCCTGGATGATGCCGCGCAACCCAACAGTCATCGGATCCTCACCATTACGGTCCACACGGTGAAGATCCTAATCACCTTGGCATGGCCGATGCGAGATGCCGACCCATGACTCAAGACCGCGACGCCAGCTCAATTGACAAGCCAACCGAGACGCCGCCCGATGCGGGCAAGGCCTACGACAGGTCGATGACCGTCGAGGACGAAGCGAACGTCCCGAAGGGCTCCGACGCCGACCCGAAGGCCTCGCCCAAAGCCACGGAGCCGCCGCCCTCCTCCGAGTAGCCCGCCAATCAGCCGGCGGCTTCGTCCTCGTCTTCGGCCGGAGCGGTCGGCATCGGCTCATCAGGAACGTGGCTGGCTTCGACCATGGTCGGATGCCCGTCGCGTTCCTTCCAGCGCGTCTCGAGCTTGATGGTGCCGCTCTCCCCCACCAGGCTCAGCAGCGCCCGATACCCGCTGCCGGTGCTCTCGACCTTCTCCAGCGTGGCGTCGGTCAGCGGCAGCGGCAGCATTGCCACGACCGGTCCCAGGTTGCGCTGCAGCTCCGAGCTCATGTCGACCGAAGCCTCGCCCATATCACCCGCCAACAACGCCTGGCGGAACGACTCCGCGCGGTCGCGAATCATCTGCTCATCCATGGTGTAGCCCGATCACGCTGCACGCCACGTGCCGCGGCCGGCTATCGCGACACAAGAGGTGTCACGAGCGTCGGCGACGCTCTGGTCATGAATCGTGGCCATTGGGTTGATTTGGAGCTTACCGTGACCGGCCTTGCGGAAGCGCTGCGCGTGCGCATCGGCCATTTCGACGAGCGGGCAGTCGCGCAGGTCAGCCTGGGCTGCGTCAGCTCGAACGGCATCGGCGCAACTGCTCGCGAAGCCCTGGTCGCGGCGCTTGCGCCCATGGGCCAGCGCATGACCACGACCGTCATGGCGGCCCCGGCCATGTTTGGCGCCAGCGCTCAGCTGCTTGCCGCCGGCGAGTGACCCAGGCTGCGGTTCACGCTTGCCGCTGAGCAGCAGCGCATCCACAATGCGCGCCTATGGATGACGGCAACAACTCAGCTCAGGCCAACCTTCACGCGTGCATGATCGCGATTCAGGAGGTGGCCCGCCGCGGAGCCGCCGCAGCTCGCTTCCAGTCGCGCACCGAAGAGCGGCTGCTGCAGCTGATCGTGGACGCCATCGTCAGCCTCTTCCAGGCGAAAGCCTCGTCCATCGCCCTCTTCCTGAACGAGCCGGATCGGCTCGAGTACCGCGTGGCGGGCGGTCCAGAGACCGGCGACGTGGTGGGCATGTCGGTGGCACCAACCCAGGGCATCGTCGGCTACGTGTACTCGACCGGCGAGTCGATTGCGCTGACGGACATTAGCCAGGATCCGCGCTTCGACCCGACCATTGCACAGGAGACCGGCTACACACCTCGCTGCGTCGCCGCAGTTCCCCTGGTGACGGACGACCAGGTAGTCGGCGTGCTCGAGGTCTTCGACAAGGCCAACGGCGAGACGTTCTCGGTCCGCGACATGGAGGTGCTCGCCGCCTTTGGCGCGCAGGCAGGTGCGGCCATCCAGGGCACTCGCGTCCAGCATGATCTGCCCGTCCTTCTGGCCGATACCTTCCGCCAGCTCACGCCGGACATGAGCGATGAAGAGGTGGAGGCCATGGTCAGCGTCGCCACCCGCGAGCTGGATGTGGACGACGAATCGCCGTTCTGGTCGCTGGTCGACCAGGTCAGCAGCCTGCGTGATCTGGGAGAGGGCGAGCTGGAGCTGGTTGGTGACATCCTCCGGGCGGTTGCGGGGCATCGGCAGCACCGAAGCCGCTTCGGCCGCCCGTCCGCCCGGTGACCTCCCCGGCATCGGATCCGCTGCCGGCATGGTCCGAGCCATTCACCTCTCCGGCCGGCGACCAGCTGGCGCGCGTCCCCGGTCTCGAGAACATCGATCGCGAATGGGCGTGGGGCGGCGCCACTGGAAAGGGCATCACCGTTGCAATCGTGGACACCGGCGTGGAGGGCGACCACCCGCTCGTGCGTGGCCGGCTGGTCGATAGCGTCGCCGTCGAGATCCAGGATGGAGAGCCGGAAATCGTCCCCGCCGAGCCGATTGATCTCATCGGCCACGGCACCGCCTGCGCGGGCATCATCGCCGGCATCGCGCCCGAGGTGGACATCGTTTCGGTTCGCGTGCTTGGCGCCGACCTGAAGGGGAAGGGAGCGGCCTTCGCTGCGGGATTGGAGTACGTTATCGAACGGCCCGTCCAGGTCGCGAACCTGAGCCTCTCCTCGAAGAGCGAGGCGTTGTTCCCCATCTTCCACGACCTTGCCGATGCGGCCTACTTCCACCGAGTGGTGTTGGTCAGCGCCGTGAACAACGTGGGCGGAGCCAGCTATCCCTCGCTGTTCAGTTCGGTGATCAGCGTCGCCGCGCACTCAGAGCCTGACCCATTCCGCTTCTACTACAACCCGAATCCGCCGGTCGAGTTCGGCGCCTGGGGCCTGGACGTGCCGATTGCGTGGGCCAACGGCGGCGAGACGGTCGCAACCGGCAACTCGTTTGCCGCGCCGCACATCACCGCGCTGGTGGCGCTGATGCTGTCAAAGCATCCCGGGCTGACGCCATTCGAGGTCAAGGCCATCCTGGCGTCAGTGGCGAACAACGCTCAGCCGGATGTGGCGGGAACTACTAGCCCTCGGAAGGCAGCAGCCAGAGGGAAACGCGGTTCGGGGCGCTGAGCCGATCGCGGGCGAACGCGGCAATAGCCTCTGAGGTCACCGCCAGGTCGCGCGCCTCCTCCTGGCCGTAGCGCTCCGGCTCGTCCAGCATCGCCGCGTAGAACCCGATACGGTCCGCGCGCGACTCCCGGTCCTGGTTGCCGACGGCGTAGGACGTGGCGCGCCCAACGCGCACGCGACGCAGCTCCTCCTCGCTCGGTGGATCG
The DNA here is from genome assembly GCA_036265975.1 of Candidatus Limnocylindria bacterium. Classification (GTDB taxonomy): domain Bacteria; phylum Chloroflexota; class Limnocylindria; order QHBO01; family QHBO01; genus DASSCW01. The sequence goes on from DATAOD010000147.1 coordinate 10,217, forward strand.
GCCGCCAGGCGATCCAGCTCTTCAGAGAGCGCGGCGTCGATCGTGGCCGGCTCCACGCCATCGACCGGCGCCACGTCGATCTCGACCAGCGACACGCCATTCGCCAGCTCATAGGCCGCCGCCTCCACCTCATCGGCGATGCGCAGCTCGCGAACCAGGCGCGTCTGGAGACGAGCGGCGCGACCCCAGTTCAGGACGGAAACGGCCATGTCCGCCACGTCCCAGGCGTCGCTGCCGAATGGCGCGATCCGGCACGCCATGAACAGGCGCGGAGCCGGGACGTCGTGTGCCCTGATGACGTGCATTGGTTGGTCCACCTGCAGCGGCAGGCTGCCGTCCGGCGCTCGCGGCGCGGGGCCAGCCGGGATGAAGCCGAAATACTGCTCGACCAGCGCCAGCGCCGCATCGGCCTCGAAGTCACCGGCCAGCACCAGCTCAACGTTGTTGGGCACGTAGTAGGTGCGGAAGAAGGCGCGCACGTCGTCCACGGTGGCCGCCTCCAGGTCCGACATGAGTCCCCAATAGGAATGCCCGTACGGGTGGTCATCGCCGAGCGCCATGGCGAACAGCTGCTCCTCCGCGCCGCCGTACGGCATGTTGTCGACCTCCGAGCGCCGCTCGTTCTTGACCACCTCGCGCTGGTTGTCGAGCGACTCCTGGCTGATCGAGTCCGCCAGGGTTGCCATGCGATCGGCTTCCATCCAGAGCACCACCGGCAGCTGGTGGCTTGGCACGGTGTTGAGGTACTTGGTCGTATCCCAGGTCGTGAAGGCGCTGACGCGGCCGCCAATGGCCTGGATGTCGCGCAGGTGCGCGGTCCTGCCGACATTGGCCGACCCCTGGAACATCATGTGCTCGAACAGGTGCGCGAAGCCGCTCCTGCCCGGCGCCTCGTTGGCGCTGCCGACCCGATACGTCAGCGCCGCGCTGACCACCGGCACGGTCCGATCCTGCGCCAGCAGCACGCGCAGGCCGTTCGCGAGCCGATGTTGGGTGAGCGGCGCCTGTTCAGTCATCGGCCTTCACTGTGCCAGACAGCCGATGACCGCCGTGTCGGCCTTTCGGCTGGCACCGGCGGTCACCGGTTGAAGGAAGGACTGTGGTTTAGCCGTTCGGGGTCTTGGCGATGCCGCCTGGGACCTTGGCGATGCCGCCCGGGACCTTGGCGATGCCGCCTGGGACCTTGGCGATGCCACCGGGGACCTTGGCGATGTGGCCCTCGACGTCGCTGTCATCCGAGGCGCCCGGGGGAACCTTGGCGACGCCGCTCGGGACCTTCGCAATCCCGCTTGGCACCTTGGCGATCCCGCCTGGGACCTTGGCAATTCCGCTCGGAACCTTGGCGATGCCGCCGGGAACCTTGGCGATGTGGCCCTCAGTGTCCTTCGGCTCGTCGGCCTTGTGATGAGACATGTGTTGGGGTCTCCACTGTGATTGGGTTCGTTCCGTTCCCGCCGCCTCTATCGAGGTCAGTGCGGAAAGCCTAGCGATTTGTGGCCGTCAGGAACAGCCTTTGCGGCGACGGAATTGTTGTACGTGTCCGGACCTGAGCGCTGTCGCGCCGCCGACAGCCGCCATGTCAGCCCTGGTCCAGGACAAAGGCGCTCACCGCGTCGACCTTTCCGCTGACCGTGCGCGTCCAGCTGACCGACCCGAAGTCCTTCGCGCAGCCGGCGGAGCAGTCGTCATCGGAGAGGAGCCAGTCGAGCGTCGCGTTCGCATCGGCTCCGGCATAGGGCAGGCGTGACATCCATTGCGAGAACGCGACCCCGAATTCGTCGCTGACGCTGCCGCCGCTGATGGGCTGCACGGCCGCGGACACGGCCAGCACCGTGTTGTTGGGCCAGTACTGGATGGTCAGGTCGATCTGAGCATTATCCGAGGCGGACTGCCGCCGGCAGAGGGCGATGACCAGCTGGGGACGCCCGTTCGGCGGAATGAGCCCCGTCTGGCATTCCATGCTGAAGCCCTGGGCCCAGGCCTGGGCCGCGTCGAAGCTCAGCCCCGGCAGAGCGGCGAAGCTGGCAGATGGCGTTGGATGCTGGCTTGTTCCTGCGGTCGACGCGGTTGCCAGCGGAATGGACGGCACCGGCATCGAAGCCGATGGCACCGCCGGGCTGCTGCTGACCGGTGCGCTGCACGCAGCCAGGAACGTCACGAGCGCGAGAACTGCGAGGAGTCGAGAGAACCTGGACATCCCCAACAGGATGCCGCAATCAGCGAAACGAGATGCGGGCGCTTTCGCGCCAGGGCTGATCAGCCGCGGTCGCGGCCATCGGCGACGAACATGCGCACCAGCCCATTCAGGCCCGAGACGGCTGCCTCTTCGCGGAGCGCCGCAAATCGCCGCGACACCGTGCGCCGCTGGAGCATCTCGCAGTACTCGATGGTCCCCGCCATGAGGGCAACCAGCGCGAGGAATTGGGCGATGAACACGGAGTCCGCTTGCACGGCTTGATGGTTCACGGAGCCGATGCCTCCCACAACCGGACCATCGTCCCGTCCGTTATGGAACCCGTCGCCGCAGCGGCGTACGCTTTGCCGACTCATCGGACGAAAGGGGTCGCGACCCATGCTCAAGGACAGCGAGGCGTTTTCGGGCTACTCGGTGGATGACCTGGAGAAGGCGCAGGCCTTCTACGGCGGCACGTTGGGCATCGAGACCAGCATGGAGCGCGAAGGGCTGGCGCTGCGGATCCCCGGCCGCCGGCCGGTGTTTGTCTACCCCAAGCCCAATCACGAGCCGGCGACCTTCACCGTCCTGAACTTCCCGGTGCCGGACATCGACGCCGCGGTGGACAAGATGACGGCAGCCGGAATCGCGTTCGAGCACTATGGCGAGGGCTTCGGGCAGGACGACAAGGGCATCTCGCGCGACGCGCGCGGCCCGGCCATCGCCTGGTTCAAGGATCCGGCGGGCAACGTCCTGTCGGTCATCCAGGACACGGGCGGCGCCTGAGCCGCGAATGCCCAAGGCCAAATCGGGAGCCATTGAGCAGGATCCGAACAAGCTCATCCGCGCGAAGGCGGGCACCTACCGCACGGCCGATGAGCGCTTCGAGGTGCGCCAGGCGGCCCTTGGCTGGTTCCTCATCGACTCCAACGCCGCCGATGAGCTTGGCCAGGAGCTGACCCGTGGCCCGTTCCCGACGCTGAAGGCGGTCACAGACGAGCTGCCCGCGGCACGGCGCACCACCATCAAGCCCCTCCCTCGGCCGCGCGGAGCCGCGAAGGCATCGAAGGCAGCACCGGCTCCGAAAAAGAAGCCCGCGCGGCAGCCGATGACGTGGCTCGACCGCGTGTCCGAGCAGGAAGCGGCCTCCGCTCGGCGGTTGATCCGGGCGCTGTCGCTGGAAGGCATCGATGACGCCGACGCGCTGGTGCAGGCCTCCACGAAGAGCGACGAGCCGATCGTTGCGCGCCGCGTACTGGAGCATCGCATCGAGCGGGTGCTGGACGAGCTGCCGAAGGCGGAGCGGGACGCCGCGCGGAAGCTCATCGGGAAGGTGGTGGAGCTCATGGCGGTGACGGGCACGAACGTGTTCGAGCCCCTGCCCGGCTGGGCGCTGGTGGAAGTCCCGAGCGGCGACGATCCACCGCAACGCCGAATCACCCCGAAACCCCTGAGGCGGCCCTAGGTGATCGCCTGCGGCCGATGACGAGCGCCAGCGACCCGGCGCGGGCAGTGGAGCGCACCTACCTGGTGCTGACGCTGCTGACGACCCTCGCCTCCTCGTTCATCTGGGGCATCAATACGATCTTCCTGCTGGACGCCGGGCTCAGCAACGTCGAAGCGTTCGCGGCGAATGCGTTCTTCACTGCCGGCATGGTCCTGTTCGAGATCCCTACCGGCGTGGTCGCCGACACGCGCGGCAGGCGCTTCTCGTACGTGCTCGGCGCGATGACCCTGTTCATCTCGACCCTGCTGTACCTGCTGATGTGGCAGATCCATGCGCCGCTGTGGGGCTGGGCCATCGCCTCGATCCTGCTGGGCCTTGGCTTCACGTTCTTCTCCGGCGCCACCGAGGCGTGGCTCGTGGACGCCCTGAAGTTCACCGGTTTCAAGGGCGCCCTCGAATCGGTCTTCTCCAAGGCGCAGATCGTGGGCGGCGCGGCCATGCTGTTGGGATCGGTGGCCGGTGGGCTGATCGCGCAGTGGACGAACCTGGGCGTGCCC
>DATAOD010000148.1:0-1599 GCA_036265975.1 Candidatus Limnocylindria bacterium
CGCCGGCGCGTTCCAACGCATCCCAGAAGGGCTGCACGGCCGTCGTGGAGCCGTGGCGCCCGGAGCTCCAGCGCGGGTGGTGCCAGTAGGCGAGGAGGCAGTGCGCATCGGCCCTGGCCAGGTCGGATCGCAGCCAGTCAAACTGCGGCGAGCCCGGCTGGCAGCCCACGAACGAGCAATTCGAGTTCAAGACCACCACGTGCCAGGCGCCAAGGTCGTACGAGTACCAGCCCTGCCCGCGGGTTCCGGCGGAGGAGCCGAAGTAGTCGAAGTACCCCGCAGCGCCATCGGTCAGGTATTCGTGATTGCCGACGGCCGGGTGGATGCGCGATTTCATCGGCCCCCAGGAGGGGTTGAAGCACTGGGCGAACTCCTGGTCGGACCCGCGCTCGTAAGCGGTGTCACCCAGGGTGGCGATGGTGCCCGGCAGCTCCTTGACCAGCTGCGCCACGGCGTCATCGGCCTGGCTGTCACAGGAGCCGATGTCGCCCACGGCCACCAGCGTCTTCGGCGCCGGCTGCGGACTGCCCGATGCCTCCTCGCTGGGCAGCGCGAAGCTGGGGAGGATGCTGGGCAGCTCGAGCCCCGGCTGCTTCCCGGGCAGGTAGGGTCGGAGGAGGAAGTAGGCCGCAATGCCGATGACCAGGATGGCCACGGAAATCAGCGCCAGGAGCGGGGCGCGCGGCGAACGCATGAGCATCGGCGCCAGTATGCCGGTTGACAGCGTCAGACCATCTGACCATTATTTTGACCATATGGCTCTCCGAGTGACCGCCACCGAGGCAAAGGCGAAGATCCTTTCCCTGCTCGACGATGTTGCCGCGGGCGAGGAGGTCGAGATCACTCGACACGGGCGCACTGTGGCGCGGATCGTTCCCGCGGTAGGACCCCATGCGCTGAAGGCGAGCATGGCCGGCAAGGCTATGACGGCAGCAGCAGCCGACGACGATCTCTTCCAAACAGGAGAGACGTGGGAACTGGGATGACGACGATCCTGCTGGACAGCCACGTTGTCCATTGGTGGTCCGCTGAGCCGGAGCGGATCAGTCCCGACGCCGCGACCGCCATTGCCGCGGCGGACGAGCTGGCTGTTGCCGACATCTCCTGGTACGAGCTGGCGTGGCTCGCTCGACATGACCGAATCGCCCTGGGGATGCCACTCGCATCGTGGCTGCGACAACTCGCGACTCAGATTCGGACGATCCCGCTGTCCCCTGACATCGCCTCCACTGCGGTGAATCTGCCCTCGTCATTTCCTGGCGACCCAGCTGATCGCTTGATATTTGCAACGGCGGTCGATCGCGGCTGGCTCCTGGTCACGAAGGACCGACGCCTACGTCGGCACCGCCATCCACAGCATCTGACCGTTTGGTAGCTCCGGGCAGTCGCCAGATGCGACGTGCGTTTGCCGCTTGGGTTTTGGTCGGTGTCCTCTGTGGGTGTGGCGCGACCGTGCCCGGATCCGCCGCAACGAAGCCAAGCCCGGCCGCCGTTGGGTCAGCTGGCTGCGCCAAACCAGCGCCGGTTCCCGGCACCCTCCGCCTCAACGTCGACGGCAGGTCGCGCGAAGCGGTGGTGCGGTACAACGCGGATATCCGC
>DATAOD010000149.1:0-1929 GCA_036265975.1 Candidatus Limnocylindria bacterium
CGCCGAGACCGATGCCTCCCGCGCCATGTCGCGCGACCTGAAGCGCCGCGGATTCACCTTCGTTGGGCCAACGATCTGCTACGCCTTCATGCAGTCGGCGGGCATGGTCAACGACCACGTGGTTGCGTGCTTCCGCCACGCCGAGGTGGCCGCCCTGGCCTGAGGAGACGAGGGGCGCGATACCTATACTCGCCGGGCCATGCCGCCCATCGCGTCCGTCGACGTCCCCGCCAGCAGCGCCAACCTGGGCAGCGGCTTCGACTGCTTCGCCACCGCCCTCTGCCTGAAGCTGCGCGCCGAGCTGCACGACGGCGACGAGCCGGGCATCGTGCTCAACGCCCACGGTGAGGGGGTGCCGCGGCCGGACGACGACCCGGACCAGAACCTGCTCATCCGTGCCTTCCGTGAGGGCATGCGCGCGTCGCACGGGAGCGCAACGGGAAGTGGCGCCTGGCGGCTGGAGGTGAGCAGCATGATCCCCGCCGCGCGTGGGCTGGGGAGCTCGGCGGCGGCGATCGTGGGTGGGCTGCTGCTGGGCGCCAGCGTCGGGCGCTCCGCGCCCTCTCCGGACGAGCTGCTGGGCCTGGCCGCCGCGCTGGAGGGTCACGCCGACAACGTGTCCGCCGCGCTGTACGGCGGCTTCACCCTGGCCGTCGGGGGCGACGGCGGCCAGATATCGTTCCGCCGCTTCCGCGTGCCGGAGGCGTGGATCCCGGTCGTGTTCATTGCGGCCAGCGAAAGCCGCACGCAGCAGATGCGCGCAGCGTTGCCGGCCGCCGTTCCGCACCACGACGCCGCGGTGCAGGCGGGTCGCAGCGCGCTGCTGGCCACCGCCATCCTGACGTCGGACGCCGGCATGCTGCACGAGGCGATGCGCGACACGCTGCACCAGCCGTATCGCCTGCCGCTGCTTCCGGGGAGCGGCGAGCTGATCGAGCTGGCCTACGAGCGCGGTGCGGCGGGCGCCTGCCTGTCCGGCGCCGGCCCAAGCGTGCTTGCCATCTGCGACTCGCCCATCACCGCGCACGGCGTGGAGAAGGCCTGGAATGCGGCGGGCATCCCCGGCATGGCGACGCGCCTGCGCTTCGACACCAGCGGCGCGCGGCTCACGGCCTCGGAGGCTGCCGGGCCCGAAGAGCCATGAGCCTGCTCACCCTGAGCGGCGTGGCCAAGAGCCACGGTGCGCAGCACCTGTTCGAAGGAGTCGACCTGCAGGTCGGCGCCGGGCGACGGATCGCGGTGGTCGGCCCCAATGGGGCGGGCAAGACGACGCTGCTGGAGATCATCACCGGCGACCAGGAGGCCGATGCTGGCACGGTGACGCGGGCTCGCGATCTGGTCATCGGCTACCTGCGCCAGGAGGTGGCCGAGTCACGCGGGCAGACGGCCGTTGCCGAGGTGCTGGCAGGCGCCGGCGCGGTGACCGGTATCGGGCGCCGCATGCGCCACATCGAGACCGAGCTGGCCGAGGCCAGCGCCCAGGACGAGCTGGCCGAGCTGATGGACGAGTACGGCCGGCTGCAGCATCGGTTCGAGGCCATGGGAGGCTACGGGCTGGAGGCAGAGGCCCGGCGCATCCTGGCCGGGCTGGGCTTCGCGGAATCCGACATGGAGCGGCGCACCGTCGAGTTCTCCGGTGGCTGGATGATGCGCGTGGCGCTGGCCAGGCTGCTGCTCCAGAATCCCGACCTGCTGCTTCTCGACGAGCCCACCAACCACCTGGACCTGGCCTCTGTCGAATGGCTGCAGGGCTTCCTGGCCGATTATGCCGGCGCGGTCATCCTGGTCAGCCACGACCGCGACTTCATCAACGCGGTGGTCAACCGGGTGGCGGAGCTGCACGCCGGAAGCCTGACCGAATACGTCGGCGACTACGCCGACTTCGTCGAGCAGCGCGAGGAGCGCATCGCGCAGCTGGAGCGCCAGGCC
>DATAOD010000150.1:0-1897 GCA_036265975.1 Candidatus Limnocylindria bacterium
CTGGATTATCCGCGCGACCAACTTGAGCGTGTGCTCGCGACACGCCGTTCGTGATCCGTGATCAGCAGGCCAGACCGCAAGACCATCTGTTTGTGTCAGCGCAAACAGATGGGAGACTGGGATGGCCATGCCACAGAAGCCCTCGGAGCGGATGCCAGGGCTGCTGCGCGGGTCACTGGTGACGCTGCGCCGCCGCTGCGGTAAGCCGAGCTGCCGGTGCGCGGACGGCGAGCAACTGCACGAGACACCGGCACTCAGCTACTCCGACGGCGGGCGGACCCGGGTACTGACGCTGACCGAGGCGGACGTGCCGGCGGTGGCCGCGGCGCTGGACCGGTACCGGGCCGTGCAGGCGGAGCTGGAGGCGCGGGCCAAGGCCGGCCTGGCGGCGCTGGCGGACCGGATCGCCGCGGACCGGGCCGCCGGGCGGCGGCCCCGGCGGGGCCGGTGATCGGGTGGACGGCGCTGCTGGAGCTGACCCGCACCTGTTTCCGCGCGCCCAGCTTCGCCCTGTTCGCCGACCTGCTGTTCGGCTGGGTGTGCGCGCCGGGCCGGCGCACCATCACCGCGATGATCGCGGTGGCCGACCCGGCCGGGCGCCGGGCGCATGACGCCTACCACCGATTCGTCCGCGACGGCGCCTGGGCGATGAGCGGCCTGTGGCGGGTGCTCGCCGTGCACGCCATCACCCGATTCGCCCCCACCGGGGTGGTCATGCTGGACGTGGACGACACCCTGTTCCACAAGGCCGGCCGCAACGTCGAGGGCGCCGGGGTGTTCCGGGACGCGGTGCGCTCCACCGTCCGCCGGGTGGTCTACGCGCTCGGGCTGAACCTGGTCGTGCTCACCCTGCGGGTCACCCCGCCGTGGGGCGGCCCGCCGATCGCGCTGCCGGTCAACGCCCGGCTGCACCCCAAGAACGACACCACCAGCACCGTCGAGCACGCCGCGGCGATGGTCCGCGAACTCGCCGGGTGGCTGCCGGATCGACAGTTCCACCTGTGCGGGGACGGCGCCTACGCCTCGCTGTGCGGCGCCGGCCTGCCCCGCACCCACCTCACCAGCCGGATCCGCCGCGACGCCGCGCTCTACCAGCCCGCGCCGCCGCGCACCGGCAGACGCGGCCGGCCCCGCACCAAGGGCGAGCGGCTGCCCACCCCCGCCGGGATCGCCACCAACGCCCGCGCCGCCGACTGGCAGCAGGTGGATGCCGAGCTGCGCGGGCGAACCGTGCGGCGGCTGGTCCTGGTCCGCGACGTGCTCTGGTACACGGTCAACAAGCGCGACCTGCTCCGGCTGGTCATCGTCCGCGACCCGGACGGGATCGAACCCGACGACTTCTTCATCACCACCGACCGCACCGCCACCGGCGCCCACGTCGCCTCCCGCTACGCCGGCCGCTGGTCGATCGAGGTCTGCTTCCGCGACGTCAAGCAGGACCTCGGTGCCCAGGACCCGCAAACCTGGAAACGCCAAGGCCCCGAACGCGCCGCCAGCCTGTCCCTGTGGCTGCACGCCCTCACCTGGTGCTGGTATCTCGACACCCACCCCACCGGTGGCACCTGGATCACCCGCCCCTGGTACCGCCACAAGAACACGCCCAGCTTCCTCGACGCCCTCGCCGCGCTGCGCCGCGTGCTCTGGTCACAACGAATTACAGCGCTGTCAGCCCCCGCAGCCGAAGACACGAAAATCACTGACGTGCTGCTGGACACGCTCGCCTACGCGGCATGAGCAAACGCCAGACTGCGAAAGTCCACACAAGGTCAGCCAGATCGAATGGCGAACACGATGATGTTGTCGCCGTAGCTGTGCGCTGTCCGGTCGAATTTGCTCGTCGCTGGTCACCGTCACCACCCAGCGTCTCGAGGGCGCCGGAACCGGTCTGGGCAGCGGC
>DATAOD010000151.1:0-6248 GCA_036265975.1 Candidatus Limnocylindria bacterium
CAATGCGTCCTCGTAGGCCGCCGCCATCGCCGGCCAGACGGTGTCGCTGGCCAGCAGATTGCCCTGCACGGTGAAGCCGTCACGGACCAGGTGGCCGGCGGCGGGGATGGTCTCGGTGCCGGTGTGCGCCGCGGCACGGCCAGCGGCATCGACGACGCCCAGCTGCCGGATCTGCGGGGTCTCGTCACCGGCCAGCAGCGCGGCCACCGTCTGCTCCGCGCTGGAGCCGGCGCGCAGCAGCTCCAGGCCGATGGGGCCGAACGCGGTGTTGACCGATGCCTGCGTGGCGACCGCGCCGACCCCGGCCTCCAGCCACGGAACGACGGGCCCGACCCCCAGGAAATGCGACTGCACGGCGACCCCGAAGCGGCCGGTCTCCGGGTCGCGGGCGACGATCGAGTAGGTCATGGCTGTTACGTTAGCGATGCGTGACGGGCGCCGTCCGCGGGCCAAGGGTCGCGCGGCCGACGTCCGGCACATCGGTGACGAAGCCCCACAGGCCGTAGACAGCCAGGTGCTTCATGCGGTCCGGGTCGTTGACCACGTAGCAGCCCATCTGCCGGCCGTAGGCCATGGCCTGCGCCAGTGCCGGCGCCGGATCCAGGCCCAGGTCTCCCTCCCAGGGGTGCACCGCGGCGTGGCCCTTCTCGGTCGCCCAGCGCAGCGCCGGCTCCAGCGGCTGGGTCGGGACCAGCAGGTAGCCGGTCGGCAGGTCCGGGTCCAGCTCGTGGGCCTCGTTGATCGCCGCCTCGTCGAACGAGATGACGCTTGCCCGGTTCGACTGCCGCACCGCATGCTGGCGCAGCGCGTCCACGACGTGGGGAACGGCGGCACGTGCCTTGATCTCGACCACCAGGCCGACGTCATCGGGCAGCCAGTCGAGCACCTCTTCCAGGGTGGGAATGGTCAGGCCCATGCCCGCGAACGGCGTCGCGCCATCGGCATTGGTGAAGTTGGCACCCGCGTCGAAGCGGCGCAATCCGTCCATGCTGAAGCCGATCACGCTGCCGGCGCCATCGGTCGTGCGGTCGATGGTGTCGTCGTGGATGATCGCCATCTGGCCGTCCTGGGTGAGATGCACGTCGAGCTCGATGGCATCGGCTCCATCTTCGTAGGCCAGCCGGTAGGCCTCCATGGTGTTCTCCGGCGCCTTCCTCGAAGCGCCGCGATGCGCGACGACCAGCGTCACAGCGGCATCTCCCCCGGCGGCACGATGGCCGGCTCGATGGAATCGGCCAGGCCGCGCTCGTCCGGCGGGGGAGCGGTGCCCTCCGGAACCGGCCGCACGATCAGGTAGCCGATGACCATCAGCACCAGCAGCGAGAGGATCGCGACCTGGTAGGCGACCGGCCCGTTATCCGGGTCGATGACGTACACGATGGCGCCGAACAGCAGCGGACCCACCACGGCCGATAGCTTGCCGGCCATGCCGTACAGCCCCAGCATCTCGCCCACCTCGTCGGGCCGCGTGAGCCGCAGGAGCAGCAGGCGATCGGTCACGGCCACGCCGCCCAGCCCCGAGCCAAGGATGGCCCCGGCGATCAGGAAGGGGATGCGGTCCAGCCAGACGCCGATCAGCAGCAGGCCCACCGTCCAGCTGGCCAGGACGAGCATGAGCGTGCGCTTTGGCCCGATGCGGTCGCACAGGATTCCCCAGAAAAAGCTGGCGATCACCGCCACCACGATGAGCCCCACCAGCACGCCGCGCGCCTCGCCCTGGGTGAAGCCGACCGCGTTGATGGCGAACAGGCTCATCACCGCGATCGCGGTGTTGATGGGGTCGGTGTAGAAGAAGCGTCCGACGATGAAGCGGAGGAGCCCGGGCCGCGCCCGCGCATGGTCGAGCGTCGTGCGCAGCTGCGACCACGAGCGCAGCGCCTCGCCCATGGTGAAGCTGCCGAGCACCGCCTGTCGCTCGCGGACGATGACGAAGATCGGGATGGCGAACACCGCGAACAGCGAGCCGACCAGCACGAAGCTTGCGGCCGTGATGTCGCCGTTCGCGTCCGTGGTGAGGCCCAGCAGCAGCGCCGACACGATGCTGCCCACGTACCCCAGCGCCACCCCCACGCCGCTCAGCTTTCCCCGCGTTTCGGGCCGCGCGACGTCCGGCAGCAACGCGTCGTAGTAGATCAGCGCGGCCTGGTAGCCGAAGTTGGCCAGGGCAAAGGCCAGCAGCCCAAACCTGATGTCCACGAACCCGATGACGGCCGTGGGCACGATGCAGAACACGGTGAACACGAACAGGTAGCGTTTCCGTCCGCCGGTGCGGTCGGACATCGCGCCAAGGACCGGCGACACCGCGGCGTTCAGCGCCACCGAGAGGCTTGCCGCCACGGTGAAGGCCAGCGTCCCGTTCTTCTCGCCCAGGGCGGCCGTGGTCCAGGGCCCCATGGCGAAGCTCACGATGGCGAAGCTGAAGATCGTGTTAGCGAAGTCGTACAGCGCCCATGACAGCCCCTCGACCGCTGATCCGGATCGCGTGAGCCGGCCGAGGCCCTGCCACCAGCTCACCGGGTTCAGCGCTCGGGCGGTGCGGGCGGAGGCGGTCACGGCCGGATGATAGCTGCCGATCCATCGGCAAACGCGTGGCGAGAACGCCCGATTGACCCGTCGGTGGCCATGCCGAGCCGGCCCTGCCCGATAAACTGGGTCAACGTGCGCGCGAAGCGCCTCACACGTGTCGTTCTTCACCATAAATCGGGCAATGGCGAGCCGAAGGAGTGCGCCGAAGCGCGGCTCACGCGCGTGGTTGCCCGATACATCGCCAATCTCACACCTGATTGGCGATTCCCGTGGAAATTTGCCCGATACATCGGCGCATCGGGCAGCCGCGCTGCTCCCACTGGGCACGCGAGGGACGAATGGGCCGATGCGCGCTAGGCTTGCGCCCGATGTCCGCCAGTCCACGCATCACCCCGGGCGGTCACGTCCTGGAGCCGCACCCCACCGGCATGTTCGCGGCCCTCGGCCGCTTCAACTATCGGTTCAGGTTCGTGCTGCCGGTGATCGGCCTGGCCTTCGTCATCGGCCTGACCGTCTGGTCCATGGTCGGCGGCGGCAAGCTGATCCAGGGCGGTTGGGTCATCCCCGGGTCGGAGGAGCAGAAGGCCGCTGATGTGCTGGAGAGCCGCTTCGGGCAGGACCAGACCACGATGCTGGTGGTCTACACCGACCCCGCCGGCGATGCCGCTTCGGCCACCTTCCAGGGGACGATTCACGACAGCCTGGCCGATGTCGCGGCCGACGACGCCGTCACGAAGGTGGTCACGTACGCTGACGCGCCCAGCGCCGAGCTGCTGTCGACCGACGGCGCATCGACCCTGGCGGTGGTCTACCTCGACAAATCGGTGGAGTCGGCCGTCGACGACTCCGCCCGCCTGTCCGATGAGATCCAGCGGCCCAACGGGGTAACGGTGCAGGTCACTGGCGTGGCGCAGCTGTACCACGAGTTCAACGAGAAGATCGAGAGGGACCTGGTCACGGCCGAGACCGTTTCCCTGCCTATCGCGCTGCTGATCCTGCTGGCGGTGTTCGGCACGCTGGTCGCCGCCGGGCTGCCGATCCTGATGGCCGGGCTGGCGCTGCCCACGGTATTCGCCGTCGTCAGCCTGCTGGCGGGGGTGATGGACATGAGCATCTTCGTGACCAACCTGGCCAGCATGATCGGCCTGGCGCTTTCCATCGATTACTCGCTGTTCATGGTGAGCCGCTATCGCGAGGAGCTGCGCCACCACGACCCGGAGATCGCGCTGGAGCGGATGATGGGCAGCGTCGGCAAGGCAGTGGCGGTGAGCGGCATTGCGGTAGCCATCGGCCTGTCCTCGTTGATCGTCTTTGACGCCGCCGCGCTGCGCAGCATGGGCATCGCCGGCGTAATTACTGTGGCCTCCACCCTGCTCGTCGGGCTCACCGTGCTGCCTGCCCTGCTGGCCGTGCTGGGCAGCCGAGTGAACCGGCTTCGGATTCCGCTGCCGGCAGCCCTGCGCCTGATCGAGGACGACCCGAACGCCGCCGACCAGCGGCAGGGCCGCGGCGCATGGGCCTGGATCGCGGCGCGCGTCATGCGGCGGCCCTTCCTGATCGCCGTGCCGGTCCTGGCCGTGCTGCTCATTGCCGGCGCCCCATTCCTGCAGATCCAGCTCTCCACAGGACAGAACCTGGAGGATTTGCCTCCGACGCCGGCGCGCATCGGCTTCGAGAAGATCGTCAATGACTTCCCGGGCGGAGAAAGCGACCCGATCACGGCGGTGGTGACCTGGCGGGACGCGAACCTGGAGCAGGGCCTGACGCCCGATCGCCAGGCAGCGCTGCAGGACTACGTGAATACGATCGCGGCGCTGCCGCACGTCAAGGACGTGGAGAGCGTGCTCGACCCGCCCGCCGGCATGGACGCGGCCCAGTACGCGCAGATCCTGAGGCTGCCGCCCGATCAGTGGCCGCCGCAGGTTCCGCAGGCGCTGCGCGACAGCGTGCGGACGTGGGTGTCGCAGGACACGGCTCGGGTCCGCGTCTTCTCCGACGTGCAGCCGGATTCGGACGACGGTCGTGCGCTGGTCGCCCAGGTGCGGGCGATCCCCTACCCCCAGGGCACGAACGTGGTCACGGGCGGACTTCCAAGCCGCTCGGCCGATTTCATGACCAGCTTCCGCGCCTCGGTGCCGGTGGCGGTGCTGATCGTGGTGGCCGTCACCGCCCTGGTGCTGTTCCTGACCTTCGGCTCGGTGTTCCTGCCCCTGAAGGCGGTGCTGATGAGCCTGATCAGCATCAGCGCATCGTTCGGGGCGCTGGTGTTCATCTTCCAGCAGGGCCACCTGGACACGCTCCTCGGCTTCGAGGCATCCGGCGCGTTGGGAGCCTGGCTGCCGGTGATCATGTTCGCCATCCTGTTCGGGCTCTCCATGGACTACGAGGTGCTGCTCCTGTCGCGCATCCGTGAGCGCTACCTGGCCCATGGCGACAACACGCGGGCGGTGGCGGAGGGCATCGGCGTCACCGGTGGGATCATCACCGGCGCCGCCCTGATCATGGTCGCGGTGTTCGCCGCCTTCGCGCTGTCGAGCATCACTTTCATCAAGGCGCTGGGCCTGACCATGGCGCTGGCCGTGCTCATCGACGCGACCCTGGTGCGCGGCATCCTGGTGCCGGCCTTCATGCGGGTCATGGGCTGGGTCAACTGGTGGGCTCCGCGCTGGCTGCAGCGCGCCGTCGCCCGCGTTGGCCTCTACGAGGGCCCGATACGTCCGGGGGCGCCATCGGGCTCGGCTGCGCCGGAGGTCACCACTGGCTGACCGCCGGGCGCTAGGCTGCGCTTGGACATGCCTCGCCGAGACCTTGACCGACTGACCCGCCGCTGGCAGCAGCGCCATGACGCGCGCCGTGATGTCGACCCGTTTCGGCCGCGTGCCAATCCTGGGCGCGAGGCGGTGGCGAAGCACGGCTTTCCGTACCGCGAGGTTTCTGCCGCCGACTACGTCGCGGAGCACGGCGACGCCATGCCCGGCTTCACCTACGACGACGAGTCGTACGCCGATCCGGCCCTGGACGCCTGGGTGGTGGAGGTGGGTCAGCTATTGCGCGAGCGCCGGGAGGCCGCATCGGCACCGAAGCCTGCCGCCAAACCCCGACCGAAGCCCGCACCGAAGCCGAAGCCCAGGGCCAAGCCCAAGCCGAAGGCCGATGGCTGACGTCCCCGCCTGGGCCCGTGCGCTGGTGCTGGAGGTCTGTGCGGAGGCCGATGCGCCCACGCCACGCCTCGCCTGGCGGAACCGCGACCGCCCGACCTCATCCGGCGTGACCCGCCGTTCCGCAGGGGCGATCTCGGTGGTGGCAGGTGCGGATTCGATGGATGCACGGCTGACCCTGCTCCACGAGCTGGCCCACTGGCTGGCGCCCGTTTCGCGCCGTCGCCGCGGTCGGATCGCGCACCACGATGGCTCGTTCTACGCGGTCGCCTTCGAGCTGTACCGACGCCACGGTGTGCCCGATGCCTTCGCGCTCGCCGCCGAATCCGGTCGCTATGCCAGCTCCCTGGGCCATGCGCGACGCCTGGGCGTTCCGGGTGCGGAGGCTGCGTGGCGCGAACGTCGCTCGCACCTCCGCGCGCGGGCCGCTGCGCGCCCGCCGATGCGAGTCCTCGTCGGCGAGCATCGCGTGCGCCTCGTCCGTGATGGGCGCTGGACGCGCTGCGCCGTCTGTGGCGTCCGCGTCGTGGGCCCTCTCCTGCGCCGGATGCGCCGCCGCCCCGG
>DATAOD010000152.1:0-8011 GCA_036265975.1 Candidatus Limnocylindria bacterium
AGGACCGTCTTGCCGGTGCCAAAACCGCCTGGCACCGCAGCGGTGCTGCCGCGCGCTACCGGGAAGAGCAAGTCGAGTACGCGCTGCCCAGTCGAGAGCGCTTCGGTTCCCTCAAGTCGTTCCCGCGCTGGTCGCGGCTGGCGTACGGGCCAGGAAGTCCGGAGCGGCACGTCGATTCCTGCCACGCTTGCCACTGCGCCATCCGGCGGACACGGACCCTCGCGAACGGCTGTCACAGTGCCGCTGAGCCGGGGTGGGACCATGACGCGGTGCTCAACGGTGCCAGCCGCTTCGATGATTCCCAAGCAGTCGCCGGATGCCACCTGGTCACCGGCCTCGACCCCGGGACGCCAGGACCACTCCCGATCCGGGCCTCTCTGGGACGTGGTGCCCGGTGCGAGCCAGGTAGGAGCACCTGCCAGCGGACGCAGCAGCCCGTCGAAGACGCCACCTAACAGCCCGGGCCCGAGCGGCACCGACAGGGGGCCACCCAGCGAACCTGCTGGATCGCCGGGCCGCAGCCCTCCGGTGTATTCGTACGCCTGAATGGTCGCGTTGTCATCCCGGATTGCGACTACCTCCCCCGGAAGTCCAGCGGGCCCCAGCCGCACCACGTCGGACATGGCGAAGGAAGCGGCTCCATCGAGTTGTACGAGTGGCCCGACCACCCGCGTCACCCGACTCGCTGTCCTGTCGTTCATAGCGCCTCGCGCTGTGCGGCTCGCTCAGCGAGGCGCTGCTCGATGAACGTGGCGAAGGAACAGTCCAGCCGTTGCCCTGGAACGGTCCCGATGACTCCTCCGGTCGCTGCATCGGAGATCACTGCCTGCTTGCCGAGCCGAGCGCGAACGTACTCGATCAGCCGCTCCCGCACCTCCGGGTAGCCGGGCTCGGTGCTCAGTTGCCCCATAGCCGCCATGCTTCGCCGGCGAAGCTCCTCAACGACCTCCGCGCGAGCTCGCAGTATGACCGCACGAGCCTGCCGGCGGCTGCTGGCCCGCTGCGCCGCCACTAACAATGCGGCCTCGGCGATGCCCTCTTGACGGGCCTTCTCCAAGATGGCCTCGGCCTCACCTTCGGCCTGACCGATGGTTGCGGCGTCTTCAGCAGCGGCTCGCTGTAGCCGCTCAGCCGCTTCGGTTCGGGCTCGTTGCAGCAGTTCGGCTTTCAGCGGCTCCAGGGCGGCCGCGGTCCGGGGGGCCAACTTCTGGTCACGCGCCCTTACGGCGGGACGGGGTACGAGCGTGCTCGCCGGGACACTCATGCAGGCATGACTGCCGTGAGCGGAGGGCGAGTCGGCAGCACTTCGTCGCCCAAGACTTCCGCGGCTGCCGCAGTCAAAATGATGAGGGCGTCGTCGGTTCGGAGGTCGCGCCACGCGGCTCGGACCGCCGCGGCGTCTGCCGCCGGGCAGACAACCACACCTACGAGCGCAAAGCCCATGATGCGAGCCTCTTCACCGATCGCGACGATGCGCCCCATCGGTCAAGCCCTGCCGACCAGGATGACCGCAATGATCAGCCCATAGATGGCAATCCCTTCCGACAACCCGAGGATTACCATCGCTCGCCCGAACAATTCGGGCCGCTCGCTGAGGGCCGCAAGCGCCGCCGCACCGGTATAGGCGACGGCAATCGCCGCCCCAATAGAGGAAGCGGCGACCGCGATCGCGGCTCCCAGCAGCGCCGCCCATCTGCCGCTGGTGTCAAGCGGTGCGACAGCAGGTTGCACACCGGGAGCGGCGGCCGAGGTAGCCGCTGCGGCCACGACAAGGACCGTTGCGGAGGCGATGATCATCAGCGCATTGACCACAAGCAGGAAACGCCACTGCCCGCGCCGTTGGCCCTCCCGTGAAGGGCGATGGCGACGGCCTAGCAACGCCGTGGCGCCTCCGACGAGTACGATCGCCGGCAGGGCCAGCAGCCATGTCATGAGCGGTCCTCCTCAAGGAAAGTTGGCACGTGCCACGGTCGGAACGGGCGGCCCGCGGAGTCGAAGACTCTCGAAAACAACTCGTAGTACTCCAGGCGCAAGGCCTGCACCGCCGCGACGAGTGCCTCCAGCGTAAATGCCAGCGCATTGCCGACTACGAACACTAATCCCGCGACAGCGAGGTAGCCCAAACCGCGCCCGGCCAGGGCGGTGGTCCCGGCCCACACCACTGCCGCGATGATGGCGTGGGTCATACCGAACGCGGCGAGGCGGGCGAACGAGACCAGGTTGGCGCCGAGCCGGATCACCATGTCGACCAGGCCAACTCCTGCTACGGCGGCTGCCGCCCCACCACCGCCAGCGGCAGCGAAGAGGCCGATACCGGCGAAGACCAGGCCAGCCAGGGCAAGACCGCTTCCCGCCAGGGTGATCGTGTCGCGCTGGCTGTACAACCCGGCGGCGGCTGTGCCCAGGCCGAGGAACACCGCCGCGCCAGCTAGTCCCGACGGGGCGTACAGCGCTGCGCGCGCTCCGCCCTCCCGCCAGCGGTTGACCGTGCCCAGCACGTACGCGCCGGCCAACAAAACCGCGCCGAACCCGATCGCAGCCAAGAGCAGCTGTACTGGGTCGTCCGTCGGCGAAAGCCATAGCACGGGCAAAACACCGGTCGGTCCGAAGAATTCGCCGTACAAGACCCCAAAGAAGATGGCCGCCAAGGCGGCGCCCACAACGAAAGGCCAAACGGTATGGAAACGGGCGATGCGTGAGGGACGGCGCCGGAGCAACAGCAAGCCGACCAGCAGCAGGAGCAGGCCATGGCCGACGTCACCGAACATCGCGCCGAACATGACGACAAACACCACGCCAGCCGCGGGGCTCGGATCGACGTCTGCGTAGGGCACGGTGGCGTAGGTCTCCACCAGCGGCGCGAAGGAGCGGCGTACGGAGGTGTCACGGCGCAGCAGGCTGGGTGGATCCACTCCGCGGGGTGGATGGAGCGGCACCAAGACTCCGGCCGTGCCTGTCAGGCGGTCCACGACAGAGCCGACCATCGGGGCCGGGCACCAACCAGTCAACCCACTGACTCCGCGCCTGGGCACGGCTCCGGCGGCACGTTCCTGCAGCTGCGCTTCGCCAGCCAGCAGGTCAGCGGCACCCGCTCGCTCCAGAACTGCCAGGTCGGGCGGTTGCAGAGCAAGCGCAGGAGCCACCCGACTCCTACCGGCGATCCGTTGTAGCCGACGACCTGCCTCGGTCGCAGCAGCGTCGACCGCGCCCGGCTTGTCCAGCTCGATGAGGCCGGTGTCCGCAATCCGTACGAGCACCTCACGCAGGGCGGGGGTTGGCGCCAGCAGGGCAACCCGCTCCATGCGTACAGGCTGAGCGCGCTCACGCCAGGGCATCGAAAACCTCCAGCGGCGTCCCTCCGCGGTCGCTGATTTCCAGGGCCGCACAAACCCGCCATGCATCGACCGCGAGGATCGCGACAGCGCCCACCAGTGGCCTCGGGCCGCTGCCCGTGCTGCGCAGCAGCGCGGAGCCGTCGTCCTCCACTCGTCGCCACCACGCCGCCTCCGCTCGCCAAAGGTCGGCCGGCTTGTCGATGCCCTCCAACACCCACGCCGCGTCCGGACCAGCGGCCGCGGCCAGCTCGCGCACGGAGTCCGCCTCGAGCGCCCGATGACCCAGCAGCGCCGCCGCTGTAGTGCGCGCCGGAGCGGGCAATCTCCGGTCGCGCCCAAGCTGCTCACGGGCCAGGAGCAGCGCCGCTGCGCCGGCAACCCAGGGAGTCGGCAGCGCTACGAGAGATGCCAGACGTTGCGCCCAGGCAAAACGCATCGCCGCACTCACCGCGTACGGCCCATCGCCTCCCGGGTCGCCCCAGGGGGAGCTTGCGAGCGTCTCCCGGAGCTCACCCGGGCCACGGCAGGCAGCTAGCCGGCGCCAAGAGGTCGCGAGTGCGCCCAACTCGTACGCGGGTTCCGCCGGCTGGCCTGCGAACCGGCGGTACTGCTCTTCGACATTGGCGATCTCGAACCAAGCCGCGAGCCGGCGAACTATCTCAGCACCGGCACTCGGCTGCCAACCTGCGAGCACCCGCAGGTGCCACAGGAAAGCCGCGCGAACGGCACGCTGTCCCTCCGCCACGGTGAGGCCAGGTCGGACGTCGTGCCCGTACGTGCTTTCGGTGAGCATGTGCAGCGCCCGCTCGGTCGTGGAGCTAGCGGCCAGTTCTCGGGTCGCGGCGCGGCCCAGACGGTGTAGTGCCATCGCCTTGGCGCGGACGCTGCCAGCGACCCAGGCCAAGCTCATTGGCGTTCCAGCCCTGCAAGCCGCTCCCGCAGCGCGCCCACTATGTCGGCTACCTGCGCATCCATCTGCGCGTCTGAGGCTTGATGGATGCGCGCCGCCTCGGCCGCCGCGGCCGCCAGTTGCTGCCCAGCCTCTTGATCGGCAACGGCCCGGGCCTGGGCCGACGCATCCGCCCGCTCCGCGTTGGCGCGCAACCTGGCTTGGGCGAGCACTTCGGCCGCGCGCTCCGCGGCCAACCGGTGGCTCTCGGCAATGCGCTGATCAGCTGAGGTGTGCACCCGGTCAGCCTCGGCCTCGGTGTCGGCCAGCATCGCGAACAATGGCTCCAGCTCTGCGCTTGCTTCCGCCACCCGGTCGGCGGGCACGCCAGCCGGGACCGCGGCACCTGGGGTGCCCACCGGTCGAAAGCGAGCGAGAAAATCGCTGACTCGTGGCATCAAACCTCTGCGAGATCGAGAATGCCTCCAGTCTCATTGTGTAAGCCCCCATTCGGCAGAGACAAAGGTCCCCGCCGCTATGGCGAATGGCTTTGGCACAGGCGCACCCCCGACCTTGGGTCGGACAGCGAACTCGGCCGAGTCGATCCAGCACCTCGGCGTGGTCGAGCCGAAGGCGTTCCGGGACCAATGTCCCTGGTGGGCCGGGCCGCGTCGAGACACAGTGATAAGTAACCCAACACAAAGAAGGTGCGCTGTGGAACTTAAGCCCATGATCCATACGGCGGAGGCGCTGGTGGCGCCGGGGAAGGGCATCCTTGCCGCCGATGAGAGCACACCGACGATGGCCAAGCGTCTTGCCGGTATCGGTCTGGAGTCGACCGAGCCGCGGCGCCGGGCGTACCGCCAGATTCTTTTCACGACCGAGGGGATCGGCGAGTCGATCAGCGGAGTGATTCTGTTCGATGAGACGATCCGTCAGCGGGCCGACGACGGCACCCCGTTTCCCGAACTGCTTCGGCGTCAGGGCGTGATCCCGGGAATCAAGGTCGATGGTGGGACGAAGCCGCTTGCCGGCTTCCCGGACGAGGTGGTCACAGAGGGGCTCGACGGGCTGCGTGGCCGCTTGGAGGAGTATGCCTCCCTGGGAGCCCGGTTCGCCAAGTGGCGCGCGGTCATCCGCATTGGGGGAGCGCGGCCCACGACCACCTGCGTCGAGGCGAATGCCTACGCCCTGGCACGCTATGCGGCATTGGCGCAGGAGGCGGGCTTGACGCCCATTGTCGAGCCGGAGGTGCTGATGGAGGGCACGCACAGCCTCGAGCGCTGCGCGGAAGTCACCGTTGCGACGCTCCGGGCGGTGTATGAGCAGCTCAGCCGCCACCGCGTCGTCTTGGAGGCCAGTCTGCTGAAACCGAACATCATCCTGCCAGGTGAAGACTGCTCCGAACAGCCGAGCGACGACGAGATCGCCGAGGCGACGATCAGGGTCATGCGTGAGGCTGTGCCCGCGGCCGTGCCGGGAATCGTCTTCCTCTCCGGTGGCCAGACAGACGAGCAGGCCACTGCCCGCTTGGACGCCCTGAACAGGCGGGCACCCCAGCCGTGGGAGCTGAGCTTCTCCTTCGGCCGGGCATTGCAGGCTCCCGTCCTTCGTGCCTGGGCAGGCGATGAGGCCAACGTCGGCCCTGCTCAGGCGGCCCTTCTCCACCGAGCTCAGCTCAACTCAGCTGCCCGCGGTGGCTCATACCATGCCGAGATGGAGGACTTAGGGCTCAGTCAGAGAGAGAGCGCACGACGCTGATGGCGCGATGATCAGCAGCAAGCGTCGCCGTCACAACGGGCCGGACGGTGGGCATGCCGTCGACGGCCCAGGGACGGTCGACGACCTTGCCGAAACCAACCAGTGCGACCTGGGGTGGATAGATCACACCCAGCACACTCTCCACCCCGCGATCCCCGAGATTCGTGACAGTAATGCTCGGGTCTCGCATCTCGGCGCTTCTAAGCCGTCCGGTGCGAGCCCGTGAGACCAGGTCTCGGAGGCGACCCATCAAGTCGGCGACAGCTAGGGTGTCTGCGTCATGGATCGCAGGCGCTAACAAACCGCCACCGCGCAGCGAGATAGCGATCCCGAGGTGGACGGCCGGGGATGCCGAGAATTGATCCTCAAGCCAGAAGCCGTTCATGTCCGGCACCTCACGACAGGCAAGCGCTGCGGCATTGAACAGCAGTGCGGCAGAGGTCAGTTGCTCGTTCGGCGGCCGGCCCGCGTTGCGCGCTCGCAGCCAGTTCGTCGCTGCTGAGAGGTCGATCGTGGTCGAC
Organism: Candidatus Limnocylindria bacterium; assembly: GCA_036265975.1. Classification (GTDB taxonomy): domain Bacteria; phylum Chloroflexota; class Limnocylindria; order QHBO01; family QHBO01; genus DASSCW01. Next base: position 6,507 of record DATAOD010000152.1, read on the forward strand.
AAGTAGTAATGGGGGATCCGTTTGGAACGCGCCATCAGAGCACCAATTGCCTGCCGCATCGCGAGCTGGCGATTGCTGCGCTCATCGGAATCTCGCGCGTCTTGCCGAGCCAGAGGACGAGCCTCTACTGCTCTCGCCGCCGGGGCCTCCACCGCCGCTGGCTTCGCGTGACCGGCCTGCATCAGATCGGCTGCGCGTACTGCACCATCCGGTCCAGTGCCGGCCACGGACTCAAGATCGATGCCGAGCTCGCCGGCGCGTTTTCGGGCATACGGTGATGACCGGACTCGGCGCCGATGAAGCGCCGCTTGCCTCACGTCCTCCCGGGTAATCAGCCCACGCGGACCGCTGCCGTGAACGGTGGCAAGATCGATGCCCAGGCGCTCCGCTTCCACTCGAACCAGCTTTGAGCGTGCTCGTGGCGAGGACGTCTCCTCCTTCGCGGCAGTCTCTTCTTGTCTGGGCGCGACTTTCTTGCCAGGTTTGGGAACCGCCTCTTTGACTGCCACCACGATCCCTGGGACCTGGGGCAGCGCGGCCTGCTCCAGGTGATGCGCGTACGGCATCGGCACTTCCGCGCTACAGACTCGAAGCACTGGAGCATCCAAGTCATAGAACAGCGTTTCGGTGAGTCGGGCGGAGATCTCTGCTGACAGACTTCCGCTGCGCCACCCTTCGTCTACCACGACCGCGCGATGGGTGCGGGCAACGGATTCCAGCTCTCTGGCTTTCAACAAACGCCGCATGAGCGTCTCTTGGCCCCACACCACGACTTCAGGGTTGAGTGGTTGGAGGAACGCGCCAACTTCTCCTGGGAGCGCGCGCTGTCCGGGCTCGACGGTCTGCCAGGTGGCGGGTTGAACCGTTCCTGCCGGTCTACCTGTGCCTGATCGCAGGCGGCAGTGCCGAAAGTCCCCTTTCAACGGTTCTCTCGGGCACGCTTCAACTGAGCCGCGAACACACGCCAACGAACAATGCGGCAAGCAGGGCAGCGACGCCAGCGCGCTGCCAAGACGCGCTCGCGGGTCGGATGACCCTGGCCTGTCGATTAAGCGCGGCCGGCCACCGGCCCAATGTCTTCGGCCCTTACGGGTCTTCCGCCGATCACAAGCTCATCGACCTCAAGGCGACCAACGGTGAGCTTCTTCGCTGCGGCGTCGCCGACACGAAGACGTCCCACTGCCAAGGCACCGACCGCGAGTGCACCGATAGCTGCAGCACCTGCGGCAAGTGCACCAGTAGCCAGCGCCCGCAAAGCTACGCCGCCAGCAGCGATCCCTCTGACGGCGAGCCCTCTCATCTTGAGAGCAGGCAAATCTGCCGCTTCGCTTCCTCTGTGAGCCATGCCTTTCCTGTGAGCCACCATGTGCTCCATGCGCTTCCGACCCATGATGTCCTTCCTCTGCCTTGGCCTGTCCTGATCGTGGCAGCTGCCGTCCCCGAGATGAAGACCTGCGTCTGCAAGTGCAAACCCACGACTTGCCCAGCGAACGACGGTTCTGCTT
>DATAOD010000153.1:0-1576 GCA_036265975.1 Candidatus Limnocylindria bacterium
GCGGTTCTTCCACCCACTCGTCCGGTCCGCGGTCTACTACGCCGCGACCGCGGTCCAGCGGCGGCAGGCCCACCGGGCCCTCGCGGCGGCCTGCGATCCGGAGCGCGATGTAGTTCCCCGGGCATGGCATCTGGCAGCAGCAGCCGCCAGGCCCGGCGAAGGGGTCGCGGCCGAGCTGGCGGCGGCAGCCGACCAGGCCGGGAGCCGTGGTGGCTATGCGGCGCTGGCCACCTACCGGCAAGGGCTGGAGGCTCCCGCCGAAACCAGCGCTCAGCTGCCGCACGTCGGCATGGCGCATGTTGGGATGGCCGAGGTGCTCTACGAGCGCGACGAGCTGCCTGCTGCTAAAGGCCACGCCACCCAGGGGGTCGCGCTGTGCCAGCAGCTGGCCTACACCCAACCCCTAGCCACCGGCCTCGGCATCCTCGCCCGGATCCGGCAGGCGGAGGGCGATTTGGCTGGCGCGCGAGAGGCGATCGACCAGGCCCAGCGGATCCCACTGAGCCCACAGGTGGTCGCTCTGCACAACCCGGTGCCGACGTGGCGCGCGCGGCTGCTGCTCGCGAGCGGCGAAGTCGCCGAGGCAGCTCGTTGGGCTGATGGGCGCGGGATAAGCGTGACCGACCAGCCGGGCTACCCGCGTGAGAGCGAGTACATGGTGCTGGCGCGGCTGCTGCTCGCCCAACAGAAGCCTGCTCAGGCAGTCGCGTTGCTCGAGCGGCTGCACCGCCAGGCGGAAGCCCATGCACGGACCGGCAGCATCATCGAGGTGCAGGCGCTGGGGCCGCTGGCGCTCGCTGCGGGCGGCGACCTAACCGCAGGGATGAGCGCCCTAGCAGACGCGCTCGCCGCCGCCGCACCCGAGGGATATGTCCGCGTATTCGTCGACGAGGGCGCGCCCATGGCTCGCCTACTTGCCCGGCTTGCAACGGCCAGCCGCGCCGGCCAGGGCGTCTCCCCCGCCGCCGTGCCGCTGCCATACATGGAACGGCTGACACGCGCGTTCCAACCAGACAGGGCGATCCACGCCGCGGCTACGACGCGCGAAGCTCGTGGGGGTACGGAGCCAGCGGAGCCGCTCAGTAACCGCGAGTTTCAAGTGCTACGACTGCTCGCCGCAGGGAAGTCCAACCAGCAGATCGCCGACGAGCTGGTGGTGGTTGTCGACACCGTCAAGAAGCACGTCGGCCATATCCTCGACAAGTTGGAGGCTTCCAACCGGACGCAAGCGGTCGCCCGCGCCCGAGTGTTGGGCCTACTGCCCTAGGCGGCCAGCATTCACGCAATGGGGCCTATCGGACGGTGTCAACAGATTCCACCGGTATATGCACTTCCGGGTAGCGCCTGCCGACGCTCCTCGCTCTAGCGTGCTGGCTACCAACGCCGAACGTAGAGGCCGAAGCGTGAGCGGCGAGCCGAGAAAGTGATGAGCAAAACGGAGCCTGTGGTGCACTACGAGATCCTGGTAGAGGGCGTCCTCGATGACCACTGGTCGGCGTGGTTCGGCGGCCTCCGCGTGAGCGGCGACGCCGAGGTCGGCACCACTACGATCGCAGGGCCGCTCCGCGATCAGGCG
>DATAOD010000154.1:0-12325 GCA_036265975.1 Candidatus Limnocylindria bacterium
GCGCGGGCGTGGAGCTCGAAGCCCAGCTCGCGCAGCAGCGTTCGGTTCACGTGGCTGCGACGCCTCAGCCCTCTGACTGGTTCTCCGCGGAGTCGGGCGGGACGACCAGGATGTCCAGGTCGCATTCGTCGCAGCGGTAGAGCTTCTCGCCACGCAGCAGCCGGCGCTCGATGTCGTGGTCCTCGGGCTTATGGTCGGCCGGCCTCAGCGGCGCCCAGCCGTCACCATGGCGATGGAGAAGCTCGAGCGAGTTGACTGGTAGCACGAAACCTCCTGTTCCTGACTCCGCGGCGTCCGTGAAGACCTGCAGTGTGCCGCATCGGTCAAGCATGCTCCGGACACAAACAAGTACCGTGTGAGGGCACAGTCCGTGCTGTTTCATGAGGAGTACCGATGCGCCTGCCGCTGATCCCGCGGGAGGAGAAGTTCTACGCCCTGTTCCTGGACGACGTGCGCAACGTGCTGGCTGCCGCGCGCCTGCTGGAGCAGTTCTTCCGCAACTACGACGAGCGCGAGCGGCTGGCCAGCCAGCTGCGCGACTCGGAGCACCTGGGCGACCAGATCAGCCACGACATCGGCCATAAGCTGGAAGCCACCTTCGTCACGCCGTTCGACCGCGAGGACATCCACGCCCTGATCAGCCGGCTGGACGACATCCTGGACTTCATCGAGGAGGTCGCCGACACCTGCATCCTGTACGGCATCGACCATCCCACCAACGTGGCGGTGTCCCAGGCGGAGATCATCGTGCGCCAATGCGAGCAGCTGACCGCCGCGTTGGGCAAGCTGCGCGACTTCAAGGACCTCGAGCAGCACTGGATCGAGATCCATCGGCTGGAGAACGAGGGCGACCGGCTGGCCCGCCAGGCCATGGCGGAGCTGTTCAAGAACGGCCAGGACCCGATCGACGTGATCAAGTGGAAGGACGTGTACTCGCTGGGGGAGAAGGCCATCGATGCCTGCGAGGACGCCGCCAACGTCATCGAGCGCATCGTCGTCAAGCATGCCTGAGGGCGTCACCCTGACCCTGCTGGTGATCCTGGGCCTCGCCGTCATCTTCGACTACATCAACGGATTCCACGACACCGCCAACGCCATCGCGACCAGCGTCAGCACGCGCGCCCTGAAGCCGCAGTGGGCGATCGCCATGAGCGCGGTGGCGAACTTCGGCGGCGCGCTGCTGACGGGGACGGCCGTGGCCAGGACGGTGGGCGCCGGGCTGATCGACACCAACGTCGAGGGCGTCTCGGTCGTTGCGGCGGCGCTCATCGGCGCCATATTCTGGAACCTGTTCACCTGGCGGCTGGGAATTCCAAGCTCCAGCAGCCACGCGCTGATCGGCGGCCTGCTGGGGGCTGCAGCGGCAGCAGCCGGGCCTGGCTCATGGAACCTGGCCGGCGTTCGCGAAAAGGTGCTGATCCCGCTGATCAGCTCCCCGATCCTGGGATTCGTGCTGGGCCTGGTCCTGATGATCGTCATCTTCAACGTCTTCCGGCGCGCGCACCCCAAGACGATGAATGACCGATTCCGGCGCTTGCAGATCTTATCGGCGGCCTACATGGCCTTCAGCCACGGCAGCAATGACGCGCAGAAGACGATGGGCGTCATGACGCTTGCGCTGTTCCAGGCGGGCGTCCTGCCCGAGTTCAAGGTGCCGATCTGGGTCATCTTCCTGGCAGCCACCGCCATCTCCCTGGGCACCGCGGCCGGCGGCTGGCGAATCATCAAGACGATGGGCACCCGAGTCGTGAAACTGGACCCGGTACACGGATTCGCCGCCGAGACCACCGCGGCCAGCATCATCTTCGGCGCCTCGCAGCTGGGCATGCCGGTCAGCACCACGCACGTGATCTCCAGCGCGATCATGGGCACCGGCGCCTCGGACCGGTTCAATGCCGTGCGCTGGGGGGTCGCGCGCCAGATCGGCATCGCCTGGGTGCTCACCATCCCCGCCTCCGGCACGGCCGCTGCGCTGGCGTACTTCGTGGTCAAGCCGATCCTTGGCTAGCGCCCGGTGTTGCGGGGTGCGACCGGCCTCTGTCAGCATCTGAGCCGATGGGGAACACCGTGCCGACCCCGCATGACCCGCGCCTGAACGCCTGGCGCACCTTTCTGCATGCCCACGCCCAGGTGCGGCGGCAACTCGAGCGTGAGCTGCAGGCGGAGCAGTCAATGGGCCTGGGCGAGTACGAGCTGCTGCTGATCCTTGCCTACAGCCACCATCGCAGGCTGCGCATGAGCGAGCTGGCCACGACGCTATCGCTCTCCAGGTCGGGCGCCACGAGGCTGATCGACCGGCTGGAGGCCGGGGGGCTGGTGCGCCGCGAGAGCTGCGACACGGATCGGCGCGGGCAATGGGCCGCGCTGACTGACGATGGTTACGCGCGCCTGCGCGGTGCCTCGCCCACGCACCTGCGCGGCGTGGCGGAGCATTTCCTGGATCTGATCCCGCCGGCCGACCTCGACGCCTTGAGCCGGATCCTCGATCGCGTCGTCGAGCGCGCCTGACCTCAGCCGCCTGACGGCGGCGCCGGCGTGGCCGTCCCGCTGGGCGAGACATCTCCCAGCAGCCCTCTGACCATCGGCGCCCGGTCGTCGTCCGGCGCAAGCTGCAGGAAGCGCTGGAACTGGTCGCTCGCCTCGTCGGCGTTCCCCCGCCCGCGGGCGATGAGGCCGCGGAAGAACGGGATATCAGGATCTTGCTCGCCCACCGCCCTGGCATAGATGTCCGTGGCAGAGGCCGCCTGGTCCCACAGCTGGGCGCGGATGAGCAGCGTGACCAGGCGCTGGTTGGCGTCGCGACTGTTTGGCTCGGCGTTGCGCAGCAGAATGAGGCTGGCCAGCGCCCTGGCCACGTCGTCCTCGCTGCCACCGGCCAGGTACTGGTCGGATAGCTCGGCCAGGGCGGCCGCGTCGTTCGGATTGGCGGCCACGATGCTGGTCAGCTCGCGGATGCGCTCCAGACGGGCATCCTTCTCGGCGACGCCCCACGGTGATGGCAGCGCATAAGCCACCAGCAGCAGGGCCACCAGCACGCCGCCAAGTGCCGCGGCAATCCACCGGCCACGGTTGCGGCGGACTGGCGCCGCCTCAGCGTCCGATGCCTGCTCTCCATTCCCGGAAGCGGCATCCAGCGCACGGCGGGTCGCGACGGCGTGAGCTTCTGCCTGCTCGCGTTCGTCGGAATAGGCCTGATCCTCGAGCGCTCCGGCGCGATGGTCCGCCTCGACATCCCGCAGGGCCTCCAGCGCCAGGCGGTGGCGTACCTCCAACGCCTCCAGCTCCGGGTCGGGGGCCGGCGGTGACGCCGGCTCGCCCTCCAGCAGCGGCCAGGCAATGACCAGCGCCGCGATTCCCAGGACCAGGAGAAGCGCCAGCAGCTCAGCCATCGAGCAGCTCCACTTCATCGTGAATACGCTGCCGCTCGGCTTCGGTGGCGCCGGCGTCCAGCGCGGGAGTGCCGGGCCAACGGCGTGGCCGCTCACGGCCAAGCAGCCACCAGCCGAAGAGGGCCACGCCCGCCAGCAGCGCCACGATCGGCAGCAACCAGATCCACGGGCTGGTGGGCTGCAGCAGGATCCACTCCCCGTAGCGGGCCACGAACGCGGCGCGGATGTCGCCCGGCGAGCGCCCTGCGGCCAGCAGCTCGGAGATCTCCGCGCGGATCGCGGTTGCGGCGGCGGTGCGAGACTCGGCCACGGACAGCGACTCGCAATCGGGGCAGCGCAGCTCCGCGGCCAGCGCGGCCGCCTGCTGCTCTTGGGTGACCGGCGGTGCGGGCTGCACCAGCAGCACCAGCACGATCACGGCGGCCACCGCCAGCGCCAGCGCCGCGGCCAGCGGCAGCCATCGGGTCACGGCTGCAGCCCCAGCGCCGCGAGCTGCTCGGAAAGCACCTGCTCGGTCAGCGGCCCGACGTGGTGGTAGCGCACGATACCGTCCGCGTCGACGAAGAAGGTCTCCGGGGGGCCGGTCACGCCCAGGCTGACGGCGATGCGCCCGGATGCATCGTCGACATCGGGCCAGCCGCCGTCACCGTAATGCGCCAGGAAGGCCGCCGCTCCATCGGCCGTGTCCTGGTACAGCACGCCGACCATCTGCAGGTCGTCGCGATGCTGCCGCGCGACGTCAAGCAGCAACGGGTGCTCGCTGACGCAGGGCGAGCACCACGACGCCCAGACGTTCACCAGCGCCGGCTTGCCGGCCAGCGTCGCGCTGCTCCACGCCGCGCCGTCGAGGGTCTCGCCGCTGAGCGCGGGCAGCGGCTTGCCGACGAGCGGCGAGGGGATGATCCGCGGATCGCGGCCCAGGCCGGTGAACAGCAGCCAGCCGATGGGCACCACCAGCAACGGAATGACCAGCCATCTCAATCGGCCCAGCCCACCCATGCGCACGCTCAGCCGGCGGGTGCCGTGGCCGCAACCGCGCGCGGGCGGCGCTCCGGCCACGCGGCGAAGGCGGCACCGAGCGCCACGATCGCGCCGCCGAACCAGATCCACCCGACCAGCGGATTGACGAAGATGTGCAGCGTCGCCGCCTGCGAGACCGTGTCGTAGCCGATCAGCGTCACGTACAGGTCCTCCCCGATCCCGCTGCGCACCGACGGCGTGGCAACTGGCGTGGTGGAGCTGGGGTAGTCGCGCAGGGCGGTCACGACCGCGCCGGACTGCGGGCCGGAGAGCGTCAGCTCCGCGCGCGTCTCGAGCACACGCGGGTCATCGGCCAGTGGCTGGCTCACCAGCCGGTCCTGCCGCAGCCGGTAGGCGCCGATGGTCAGCTCCTGTCCGGGTCGCAGCGTGGCGGTGACATCGGTTCCCATGGTGGCCGAGATGCCGATGGCGACGGCCATGACGCAGATGCCGGCGTGGACGACGTAACCACCGTATCGGCGTCGGTTGTGCGTCATCAGCCCCCAGGCCGACCGGACGGTGCCTTCCGCGCGTCCCCGCCCGCGCGCCCGTGCGCCCCGCACGACCTCGTCGCCCATGACCATCAGCACGAACAGCGCGAAGCCGATGGCGGCCAGCGGCGGCACCTGGCGCACGCCGAGCAGCACGGCCAGCAGCACCCCTCCCAGCCCGATGAGCACCGGCAGCGCGAAGCGGTCGTGCATCGTGCGCCACGAGGCCCCGCCCCACGGCAGCGCCGGCCCGATGCCCATCAGGAAGAGCAGCGCCACGAAGGCCGGCGCCCCGACCCGGTTGAACCACGGCGCGCCGACGCTGACCTTCTGCCCCGATACCGCTTCGACGCCCAGCGGGTAGAGCGTGCCGATCAGGACGGTGGCGCTGATGGCCAGGAACAGGACGTTGTTGAACAGGAATGCGGACTCGCGGCTCACCGGCCGGCCCGCGGCGCGGCGATCGCCGAGCATCGGCAGGCGCCACACGATCAGGGACAGCCCGACCGCCAGCGTCACCACCAGCGCGCCCAGGAACCACCCGCCGATGCTGGACGACGTGAAGGAGTGGACGCTGGCCACCACCCCGGAGCGGGTCATGAACGTGCCGAACAGCGTCAGCCAGAAGGTGAGCACCACCAGCAGGTGGCTCCACACGCGCAACGTGCCACGCCGCTCCGCCACCATGCTGGAGTGGATGAAGGCCGTGGCTGTCAGCCACGGCAGCAGCGCGGCATTCTCGACCGGGTCCCACGCCCAGTAGCCGCCCCAACCCAGCACCTCGTAGCTCCACCAGGCGCCCGCCACGATGCCGGCGGTCAGGAATATCCACGGCACCAGCGTCCAGCGCCGCACGATGCCCAGCCACTCCTCGTCGGTGCGGCCCGTCACCAGGGCGGCCACGCCGAAGGCGAACGGCACGGCCAATCCCGTGTAGCCGAGGTACAGCAATGGTGGGTGCAGGCCCATGAACGGATGGTTCTGCAGCAGCGCATTGGGTCCGGTGCCCTCCGATGCGACCGGCGAGATGCGCAGGAACGGGTCGCCCGGCCAGGTCATGACCGCGAAGAAGAAGGCCGCGCCCAGGGCCAGCGTCAGCCCGACCCACGGCATGAGCAGCGGAGCGCGGTCGCGGAAGCGATAGAGGACCAGCGCCGCCCAGCCGGTGGCCAGCAGGGTCCAGAACAGGATCGAGCCCTGCAGCGCGGCCCACAGGCTGATGACCGAGTAGAACGGCGGCGTGGTGGTCGCGTTGTTGCGGACCACGTACAGCACGCTGAAGTCATGGGTCAGCAGCAGCGTGATCATCGCCAGGCTGCCCGCCAGCGCCAGGCCGAAGGCGGCGTACATCGCGCGGCGGCCGACCAGCACCAGCGTGGCGTCGCTGCGCCGCGCGCCCAGCGCGAAGGCACCGCCGGCGAACAGGGTGGCAGCCAGCCCGACAAGGACCGACGCGTGGCCGAGGCTGGGGATCATGTACCGGGGTCGATGACCTGCGACGGGATGGCGCCCTGGCTCGGCGCCACGTAGTTCTCGTCGTGCTTGATGACGATCTGGCTGGCCTCGAACGTTCCCAGCGTGCCCAGCTTGCCCTCCACCACGACCCCCACGCCCTCGCGCGGGCAGAGGAGCTCGCCGGCGTCGGCGGCATTCACGACCGGGACCTCCGTGTGCCCGTCGGTCACCGTGAAGGTGGTTCGGCCGCCCTGGCATGACAGCGTGTCCGGCTTGACCAGGCCGCCCATGCGCAACGGGACCCCGATGCCCGATTCGCCCAGCGCCTTCAGCTCGGAAGGCGTCTTGTAGTAGACCAGCGCGCTGCCGATGCCGCTGAACGCCAGCCAGCCGAGCGCCAGGGCAACGATGACGACGCCGAGCAGCACGCCCCACCGCCGGCGGCGGGGCTCGGGCACCTCCTCGGCCGTCATGCGGGCGGGTCGGACGGCGGCGTTGCGGTATCGGCCTGTCGGCGAATCTCGAGCGACGCTCGACGCGCCGCGGAAAGGCGGCGCAACAGCAGCACGGCGTACAGCAGCATGCCGCCCAGGATCACGCCGTAGCCGGCGATGATGAAGCCCAGGTTCTGCATCAGACGCCCTCCGCCGCGCCGTCGGGTGGCGGCATCGCGGCCGCCTGGGCAGCCCGACGAGCGGCGCTCAGCCGGCCGAGCCGGCCGTGCTCCTCCATCTGCCACTCGATGCGCGCCAGCTGGTAGCGGCGAAGCATGAGCCACCCCCAGGCCAGGGTGAAGGCAATGACCATGCTGACCAGCGCCAGCACGAACAGTCCCGGGGCAGACGGATGCAGCACCTTGTCGGGTGAGCCGATGGTCGGACCCTGGTGCAATCCCCGCCACCACTCCACGCTGAAGTGCACGATGGGGATGTCGACCGCCGCGATGATGCCCACCACCGCGGCGCGCGTCGCGCGACGGTGGGGCTCATCGGTCAAGCGCCGGAAGAGCAGGTATCCCAGGTACAGCGCGAGCAGCAGGGCGGTGGTGGTCAGGCGCGGGTCCTCCCATTGCCAGAACACGCCCCACACCGGACGGCCCCACATCATGCCGCCCCAGATGGCGAAGGCGGTGAACATCACGCCGATCTCGGCGCCGGCCACTGCTACGGCATCAAGCCGCAGGTCTCGCTTCCAGAGGTAGCCAATGCCCGCCAGGGCCGTCACGCCGAAGGACAGGTAGCCGAGCCAGGCGGACGGGACGTGGACGTACATGATTCGCTGGGCGTCGCCCTGGTTGACGTCGGCCGGCACCCCGAACAGAGCGTTCAACGATGCGGCCACCACCGCGATCAACGCCACCACGCCCAGCACTCGTGTCGCCATCACTCCTCCAGCAGGTGGCCGTAGGTCGCCGCGCCGGCGACGACCATCACCACGTCGAACACCACCAGCAGCTGGACCCAGGCTGCCAGGTCACCCAGCGGATTGCCGGAAACCGCGGCTGCCGTTGCCTTCACGCACGCCAGCAGCAACGGCGCCACGATTGGCAGCATCAGCAGTGGCAGCATGACCTCGCGTGCCTGCATCCGGACGGTCACGCCGGCATAGAAGGTTCCAACTGCCGCCAGGCCGATGGTCCCCAGCACGAGGGTGGCGACCAGGGCCGGCCAGGCCGGCAGCAGCGGGATGCCGTAGAGGATACCGACCACGGGCAGCAGCACCGCGCCCAGGACGCCCACCGCGCCGATCCCCGCCAGCAGCTTGCCGAGGTAGATGGCGTGACGCTCGACCGGGTAGCGGACCAGCACCTCCAGGGCGTCGTCCTCCGCCTCCTGCTGATGCAGCCGGGCCACGACCAGCAGCGACCCGAACACGATGGCCAGCCACAGCAGCCCGGGCGCTGCCTCGGCCAGTCGGCGGGCATCAGGGCCCAGCGCGAAGCCGAACAGCAGCAGCACCAGCGTGGCGAAGAACAGCGTCGATCCGGCGATCTGGCGACCGCGCAGCTCGGCCAGCGCGTCCTTGCGCGCGATCGCCAGGGCGATGGCCGCATCGGCCCGCAGGCCGGTCATGCTCCGGCCATCGCCGGCTGGCCGACGCGGGCCGACTCAAGGGCGGTCACCCCGTTGCCGCCGATTTCGGACAGCAGGCCGTTGTCCAGGCGTGCCCAGCCATCGGCCAGGCGGCTCACGCGGTCTGCCTGGTGCGAAGCGATCAGGACGGTGCTGCCGGCGGCCTTCCAGCGGCCGATGACGTCATCAACCAGCAGCATGCCGTCCGCGTCCAGCGTCGCGTGTGGCTCGTCCAGCAGAACCAGCTCGAGGCGCGCCAGCAGCAGACGGGCGAGCGCCAGGCGGTGGCGCATGCCCGCCGAGAACCCGCGAACGCGACGCCGAGCGTCCACGGTCAAGCCTACCTCGCCCAGCGCGCGGTCGACTGAGGCAGCTCCATCGGGCAGGCCAAGCATGGAGGCGGCGAAGCGGAGGTTCTCAGCGGCGGTCAGGTCGTCGTACAGCCCGGTCGCATGCGACAGGTAGCCGATGCGTCCGCGCACCAGGTCCGGCCGCCGGGCCACGTCGATGCCATCCACTTCCGCGCTGCCGAAGGACGGCCGCAAGGCGGTGGCCACGATGCGCAGCAGCGTGGTCTTCCCCGCGCCGTTGGGACCAAGCAAGGCGACCACCGCGCCGCGTTCCACGGACAGCGAGACACCAGCCAGCGCAGCACTCCGTCCGAACAGGCGCGCCAGCTCATGGGTGGCGACCGCCGGAGGAGTCTGCTCGCCAATGCGGGGAGCGGCGTAGATGGTGGTCTGCGGCATACTCGTCGCGCGGAGCTGACGGTCGTGGGTGGGCCAGAGTGTGCGACCAGCCCGGCATGCCGTCAAATTGCAGATCCATCGTGTTACTCCGCGGCGTATCTACCGGTTGGGCGTACATCGCGCAGCCTGGACGGGGCGGCCGGTGGCGCCCAATCCCTTTCCAGCTCGCGGCCGGTCGGATTCCGCGGCAGGCGGCGTCGGTTGCAGCCCCCATAGGCCGGTGCTATCGTCCGCCGCCTGATGGACGCCGGGCTCCATTCCCCCTCTTCCGGACCGCATCTCCGCTCGCGCGCCGAGCGGCGAGCAGCCGCGCAGCGGGCCGAATGCGCCGCAACGGCGGCACTGACCATCCTGGGCCAGAAGTGGGTGCTGCGCATCGTCCGGGAGCTGGGCATCCGCACGCAGCGCTTCTGCGAGCTGCAGGATGCCCTGGGCGGCGCGAACTCGGCCACCCTGTCGCAGCGCCTGAAGCTGCTGGAGGACGAGGGCCTCATCGACCGCCGCGCCGTGTCGGAGACGCCGCCCTGGGTCGAGTACTCGCTCACCCAGAAGGGCAGCGACCTGCGGCGCGCCATCGGCGGGATCGATCGCTGGGCCGATCGCTGGGCGTCCCAGCAGTGAGCCACCCCGTCGCCGAGGAGCGCCCGGTCGAGCACGGCGACGCCCTGAATGTCATTCGCACCATCGTCGCTGAGGCGCCGGGCCCAGAGGCAGCCGCCCAGCGAGCCGTGGAAGCGCTGCACGACCGCTTCGCCCATTACGACTGGATCGGGATCTACTGGGTCGACACCGAAGCCCAGGAGCTCGTGCTTGGCCCGTGGATCGGGCCCGAAGCGACCGAGCACGTTCGCATTCCCATCGGGACCGGCATCTGCGGCGCGGCCGCCACCTCCGGGCACACCGAGATCGTGGCCGATGTCGACGCCGACCCGCGCTACCTCGCCTGTTTCAGCACCACGCGCTCCGAGATCGTGGTGCCGATCTTCGCGGACGGCCAGGTCATCGGCGAAATCGACATCGATGGCTCCGACATCGGCGCCTACGACGAGACCGATGCGCGCTTCCTGGAAGAGGTCGCCGCGCTGCTGGCTCCGCTGCGTCACAGGGTCGAGGCCTAGGCCGCGGGCGTAACCGTGCCCGTAGACGCTGAAAATGGCCGTTCCTGACCGTCCCGCAGCAGAGCCCGGCCGCTTCGAGGAGATCTACGACGAGCAGGTCGTGTCGATCTATCGGTTCATCTATGCGCGCGTGGGGAACAGGCCGGACGCGGAGGATCTGACGGCACAAGTGTTCATGCGAGCGGTCGAGCAGCTCGACACCAGCCGTGACCGTGGGCAGATCGTCAGCTGGCTATACCGTGTCAGCCAGAACGCGATCAGCGACTACTGGCGCGCGTTCTACCGCCTGCCGGTCATCGGCGCCGACCAGGTTGCGCCCGGCTGGGAGCCGGTGCAGCCCGGCGAGACGCGCGAGCGCCCGGCGGAAGGCCTGGCCGCCACGCAGCGCGTGCGCAAGGTGCTGGACCAGCTGCCCGCTCGCTATGCGCGCGTGCTGGAGCTGCGCTTCCTGCAGCGACTGTCCGTGGCGGAGACCGCCAAGCAGATGGGCATCAGCCACGGCAACGCCAAGATCCTGCAGTACAGGGCACTGCGAAAGGCCGCGCTGCTGGGTGACTTCGATGGCTGAGCCGGACGACGTCCAGCTGGAGCCGCGCGCCGAGCGCTTCGAGCGCTACCTGGACGCGCTGCTCGCCGGCGGCCGCCCCTCGCCCGACGATATCGGCGATCGCGACGAGGCGGAGATGGCCCGCCTGGCGGCCGAGCTGTCGGCTGCCGCGGACCCGGAGCTCGCCGCGCCCGATCCAGCCTTCGTGGAGCAGCTGCGCATGCGGATGCGCCAGGCGGACCAGGGCATCGCCGCGGTGCAGGAGCCGCTGCCCGTCCGGCCCGGCATCACCCCGGCCGCGAATCGCGGCTCGGGCAGAGTGCGCGTCACGCGCCGGCAGTTGCTGGCCGCGGCCGCCACCGGCTTGGCGGGCGTGGCCGCCGGTGCGGCGGCGATCACCATCGTGCGGCCGGTCCGCGCCGAAGAGGGGCTGATCTGGGACGACGGCACCGGCCTGGTGCCCGGCGCCGACTTCGAATGGGTGCCGGTCGCTCAGCTGGAGGACATTCCCGAGGGCGGCACCATCCGCTTCAATACCGGCGCCTTCAACGGCTTCGTGGTGAATGACCGTGGCCGGATCCGCGCGTTCAGCTCGGTCTGCACCCACATGGGCTGCACGCTGCACTTCCGCGAAGAGATGCAGGACTTCCGCTGCCCATGCCACGGCGCCAGCTTTGACCTGCAGGGCAAGCTCGCCAACGGACGCGCCCAGTGGCGGCAGAACGGCGCCTACAAGGGCGACGAGCAGGCGTATCCCATCGACCTGCCGGACCTGGTGAAGCCCGAGGTGCTCGTCCAGAACGGCACCGTCCTGATCAAGACCGCCCGTATCTGAGCCGATGCGTCTCAGCCGCCGTTGATGACCTGCAGCACGTACGCCAGCAGGTACGGCGCAGCCAGTGCGACGAACACCGCCGCCAGGATGACGCCGGCGTAGACCAGGTAGCGCAGGTCGGGCGGGGCCTGGCGCTCAGGTGGCGGCTCGGTGCGGCGCGGGAGATTCGGCGGCCGGCGCGGTGGCTCGTGCCGATATGGCTGGGTGCGCATCTCCGGCACGGCAGTTCAGCTCAGGCGTCGGGTTCGCGGCCGATGCCTGCCACCAGGTCACGCAGCCGCGCCCGGCGCTCATCGGCCTCAGCGGCGTAGCGACGGATCGCCTCGAACACGTGGTCGGGGCCCAGGTGCGCCTCGTCCATGACCTCGTCCACCGTGCCGCCCGTTCGCCAGCGGTTGTCCCAGTCGCTCGACAGCGAGTACTCCTGCGCCAGCGGACCGTCGACCCAGTCGCGCATGAGCTTGAAGGCACGGTTGGTGATGGCCATGCCGTCCCAGCGATCGCCCTCCGACCGGATGCGGTCGCGGTAGGCCGTGTCCTGCATCGCGAACAGCTGCGGGCTGATGGCCGCCACGATCCGCACGTTGATGCCCGCCTCGTCCAGGCGCGGCAGCGCCTTGACCACGTTGGCGGTGGTGACGGTGCCCTG
>DATAOD010000155.1:0-10124 GCA_036265975.1 Candidatus Limnocylindria bacterium
GGGCCTCTATGGCAAGGCCGTCCGACACCGAAGTCATGTGGTGGTCTCCCGGGCCGATGGAGCGGCCTGCTCGGTTGCGTCGTCGTCGGGAGCTGGTCGTTCTGCCGGCGAGCGGCTATGAGGATAGCCCTCGGGCGTAGATCTTGACGTCGATCAGCGTCGCCACCTAGGTTGCACAGGTGGATGACATGCGCCAGCCGCCTGCCGTGTACGAGGCCGACAGCCTGGGCACCGAGAGCTACGACGCGCTCGCGGCGGCCGTCATTCCAGGCAGCTCGGTCGAGGGCGACATCGACTTCTACCGCCGCATGGCGGGTGAGATCGGGGGGCCGATCCTCGACGTGGGGTGCGGCACGGGACGTGTGGCGGTCGTCCTTGCGTCCGACGGCTACGAGGTCCTGGGCGTGGACCTGTCTGCGCCGATCCTGCAGCTCGCGGAGCGACGACGAGAGATGTTGCCTGCTGAGGTAGCCAACCGTCTCACGTTTAGCCAGGCGGACATGAGAACCCTCGACCTTGGTCGGGAGTTCAGCCTGATCATTACGCCGTCCCGGGTCTTCCAATTCATGCTGACGGCCGAGACGCAACGCCAGGCCCTGGCTGCGCTGCGCTCGCATCTGCACCCAAACGGGCGGCTGGTGCTGGACCTGTTCGATCCTCTGCTTGATCTGGTCGTGCCCCGGCCGGACGATGCGCCGCGAGTCCTCGAGGGCGTCCATCCGACCAGCGGGAACCGCGTCACCTGGAGGGTCGCCGCCCGCCATCCCGATCCTGTTCGCCAGCTGATCGTGGAGGATTGGACGACCAGCGAGCTCGATGGGTCCGGCAACGTGCTTCGGACAGATACGGAGCGCCTGACGCTGCGCTGGTCCTTGAGGAGTGAGATGCGGCTCCTATTCGAGCTCACTGGATTCGAGGTCGTGGCCGAATACGGGGATTTCAACGGCGGGCCGGCAGCCTACGGGCGCGAGCAGGTCTGGGTCCTGAAGCGCCGAGAGGGCTAGAGCCGGCCAGCGTCGATGATGCGCTGCAGGAACTCGCGCGTCCGCGGCTCGCGCGGGGCGGTGAAGATCTGGTCCGGCGGGCCCTGCTCCAGGATGCGACCCTCGTCCAGGAACACGACCCTCGAGGCGATGTCCCGAGCGAAGCCCATCTCGTGCGTGGCCAGGATCATCGTCATGCCGCCCTCCGCCAGCTCCCGAATGACGTTGAGCACTTCGGCCACCAGTTCGGGGTCGAGCGCCGAGGTGACCTCGTCCAGCAGCAGCAGGTCCGGCTGCATGGCCAGCGCCCGCACGATGGCCACGCGCTGCTGCTGACCCCCGGACAGCCGGTCGGGGTAGTCGTCCCGCTTGTCCGCCAGGCCGAATCGCTCGAGCAGCTGGGTTGCGCGCGCGTCGGCCTGGGCGGGGGAGAGGTGGAGCACCTTGCGCGGGGCAAGCGTGACGTTTTGCAGGACGGACATGTGCGGGAACAGGTTGAAGGCCTGGAACACGATCCCGATCCGCCGACGAATGCGGTCGACCTCGACGCCGGGGGCCGTTATCTCCTCGCCCTTGACCAGCACCCGCCCCGAGTCGATGGGCTCGGTCAGGTTGATGCAGCGCAGCAGGGTGGACTTGCCCGACCCCGATGCGCCGATGATGGCCACCACCTCGTGCTCGGCCAGTGTCAGGTCAATGCCGCGCAGCACCTCCAGCGCCCCGAACGACTTCCATAGACCCTCGACCTGCAGGGCCGTGTCGTTCATCGGCCAAAGCCCAGCAGCCGTCCGCGTCGGGAAGCCGGTGCACGGGCGGTCACGGCGGCGGCGTAGCGCCGATCCCGCTCGCGGGCGACCAGCCAATCGGTGAAGCGGGCCAGCGGGATGGTCACCGCCAGGAACACGAGGGCCGTGACCAGGAACGGGGTGAAGTTGAACGTTGCCTGCTGCCGGATCTGGGTCTGGCGAAAGATCTCGACCACGCCGATGAACGAGACCAGCACGGTGTCCTTCTGCAGGCCGATGAAGTCGTTGAGCAACGGCGGAATCACGCGACGCACCGCCTGCGGCAGCACGACGTAGCGCAGCGCCTGGAGCTGGGACAGGCCGAGCGACCGTGCCGCGGCCGCTTGCGAGGGATGGACCGACTCGATGCCGGCCCGATACACCTCCGACACGTACGCCGAGTAGAGGAGCGTGAGGGCGACCACGCCCCAGAAGAACGGGTCGATTGGGACGCCCGGCAGCCGCAAGCCGGGGATGCCAAAGCCCAGGACGTAGATCACCAGCACGCCGGGCAGCGCCCGAAAGACGTCCACGTAGACGGTGGCCAGCAGGCGCAGCGGGAAGAGCACCGGCCCCGGCAGGCTGCGCAGGACGGCCAGCACCAGGGCCAGGCCCAGGATCAGCACCTCGGCGATCAGGAACAGGGCGATGTTCGTGCCGAACTTGATGATGATCTTCGGTGCCGACGCCACGAAGTTCTCGCCATCCAGGAACGACTCACGCACCCGATCCCAGCCGGGCGCGTTGACAACGACCCAGACCATCAGGCCCAGCACCACTGCCGTCGAGATCGCGGCTATGGCCAGCGACTGCAGCCTGGCGCGCCACTCCCCGGGGCCACTGCCCCGGGGGCCTGGGCTCGGGGGCAGGCGCTCGGAGAGCAGGTCGAGCGGTCCGCTCAAGGACCCGGGTTCGCTATTCGGTGATGGTCGGGGCGTCGAGGTAGTCGGCCAGCCACTCGTCGCGCAGCGAATCCAGCGTCCCGTCGTCGCGCATGGCAACCAGCGCCTGGTTCACGCAGTCGGTGAGCGGGCTGTCCTTCTCCAGCACGAAGCTGAAGTGCTCCTGCTCGTCCGGGTTTGACGCGAACTGACCCACGACCACGGCGTTGTCCAGCTCCACGTTGACCAGGTACTTGGCCGTCGGCAGGTCGACCAGGATGCCGTCCACCTGTCCGTTGGTCAGGCCGTTCACGGCGCCGGTGTTGTCGTCGTAGACGCGCGGCTCCTGGGATGGCTGGATCCGATCCTGGATGTAGGACAGGCTGGTCGTGTTGGCGGCCGCGCCCAGGCGCGCGCTGGCCACCTCGGCCACGGTCCGAGCGTCGGCGAGCGGGGTGCCCTTCAGCGCGACGAGCGCCTGGTTGTTGAACAGGTACCCCTCGCTCAGGTCCGCCGCCTTGGTGCGTTCCTCGGTGAACGAGACCTGCGCCAGGTAGACGTCGAAGTCCTTTGGCCCGGGTGCGAACGAGTTGTTGAACGGCACCGCGATCCAGGACACCTGTCCGCTGCTGTAGCCGAGCTGCGTCGCCAGCGCGTACGCGACCGCGCTTTCGAAGCCGCGGCCGTTGGTCGGATCGGCGAACTCCCACGGATCGGTCGCCGTCTCATTCTTCTTCGGCTCGGCGAAGTACGGCGGGAAGGCAGGGTTGTCGGTCCCGACCGTGAACACGCCTGCCTGCTTGGTCTGCAGCGTGTCCGGAGTGCAGGCCGCGGCCTGGCTGGCGGAAGCCGCGACCGATGCGCTGCCGTTGGCCGATGGCGTGGCGGGCACCGATGCCGCCGCTGTACAGGCCATGAGCAGCACGGCAATGGCGGTCGTGGCGGTCAGGCTGGCGGCTCGTGGCGGCATGCGCATCGTGTGGGCTCCTGGGCGGGTGAAGGGAGTGAAGAGCGGTGAGTGTAGCGCAGCCGATGGAGCGGTCCGTGGAGCGCGATACTGCACGCCGAATGGTGGCAGGCGAGGCTGGAAAGGGATGTTGAGCGAGTCGCTGTTGGTCACGACCATCGCCGTCGCGGATCTCGACGAGGCGCGGCGCTTCTACGGGGAGCAGCTGGGATTGGCGCTCCTGGACGAGACGCCCTTCGCGCTGCGCTTCGGAGCGGGTGACGGCTCGCAGGTCTCCGTCCGCCGCGGCCAACCGAACGCGGGGCAGACGGCGGGACATTTCGAGGTCACCGACCTGGACGCGGAGATGGCGGCGCTGCGATCACGCGGCGTCGTGTTCGAGGAGTACGAGCAGCCCAAGACGGAGAACGGCGTGGCGCAGATCGGGCCGGCTCGCGGAGCATGGATGCGCGATCCGTCCGGCAACGTGATCGGCCTGCGCCAGGGGCCGATTCCAGGGAGATAGAGCCGGCCCGCGCTCGGACCGGCCCTCCTTGCCGCGCGGCGGCCTACATGAGGCCGACGACGTGGCCCTCCGGATCGGCGAACAGCGCGATGGTGGTCTCCGGCGCCACCTCGGTGAGCGGCATGATGACCTTGCCGCCGGCCGCCTCGACACGCTGCAAGGTCCCCTGCGGATCCTCGGCGTCGACGTAGAAGGTAACCAGGCCGGCGCCGCCATCCTGCGCGGGACCAAAGCCAGCGGTCAGTTCGTCCTGGCGCAGCATGCCGTAGCCGCCGGGGTTGTTGGTGTCCAGGCTCCAGCCGAAGACGTCGCTGTAGAACTTCTGCAGCGCCGGCCCGTCCTTGCCGGTCACCTCGACGTGGATGATCTTGTTACCCATGGTTCGTTGCCTCCGCGGTGAGTGGGTGGCGCGCTCGGCGCCCTTCACCACATCCGACGCTTGAAGGCTCCCAAAATCGACAGGCTCCGGCCGAGCCTCAGCCGCCGATGCGGACCACCTCCTCACCCTCCAACCCGTAGCGCGGGTCCCTGCCGATCTCCCGCCAGGCGGTCAGCGCCTCAGGCGAGGAATCAACCCGCCAATCGGCATGCTCGCGCCGATGCTCGTTGAACCAGACCACGGCCCTGACCTGCGGGTAGCGGTTCGGGACGGCGTCCAGCAGCGCCTTGCGCATCCAGGCCGCCTTGGCGCCGAACTGGGCGCAGCCGATCTCGGACAGCATCACCGGGGCATCGGGCATCAGGCCTTCGAGCGCACGCAGGCTGGGTCCAAAAAGCCGATCGAAGCCTGCCGCGCGCTGCCACCAGCCACGACGGCCCCAGTTGTATCCATCCAGGCCCAGCCACTCAACCTTGTCGCGGCCGGGGAAGTACGGCGACAACCGGGCGATGCCGCGGCCGTCGACGTACGGACTCCATACGAACCGAACGTTGCTCGCGCCAGCTTCATGAAAGAAGCCGCGGACACGCTCCCAGGCGGCGAGGAACACGCCGGGCGGGGCATGCCAGGGAATGGGCGGCAAATTCATCTCGTGCGCGAAGCGCAGGAATACCGGCTGACCGTGGGCCGCCGCGGCGCCTGCATAGTCGGCCAGGTACACGTCGTGGACGCCGGACGTGATCGGCTCAAGGCCCTGCCAGGGCTCCCAACTGATCATGGGTGCCGCACCCATGTCCCAGCACCGGGCCACCAGTACGGGATCGAATGGATCCTGCCGATCCCAGCGCTCGAACCAGTGGACGACCGCCGGAGAACGCCCGGAGAGGGCTGTGAACGCCTCCATCGCCTCGGCGCTGCGTGGGCTTCCCGGAGTCCAGGCGCCCAGCGCGATGCCGGAGCCGGTCAGTGGCCGAACAGCCGTCCCATCAGCGTGTGGCGTGGCTTCTCGCCTGGCACATGGCGGGAGCGTACCGAGTCCAGCACCGCCTGACGTCGCGCCTCGTGCCGGCCGCCCCGCATTCGCGCGATCTGCCGCCAGGATTCCTCCTGGCGCCGTCGGGCCACGGCGACGATGGTCGGGTCAACCCCGTGACTGAGCCTCACGTTCATGGGTGGCCGCGAAATGCATATGCCGTGCCGTGATCAGAGGTTGGTCGCGTTGAAGGTGTCGCACTGGTTCGGGTCGCCGCTCTGCCAACCGGTCTGGAACCAGCGCTTGCGCTGCTCGGACGACCCGTGCGTCCAGGTCTCCTTGTCCACTTGTCCCTGGGTCTGCTCCTGGATGCGATCGTCGCCGACCGCCTGCGCCGCGTCGATGGCCTGGCCGATCTGGTCCTGCGTGATCGGCTCCAGGATCGTCTCCTGCGCGTGGTTGGCCCACACGCCGGCGTAGCAATCGGCCTGAAGCTCGATCCGGACGGATCGGGAACCGGCGCCGGTGCCACCCTGGCCCTGGTCGAAGACGCCCAGCAGGTCCTGGATGTGGTGACCGTATTCGTGGGCCAGCACGTAGCCCTCCGCCAGCGGCCCACCCTCGGCGCCGAACTGCGACTGCAGCTGGTCGAAGAAGCCAAGGTCGATATAGACCTGCTTGTCCGGCGGGCAGTAGAAGGGGCCCACGGAGCTGGTCGCCTGGCCACAGCCGGTGCTCACCGATCCGGTGAAGAACGTGGTGGGCGCCAGGGTGTAATCGCCCTGCAGCCGGGACTTCCAGTACTCCTGGATGGAGTTCACGAAGCCGACGATGCGGCAGTCCTCACGCTGGTTGGCGTCCTGGCCGGTCTTGCATTCCTGCTCGAGGTCGCTGGACTGGGCCCCGTTCCCGACGGTGACGTTGTTGAGGATGCTCGACACATCCGAAGGGTTGCCGCCGAGCAGCATGACGGCGACCAGCAGGATCACGCCTCCCAGCCCGCCGCCGAGGGCGAGGCCGCCGCCACCACCGCGAAGGTCGCGAACCTGCCCGGGATTGAGTCGCGCGCTGCGCCGGAACGTCATGGCGTGAGAAATCCTCTATGAGTTGGCAAGCGCCTGCATACCGCAATTCTCGCGCCATGCATGGCACGACTCTTGGTACCGATGCGCCCCATGGTCCGTACCTCGTACCGCTCCGCTGCCAGAGCCGCACCTGGTCCCGCCGCCCGCGCGGGCACGGACGTGGAGCTCATTGCGTGGCTGCTCGACAACTCGATCCCGGTGCCCGGCACGGGAAGGCGAATCGGCATCGACGCGATCATCGGCCTGGTGCCCGGCCTCGGCGACCTGCTGTCGGGCGGCCTCGGCCTGCTGATCGTGGCGCGCGCCGCGCAGCGGCGCCTGCCGAATGTCGTGGTGGCCAGGATGCTCACCAACGTGGCGCTTGATTTCGTCATCGGCTCCGTGCCCATCCTGGGTGACGCCTTCGACCTCTGGTACAAGTCGAACGCCCGCAACGTTGTCCTGCTGCGCCGCTACGCCGACGACCCGGGATCGTCGACGAGGGGGCAATGGGGCTTCTTCATCGGGCTGCTGGTCGTGGTGGTGACTGTCGCCGCGCTGCTCATCTGGGTGATCTGGTCGGTGCTGGCCGCGCTCTTCAGCTGATCCGCCGACGTGGCATGACCCCTGCATTCAGCCGGGGCGTCGGATTGAGCAAAGGAGGCTCCTCATGGAGCTATGGATGATCGTCCTCATTCTTGTGGTCGTGCTCGCGGCCATTGGGGTGGGGTTGTACGCATGGTCGCGCAACCGGCGCACGCAGGAGCTCAGTGGCCGCTTCGGCCCCGAGTACCAGCGCACGGTCGAGGAGACCGGCGACCGGACCGCTGCCGAGAACGAGCTGCAGGCTCGCCAGCAACGGGTCGAGCAGATGGAGATCCGCCCGCTCTCGGCCGAGCAGCGTGACAGGTACGCGCAGGAGTGGCGCACCGTCCAGGCGCGGTTCGTGGATGACCCCTCGGGAGCCATCTCGCTCGCCGATCGGCTGGTCGAGGAGGTCATGCGGGAACGCGGCTTCGACACGGATGCCGACTTCGACCAGCGCGTGGCCGACGTGTCGGTCAAGCACGCGCACGTCGTGGACGAGTACCGCCAGGCGCACGACATTGCCGAACGCCACGCGGCGGGCGGCGTGGAGACGGAAGAGCTCCGCCAGGCGATGGTCCACTACCGCGCGGTCTTCGATGACCTCCTGGAGGTCGACAGCAGGGAGCCGGCAACGACAGGAGCAGCATCATGAGCGATGAGCAGATGACGCAGGAGCAGCAGGAAGCGGTGGACCGGCTGGCGGGCACCGACTCGCCGCCCTCGGATTCAACGAGCCAGGATTCGCGTGTCTCGACGGCCGACCTGGCGTCCGCGGGGGACCGGCAGCAGCAGGAAACGGCGCAGCCTCAGCAGACCGTGGGGTCGACGGACGAGCGCGCAAAGAGCGAAGCTCCGGTTGGCATCCAGTCGCGCGACACATCGGCCCAGGCCAGCCCGGCGCAGGCCGAAACCGCTGATGCCGAGCGGACGCCTGTCATGTCGGCCGACGCGGCGGAGGAGTATCGGGGCAGGTGGCAGGAGACCCAGGCCGACTTCGTCGACGACCCGCGATCAGCGGTTGCCACGGCTGATGCCCTGGTGGCCGAGGTCATGAAGCGCGTCGCGGAGGAGTTCGCCAACGAGCGCAACGGCCTGGAGAAGCAGTGGAACGAGGGCGGCGAGGCCTCGACCGAGGATCTGCGCGTGGCCTTCCAGCGCTATCGGTCCTTCTTCAGCCGACTCCTGAACCTGTAAGGGCTATCCGGAGGCCGGCCGCGCGTCGGCCTCATCGCTGAGCAGGGCAGCCAGCTCGCGCGCGTTGGTGGTGCCGTAGTTCGCGTAGCAGTTGTTCATCAGCACGTGCACGTTGCGGGCGGCATCGGCGGCCTGGCGGACGCGTGGCACCCATTCGCCCAGCTCATCGGTGTCGTACAGGTAGCGGAACCGCTCGACGACCGGGATGTTCTTCGCCTCCCAGGTTTCCTTGCGGCGGCCATGGAAGCGCACCACGGCCAGCTCCGGCGAAGTGACGGCAAAGATCGGCGGCAATGCCGTCTTGGTCTGCGGCTCGTCGACCATCACGAACGGGATCTGGTACTTCTCCAGGAAGCGCAGCGTGCGATCGGCGTTCTTCTCGTTGAACCAGGTGCCGCTACGGAACTCGACCGCCAGCGGCACGTCCCCCAGCCGCCGCCGCGCGTCGACGATCGCGTCGCGCGACTCGTTCGACGGGTAGAACCAGCGCGGGTATTGCAGGAACACGGCGCCCAGCTTGCCCGCGGAATAAAGGGGCTTGAGCGCGTCGAGGAACGTGTCCCAGATGGCGTCGTATAGCTCGGCCGGCAGGTCCTTGCCGTAGATGCGCTTGCGGTCCACCAGCTCGATCGGCATCTCCTCGCGGATGTCCTTCGGCAGCCGCTTAACCTCCGATGGCTGCCCGGTCATCAGCGCATGCGCTTTGATATCGAACGTGAACTCTGGCGGCGTGCGCTCGAGCCAGAGCTCGCCCATCTGCCGGGTGGGCAGGGCGTAGTAGGTGGCGTCGACCTCGACGATCGGGAACTGGTCGGCGTAGAAGCGCAGGCGCCCCTCGGCATTGGTGGCGTCCGGCGGGTAGAAGACGCCGGGCGCGGTCATGGTCGGATCAGTCCACGAGGCGGTCCCCACCCGAACGACGGCTTCGCCCAGCTGCAGCGGATGGCGCGGCGCCTCCGCCTCTGCCTCTCCCCGCTGAGCCGATGCGTCCGGGCCGGGATCGTGGTCAGCTGCCATGTCCTGAGTGTAGGCAGCCGAGCCGTACCCGGCTCGCATGGCATGCCGCAACGGCTCACCGCAACTGTTCCGATGATCCGAACAGTTGGAGAGAGCCAACGCAACGCCGGCAACTGTTCCGGTGACCCGAACAGTTGGCAGTGGCAGCGGTCCTTCCACTCGTGGCTGCGTCTCCAGGGCCGTGCGGCACCTGACTTGCAGCCATCGGCCGGGCATGTGTTTGACATGTGGCTGTATGCAGGCTCACCTGGACATGGGACCGACCCAGATCCGCTACGAGGACCTCAAGGCCGCGGCCGATGAGAACGGTCGCTCGGTGGCCGAGACGCTCGATATCTGGGAGCGGACCAGAGCCAAGGATGAGGGCGACCACTCTGAGGAGTGGAAGCCGGCCTAGCGCTGCTCCGGCCTAAGGCCCCGCAGGAACGGAACCACCGCAGCACCGGCGTGGCGTGGCGTGGTGAGCGTGGCGATGAAGTCACATCGGCTCCATGGTCGCGCAATCCGCTTGCTTCGGCGAGCGGGCAGGCAGCTGGTTATCCTTGGCGCACACCGGTTCCAGACGGAGCCGCCCAGCCGCTGTGGAGGCCGATGAACGCCATGACCGTGCGTGAGCGCACCCTGCTCGAGCGAGTCGATGCCCTGATCGCCGAGCGCCATCTCCTGAAGCACCCCTTCTATGCGAAGTGGCGTGAGGGGACTCTGACGCGCGAGGCGCTGCAGGAATACGCGCGCCAGTACTACGCCTTCGAATCCACGTTCCCGCGGCTGCTGTCCGCCCTGCATTC
>DATAOD010000156.1:0-2504 GCA_036265975.1 Candidatus Limnocylindria bacterium
ACGATGGTCGGAGCCGATCCGTGCCCGGCATACGCCCGAACCGCGCCGGCAACCAGCCTCGCCCGATGCGGTGCCAGGTCTGATGCCAGCAGGCGGCTGCCGTCCAGACGCGCCAGGCCGGCCAGCAGGGCGGCCTTGCCGCCCGGTCCAGCACACAGGTCGAGCCACCATCCGGACGGAGCAGCCGTTCTGGTGAGGGCCCACGTGACCAGTTGGGAGCCCTCGTCTTGGACTCCGGCTCTGCCGTCGCGGACGAGTGGAAGGTCGGCTGGGTCACGCCTCCAACGAGCTCCGAAAGGCGAGTAAGGACTCGATTGCGCCCCCGCGTGTATCAGATCTGACACCTCGGCGAGGCCCGGCCGGACGACCAAGCAGACCTGCGGACTGAGATTGTTGGCGGTCAGCGCCTGCTCGAGCTCGGCAGGGGGCAGCAGTTCCGCGTACGCGTCGACGATCCAGCGCGGGTGTGCCGTCCGCAGCGCCAGCCCATCGTGATCATCGAGCCCCTGAGACAGCTGGTCGAACCAGTCGTCCAGACTCCTTTCGGCAACTCGTCGCAGCACCGCGTTGACCAGGCCCGTGACCCGCTCCCCAACCGTGACCGCGGCCAGATCCACCGAAGCGGCGACCGCGGCATGTGTCGGCACGCGCATGGACAGGATCTGGTGTGTCCCGAGGCGCAGCAGATCCTGCACGGCTGGCTGGAACTCGCCCAGCGGTCGACCAGCGGCCGCGCCAATGATCGCGTCGTAGCTGCCCTGCCACCGACAGGTACCGGCCAGCAGTTCGGTGGCGAATGCAGCATCGCGGCCGGTGAGGCCGCGCTCGCGAAGCAGAGCCGGCAGCACGAGGTTGGCATAACCCCCATCGGCATTCACCGCACGCAGGGCGTCGAAAGCAGCCCGCCTAGGCCGATCTGCCCGACGACGCTGGTTGCGGGCGCTGACTGGACCGCTCACTCAGGCACCGAATTTCGGCTCTGTGTCGAACGTGACGCCGCGTGCCCAGTCGGCGGCGGTCATGGGCTTCTTGCCTTGGGCCTGTACCTCGCCGAGCTGGAGCGCGCGTGTTCCGGTGCCGACTCGCACGGATCGTTTGGTGATGTCTAGCACTCCAGGCGGCAAGGCATTGTCCGAGATGTGTGCCGAGTTGATCTTGAAGCGCTCACCGCGGAAGGTGGTCCAGGCTCCCGGCGCCGGGGCACAGGCACGAACCAGACGGTCCAGCACCTCGGCAGGCCGGGTCCAGTCGATCCGAGCGTCCTCGACATTGATCTTGGATGCATAGCTCACTTGGGCATCGGTCTCGGGCTGTGGCGTGGGCGTCAGGGTGCCGTCCTCGATCCCGTCCAGGGTGGCGACCAGAAGCCGGGCACCGCTCAGCGAGAGCCTGTGCAACAGGTCACCAGCAGTGTCGTCGGAGCGGATCGGTTCCGTCACCGTGGCGAAGATTGGCCCAGCGTCGAGCTCGAGCACAATCCGGAAGGTCGTGGCACCCGTTATCTGATCGCCGGCCAAGATCGCGTGCTGGACCGGCGCCGCGCCGCGCCAGGCTGGCAGCAGGGAGAAGTGCAGGTTGACCCAACCGTGCCGCGGTATGTCCAGGACTCGCTGCGGCAGCAGCGCACCATAGGCGACCACCGGGCAGCAGTCGGGCGCGATCTGCGTGAGCCGGCTGACGAACTCATCGTCCCGAGGACGCTGCGGCTTCAAGACCTCGATGCCTAGCTCGGCGGCGCGCCGGGCGACTGGGCTGGCGGCCAGCTTCTTGCCGCGGCCGCTTGGGGCATCCGGCCGGGTGACTACGGCCGCCAGCTTGTGGCGGGAACCGAGCAGCGCATCCAGCGAGGGAATCGCGACATCAGGAGTGCCGCCAAAGACGATTCGCACCGCTGGAGTCTAGTGATCCTTTGGTCGCTGGGACGTCACGTGCCGCACGTAGCGGCCGCTGAGATCCTCGAGCCGTTCCCTGAGATCAGCGAAGAGTGGAATGCTCCGGTTCCCCGGCCAATCGGCCGGTAGCCACGCGGACGGCAGCCCTGGATCCACGTAGGGAATGACCCGCCACGCATCTAGGCACCCGATCCAGGTAGCGAATGCCTCCCGGGGGGTCATATCGTCTGACGCTACGCTGCCGTACGCGGACAGGAACGCGTCATGTCGAGCCGCGATGGCCGACAGGTCCCACCACCGCGCCACCGCGCGCTCGAGCCCACCGTTCAGTCGGGTTTCGCCGGCCAGGAAGATCACGGCCGTGTCACGGACGCCAAGCTCGGTGAGGATGTCTTCGACTTCGCTCGTGAGGTACTCCGGGCAGATCCATAGGGCAGCCGAGACGGTGCCGCAGCCGATCCAGGAGAGCCGACGCCGTAGCTGGTGCCGGAGCTGTCGCTGGCTTTCCGGAATCGAGTACGAGATCAGGCACCAGCGGTCCGAGACGCTCATGGCACGCGATGAGTAGATCCGCCGATCGCCCCGGGCCAGCGCCGGAAGCGCAGCGGGTTC
>DATAOD010000157.1:0-2528 GCA_036265975.1 Candidatus Limnocylindria bacterium
CTAGGTGAGAACTGGCGGGACATCGTTCCGTACTACATGGCAGGACATCGTTCCGCTGTTCACCCCACTCCCCTGGCAGCACATCGTTCCACCTCGGGCAGCCCTGGCCACCCGATCCTCTCGCTGGTGACGCCGAGCGAGGGAGGATGGGATGGCGAGCGCGGAGGAGCGGGCGCGGCGGGAGGCGGTGGCGCGGGTGCTGGCCGGCCAGCCGACGGCCAAGGTAGCGGCCGATCTTGGTCGAAGTGACCGCTGGGTCCGCAAGTGGGTCGCCCGCTTCGACCCGAGCGAGACGGGCTGGGCCGCCGACCGTTCCCGCGCCCCGGCCACCGTGGCCAACCGGACCCCGGCCGAGCTGGAGCGGGTGGTCCTGGCGGTGCGCCAGCGCCTGATGGAGGACCCCTGGGCCCAGGTTGGCGCGGCCGCCATCGCCTGGGAGCTCACCAAGCTCGGCCTGGAGCCGCCGGCGGTGTGGACGATCGACCGCATCCTTCGCAGGGCGGGCGTCGCCAAGCGCCGCGCCCGTGGTCGCTATGTGCCCAAGGGGACGCCCTACCCGGCGGGGCGAGCGGTGGTGCAGCCAGGTGCCCGCCAGGAGATCGACCTGGTCGGTCCGCGCTACCTGGCCGGGGCGACCGCCTTCCACGCGCTGAACGCGGTCGATGTCGGCCGGCGACGCTGCGGCATCGAGATCCTGGCGAGCAAAGAGGAGCGGGCGGTGGCCGAGGGGCTGGTGCGCCTGTGGCGCCGTCTGGGGGTGCCCAAGGTGGCCCAGTTCGACAACGGCCAGACCCTCCAGGGCCGTGGCAGGGTCCTGGCCCTGCCGGTCCGGCTGTGTCTGGCCCTTGGGGTCCGGGTGCGCTTCATCCCCTTCGCCGAGCCGTGGCGCAACGGTGTCGTCGAGCACTTCAATGACGTGTTCGACAAGCGCTTCTTTCGCACCGAGCAGTTCCACGGGCTGGACCACCTGGCCCGGCGGGCGCAGGTCTTCGAGGACTTCCACAACGCCCACCACCGCTACTCGGCCCTGCATGGTGCAACCCCGGCCGAGTGGGAGGCACGCTGGCAGTGGACGCCGCGCCTGCTCGACCCCACCTTCACGCCACCCACGGCCCTGCCCAGGCGGGGGCAGATCGACTTCGTCCGGCTGATCCGCTCCGACCGGCTGCTCAAGATCCTCGGGGTCAAGCTCCCAGTGCCCGAGACACTGGTCCATCGCTACGTCACCGCCACCCTGCACGTGCGCCGCGAGCGACTCGTCGCCACCTGCGAGGACCTGTGGCGCATGGAGGTTCCCTTCATCCTCAAGCCGTGACCGGAACGATGCCCTGCTGCCTGCGCTGCCCAGCCTCGGAACGAGGCGCTGCCAGAAACCCCCGCTGGACAACCCTGAACGATGTGCTGCTATGCATGACCTAGGGTTGATGGTTGGCCGGGCGCTGGAAGGTCGGCCGACCGGGCAGCGCCACCAGCGTCCACCAGCCGGAGGGGCTGCCAAGCCATCTCCGCCGGCGGGCAGGACCTACCGCATCAAGCAAGTGCGGCTGGAGTATTAGGCCTTGGTGACCCCCAGCTGATCGGCGATGGCCAGCAGCGACCGAGCGACACCATCAGGGTCCACCAGCTGGTGCAGATGCCTGCCTGGCAGCTGCTCGACGATCCAGCCCCGACCCCGCGCCTCGCTGGCCAGCTCGTCATAGGGCGGCCCAAACAGCAGGTAGGCACACGGTTGGGCATCCCATCCGGCGGGCACCGGCACCGACGCCTCGTAGTAGGACAGCGGCAACCTCGGCTGCTCCTCGGTCACCGCCTGGCGGATCGCCTGATCCGGGAACAGTGCCATCACCTCCTCCTCATCCCACCAGTCGGTCCACCGCGGCAGCAGCCCTCCCGATGCCTTGCCCCGCAACAGCGCCAGCAGCTCCGGGGGCGCGACAGCCGCCGTCCCGGAGGGGTGGCAGTGCCGTGTCCACCAAGATCCAGCCGAGCACCCGGCCTGGCAGGGCAGCGGCGATGACCGGGATGAACAGACCGATGTTGCTGTGGGCGACCAGCACGACTCCCTGCTTCTGGCCGGAGGTGTCCAGGCCCGCACGCACCGCGTCGACCACCCGGGACCAGAATGGCGGCCCTTGCTGCCCGACGCCCAGCAGGGACGGCACGGCCGCCTCCCAGCCCAGTTCGGTCAGGCGGCAGGCGACTGGTTCCCAGGTTCGCGGCCCAACCGAGGGGCTGTGGACCAGGACAAAGCTGGTAGCCATGGCGGGCACCCTAGCCGAGCAGGGCCGCCAGTAGCCACAGAATCACTTACGCTCTGAGCGTGGCAACCGTTGCCTAAGAGCGCCAAACGGTTGTCTCAGGACCTGCAGCGCAGCAGCGCATCCGGCCATCTACCAGGATCCATGCTTGCCACGACGATCCGCGTTGACCCGCGGATACCGGCGGTCTGTGCCCCTAATGTGCCCCACGCCCCTGCTAGAGCCGCACTACCGGACAGGTGAGCGTCCTCGTGATGCCGTCGACCACCT
>DATAOD010000158.1:0-11291 GCA_036265975.1 Candidatus Limnocylindria bacterium
CCTCATCCGCCTGGAGGGCCGCGCCGAGGCTCTCGCCCGTCGGATCACGGAGCTGGAGACGGCAATTGCCGCCGCCGAGTCCGAGCTTGCGGAGCTGGAGGCGGGCGGTGGGAGCCAGGATGTTGCCGCGGATGCCGATACAGCACGGCTGATGGCGGCCGCGGCGGAGGGCGAACGTCGCTGGCGAGCGGCGAGCACGGCGCTCGAGGAGCTGGACGCCGCGCTGGTCGCCGCGGAGGAGAAGCTGGCCGAGGAGCGGCGGGGCTCGGCCGCCGCAATCGCAGAGCAGGCCCGCTCCGGAGAGGTGGCCGCGCGCACGGCGGCCCGCCGTGAGCAGCTGGAGACGGAGCGTTCCGAGGTGCTCGAAGAGGTGGCGCGCAGCGCCGCGGAGCTGGAGCCCGCCCGAGCTGCCGCGGAGTCGGCGCGTTCAGTTGCTGTCGCGGCACGCGACGAGCATGAGGCCGCGCTGTCCGAGATCGTTGCGTTGCAGCCGGTGGCCGACGCCGCGCGGCGCCGGGCGTCGGAGCTCGCCGAGAAGGCGGGCGGCATGCGGGGCGAGCTGGAGGCGCTGCAGGAGCGGGCCGAGGGCGGCGGGCGGCTGGGCTCGGTGCTGGCAGCGGCCGGCTGGCGTGGCCTGCTGGATGGACTGGACGCGCCGGAAGAGGCATGGCCCGCCATCGAGGCGGTCGTTGGCGGCGAGCTCGAGCAGGCATTGCTGTGGCGCGACGTGGACCTTGCCGGACGGCTCGAGGGCGCCGGGGGGTCGGCGCGTTTCCTCGCCCAGCGGCCGCGAGGCTATGAGGCGCCGGCGGATGAGATCAGGCAGGCAGCGCTGGCCGCGGTGGGCGGGGAGCGGACGCTGTCGCAGTGGCTGGGTGGCAATGGGGCGCCCGCCCTCTTCGCCTGGACCGTGGTGGCGCCCGACGTGGAGCGGCTGCTGGCTGGCTGGCACGCACTGCCGGACGGCTGGCTGGCGGTCACGACCGATGGCGACCTGGCCGATGCACGTGGCTTGCTGGTCATCCGGGGGCGTGCCGAGCGCGGCGTTTCCGAGGCGGCTCGCCGCCACGCCAGGCGCCGCGAGCTGGCCGAGCAGCTGGCGGGCGCGGAGGCGGAACAGGAAGAGGCGGCCGCGGCGGCCGGGCGGGCGATGGCCGATGTCAGTGCGGCGGGCCGCCGGCTCGAGGCCGCCCGACATGGTCGCGAGCAGGCCGAGGCGCGCGAGCGCGCGGCGGCCGAGGCCGTCGCGGAGATCGAGCTGCGAGCCTCGCGTTTGACGGCACGGGAGGCGGCAATCAGCAGTGAGCTCGACGAGCTGCCGGAACCGGTTGACGAACCGGCGCGGGACGCTGCCGCGTCCAAGCAGCCTGCGCACGCCGCACTGCGGCAGGAGGCGGAGCGCCTGCGGGGCCTCCGGGAGGACGCCGCGGCGGAGCGCGACGCGGCGCGGGATGCCTGGCAGGCCGCCCAGGCCGCTTCACGGGCCGCCGAGGAGAGGCAGCTCCGGGCGCAGCGCGGCCTGGCCATGCGCGAGGCGCGCCGGCTCCAGCTGACTGCAGCGCTCGAGGAGCAGCAGGCGCTCATCCAGCGTGTTCGCCGCGAGCAGGAAACGCTGGAGGCGGAGCTTGCCGCCGCCCGATCGGCCGATGAGCGCGCCGCAGGCGAGCGCATAGCTGCCGAAGCGACCCGTGACCAGGCACGCGCCTCAGTGATGGAGCTCGAGCGTGAGGCGGCCGGCGCCGGCTCGCAGCTGGTGGATCTGGAGCGCGCCCTGCAGGCGGCGGCCATCGAAGCCTCCCGCCACGAGGACGCGCTCGGGGCGCTGGCGCGCGAACGCGAGCTGGCGCTGGATACCCTGCCGGACCCGGATGCAGACGCTGAGCCATCGCCTCCGGAGGTCGATGGCGCGCTGGCCGCCGAGATTGCCGCGCTCGACGCGGAGGCGCTTGCCCAGGAGCTCCGCCGCGTGCGCCGCACGCTGTCCCAGATCGGCTCCGTCAATCCGTTCGCCGTGGAGGAGCATCGCGAGCTATCTGCGCGCCTGGAGGACCTGACCACCCAGGATGCCGACCTGTCGGGAGCCATCGGCTCCACGGAGGAGCTGATCGGACGCCTGGATGGCGACATCAGCGAGCGCTTCAACGCCGCCTTCGAGGCGATCGCGGAGCGCTTCAACGAATTCTGCCAGCTGCTGTTCGCCGGGGGATCGGCCTCCCTCAGCCTGGGCGAGGGCGAGGACGGGGAGGCACCCGGTGGGATCGAGATCGTCGTCCGACCACCGGGCAAGCGCCTGCAGCGCCTGGCGATGCTGTCCGGCGGAGAGCGCGCGCTCACCGGCGTTGCGCTGCTGTTCGCCATGCTGAGCGTGAACCCGGTGCCGTTCTGCATCCTGGACGAGGTGGACGCCGCGCTGGACGAGGCGAACATCGGCCGCTTCGCCGACGCCCTGCGGCGGCTGGCGCAGGACATCGACTTCGTGGTGATCACCCATAACCGGGCGACCATCGAGGTGGCCGACACGATCTACGGGGTGACGATGACCGATGCGGCCGTATCGGCCATCGTCTCGCTGCGACTGGCGGACATCCCGCTCGAGGTAGCGACGGCATGATGCCCCGGCCGGCGCGCAGCGCCGGCGGCCTGGGGCTCCGCGCGCCGTCCGGCGGCCTGGGCGCCCGGCTGCGGGCCCTGCTCGGCTCCGGACGAGCCAACGAGCAGACCTGGGAGGAGGTCGAGGAGGCGCTGATCGCCGCCGACTTCGGGCCTGAGGCGACGCTGGAGATGGTGGACGCCGCCAGGCAGAACGCGGGCCGCGACGGCAACGACCCCCGCCGGCTGCTGGCGGCCGAAGTGCTGCGGCGCCTGCAGGGCAGCGGATCGGGCAAATTCAAGCTCGGACCGGCGCCGGCGGTGATCCTGGTGGTCGGCGTGAACGGCTCGGGCAAGACGACCACCATCGCCAAGCTTGCCCACCGGCTGTCCGCCGAGGGCAAGCGGGTCATCCTGGCCGCAGGCGACACGTTTCGGGCTGCCGCCATCGAGCAGCTGCGCATCTGGGGAGATCAGCTGGGTCTTCCGGTCGTGGCGCAGCGCGCGGGCGCCGATCCCGGTGCAGTGGCGTTCGACGCGGTGGCTGCGGCCGAGAGCCGGGGAGCCGACGTCGTCATCGTCGACACTGCCGGCCGCCTCCACAACAAGACGCAGCTGATGGCCGAGCTGGCCAAGGTCCGCAGCGTCATCTCCCGCCGGATGCCCGACCAGCCGCGTCACGTCCTGCTGGTGCTGGACGCAACCACCGGGCAGAACGGGCTGGCGCAGGCCGAAGCCTTCAGCCGCGAGGCGGGAGTGACCGGCATCGTGCTCACCAAGCTGGATGGCACTGCCAGGGGCGGCGTCGCCGTGGCCGCCGCCGATCGGCTCGGCGTGCCGATCGTGTTTGCCGGCATCGGCGAGGAGGTCGACCAGCTGGCCCCCTTCGATCCTCAGGCCTACGTCGACTGGCTGTTCTCCGAGTAGGGAGCAGCGCATTGCCGGGGGAGGAGCGCCCGCATAGAATGGGCAGCCGCTCTCCGGGCCTGCTGGCCGATTGGCCAGCCCCGTCCAGCCACTCCATCGGGCCATCCATCTGATGTTCGAATCCCTGTCCGCGCGCCTGCAGGCAGTCGCCGAGCGACTGCGTGGCAAGGCGAAGATCACCGAAGCCGACCTGGACGTCGCGCTGCGGGAGATCCGGCTTGCCCTGCTGGAGGCGGACGTCAACTTCAAGGTGGTCAAGGAGTTCGTGGCTGGCGTGCGCGAGCGCGCCCTGGGGGCCGATGTCCTGAACGGCGTCCAGCCGGGCCAGCAGATCGTCAAGATCGTGCACGACCAGCTGGTCGGTGTGCTGGGCGGCGAGCGGCATCAGCTGGAGCTGGGCGCTCGACCGGCCGTCGTCATGCTGGTGGGCCTGCAGGGCTCGGGCAAGACGACGACCGCGGCGAAGCTGGCCGTGCGGTTCCGCAAGGACGGGCGCAAGCCGCTGCTGGTGGCCGCGGACGTGTACCGCCCGGCCGCCGTGGACCAACTGGTGCAACTGGGCGACCAGATCGGCATCGAGGTGCACACCCGCTCGGTCGGCACGCCAGCGCTGGAGGTGGCGCGCTCCGGCCTGGAGGCTGCACGACAGCGGGGCAAGGACCTGGTCGTGCTGGACACTGCCGGCCGGCTGCACGTCGACGAGCCGATGATGGACGAGCTGGTGCGGATCGCCGGCGCCGTCACGCCGGCCGAGACGCTGCTGGTCGTCGACGCCATGACCGGCCAGGAGGCCGTGCGCGTGGCCGAGGCCTTCCACCATCGACTGCCGGTCACGGGCCTGGTCCTGACCAAGATGGATGGCGACGCGCGTGGCGGAGCGGCACTTTCGATCAGGAGCGTGACCGGCCTGCCCATCAGCTTCATCGGCACCGGGGAGCGCACGGACGGCCTGGAGCCGTTCCACCCGGATCGCCTGGCCCAGCGCATCCTGGGCATGGGCGACATCCTGTCGCTGGTCGAGCGCGCGCAGGAGACCATTGACCAGGAGGAGGCGGAACGGGTCGCGCAGCGCATGATGGAGGCGCGCTTCACCCTGGAGGACTTCCGCAGCCAGCTGGCCCAGGTCAAGAAGATGGGGCCGATTGGCCAGATCCTGCAGATGATTCCCGGCGCGGGCCAGATGGCAGGGACGGCACAGCAGGCGGTCGACGACGGCCAGTTGAAGCGGATCGAGGCGATCATCGATTCGATGACGCCCGACGAACGCCGGCAGCCGGAGCTCATCAAGGCCAGCCGACGACGGCGGATCGCGCTTGGCAGCGGCACCACCACGGCGGAAGTCAACAAGGTCCTGAAGCAGTTCGTGGAGATGCAGCGGCTGGTAAAGCAGCTGAGCAGCGGGCGGCTGCCCAACCTGCCGGGGCTGCGCGGCATGATCGGGCGCTAGGGAGTGCTGCGCCGGCTCGTCATCGCGCTCACCGCCCTTTTCGCCGCCACCGGAGTGCTGGTGGTCGCCGGATATCTCTTCATCTTCGCGGCGGGGACGGACCGGGCGGCGGCCGCCGTTCCCGCCGACGCGGACGCCTACGTCACGCTCTACCTGCAGCCGACGACCGGCCAGCAGCTGAACCTGGGCTCGATGCTCGGCAAGGTGCCCGGCTTCGAGGACGCCGCCAGCCTGGACGAGAAGCTCAACGAGATCAGCGGTCGCCTGCTGGGGCAGGCCGGGGTGAATTACGAGGCCGACGTGCGGCCGTGGCTCGGCAACCAGGTGGCCCTGGCGCTGCGCGCGCCGTCGTCCGTGCCACAGCCGTCCGCGCTGACCGCGGGCTCCGCGCTCCTGCTGGTGTCGGTCAAGGATCGGGCACTGGCAGAGGCCGCGGTCCAGCGCATCGCCGCGGAGCGTGGCCTTTCTCCGTCCCGGGAGACGTACCAGGGCACAGTGATCAGCGTTGCGCCAGGAGCCAGCTGGGCCGTGCTGGACGACCTGCTGCTGATCGCGACCGACCGTCCGATGCTCGAGGCCGCCCTGGATGCGGCCGCGGATCGCCGCCCGTCACTGGCCGACGACGCCGATTTCAGCGGAGCCATGCGGCGCCTGCCCCCGGACCACCTTGCCGCCGCCTACCTGGATATCTCCGGCGCGGCGCATGCCACGGGCGTCGAGGGCGCGGCGGCCGGCTACTCCGCGCTCGGTGTCGCCCTGGTGGCCGAGCCGGATGGCCTGTGGCTGTCCGGCAGCGCCCCCTTCCGTGCCGATGCGGCTGACGACGCGTCGCGCCATGCGTTCGCCGCCGCCTCGCAGGTCTCGACCACCGCGGCCTGGATGCCCTCCGGCACGCAGCTGGCCGCGGTGATGTTCGACCTGCACGGCCTGCTGATCAAGCTGGAGAAGGGCCTCGCCGACGAGCCTGCCGCTGCCGACCTGCTGACGTCGCTCAACCAGCTGCGCGTGCTGGCCGGATTTGGCCTGGGCGTCAACATCGACCAGGACGTGCTGCCGATGCTCGACGGCGAGACGGGCCTTGCCATCAGCGACCTCGCGACGGGCACGCCGCATGGCGAGCTGATCATCCGCCCACCGGATCCGTCGGCGGCGTCGCAGACGCTGGACAAGCTCCGCAACGGCTTGGCGGGCGCCGGGGCGACGGTGACCGAGCGGCAGGCCGGAGCCGTGAACGTCGTGAGCGTGGACGTTCCGCAGCTGGGCTCGGCCTCGTGGGGCATGTCCGGCGGCGTGCTCGTGGTCGGCCTCACCTACGACGACGTGGCGGCCGCATTCCAGGCAGCATCCGGGACATCACTGGCCGATGGCGCGGCCTACCGCGACGCGTGGCGCCTGGCCGGTGACCGCGGCGGCAACGAGCTCTTCGTCGACATCGGCTCCATGGCGGACGCCTCACCGAACGCGTTCGGCATGACCGGCGACGCACGCGATATCCTGCTCTCGATCAGCGCCCTGGGCCTTTCACTCCCGGCGCGCGATGACGCCAGCCAGCTACGGGCGGCACTCAGGGTGCGCTGAGCACCAGCGCCGCATTTGAATCACACCCACATCAGGAGAGAGAAGCACTTGGCAGTACGCATACGGCTCACCCGCGTGGGAGCCACCAAGCGACCGAGCTACCGGGTGGTGGCCATCGACAGTCGCAAGCCGCGCGACGGGCGCTCGCTCGAGATCCTCGGCTTCTACGACCCGCTCACCGATCCCGCCACCGTGCGGATCGACGCAGACAAGCTGAATGCCTGGATCGCCAAGGGCGCCACGCCATCGGACACGGTCGGCAGGCTCATGCGCCAGGCCGGCATCGGATCCGATGCGCCCGCGACCCCCAAGCCCGCGGCGCAGAAGCCCACGGCGAAGCCTGCAGCGCGCGCCGCGCGCACGCGAAAGGCGCCGGCCAAGGCCGCGGCAACGGCCGAGGAATGAAGGAGTTCCTCGAGTATGTCGCCCGGTCGCTGGTCGACAATCCCGACGGCGTGAAGGTGGACGTGGAGGACGAGGACGACGAGGTCGCGCTCATCCTGCACGTCGACCAGCAGGACATGGGCCGTGTGATCGGCCGTGACGGACGGATCGCGAACGCCATCCGCAGCCTGCTGCGGGTGATGGCCACGCGGGACGGGCGCCACGTCGAGCTGGAGATCGAAACCGACGAGTGAGCGCCTGGCGGTCGCGCGCGTCCTGGGAGCAAAGGGGCTCGCCGGCGCGCTGCGGATCGAGGTGCTCACCGATCGCGACGACCGGCTGACGCCCGGGGCGAGCCTGTTCCTGGAGAACGAGCCGGCGGCACGCACCGTGGTCGCATACGAGGCCGGCGGACGCGTGCCGGTGGTGCACCTGTCGGGCGTTGACACGCGCGCGGCCGCTGACCAGCTTCGCGGCCGCTACCTGGAGATCGACGCCGTGCCGCCGCCCGATGGAGCGCTGTACTGGCACCAGATCGTGGGGCTGGCCGTCCATGACGAAGCCGGGCGTGATCTGGGCCGCGTGGTGGAGGTGTTCCGGGCCGGAGAGAACGAGGTCTATCGCGTCGAATCCCCGGGCGAGCCGGATCTCCTGGTGCCCGCGCTGCACGAGTTCGTGCGGGAGATTGATCTGGACGCGGGACGGATGACGGTCCGCTACGAAGCGGAGGAAGTCCGCTGATGCGCATCGACGTGGTGACCCTCTTCCCGGAGCTGTTCGACCTGCCGATGCGCACCTCGGTGATCGGAAGGGCGATCGAGCGCGGAATCCTGGAGTTCGCCACCCACGACCTGCGCGAGCAGGGACTCGGCCCGCACCGATCCGTGGACGACTACCCGTACGGCGGGGGAGCGGGCATGGTGCTCAGGCCGGAACCGCTGGCCGCGGCCATCGGCCCGCTGCGCGAGGCGGGAGCGCTGGTTGTCCTGCTCGACCCCGCGGGGGAGCGCCTCACCGACGCGTTGGCCCGCGAGCTCGCCGACCTGCCGCACCTCGCGCTGGTATGCGGCCGCTACGAAGGGCTGGACGAGCGTGCCCGAGCGCTGGCGGACCGCGAGCTGAGCATCGGCGACTACGTGCTGACCGGCGGGGAGCTGCCCGCCCTGGTGCTGATCGACGCCGTGGCGCGGCTCCTGCCGGGGGTGATCGACGCCGATTCTTCCGCGGGCGATTCCTTCGCAGCGGGGCTGCTCGAGCATCCGCAGTACACGCGTCCGGAGGTCTTCGAAGGGGATGAGGTACCGGCAGTGCTGCGCTCCGGCAACCACGGCGAGGTGAATCGCTGGCGCCGCCGCGAGTCGCTGCGGCGCACGCTGGAGCGCCGTCCCGACCTGCTGGAATCCGCGCCGCTGACCGACGAAGACCGCCGCGTGCTGGAGGATCTGCGCGGGGAGGCGGAGGGCTAGGCCTTTGCGGCTCTCCTCGAGCCGCTGCTATACTCCGCCGGTCGCGGCCGAGGAATCGGTCGCGTTCTTCACGCCCCGCCGGACGCACGCCCTGCCACGCCGCGGGTGCCGCAAAATGGCCAATAAGCCGCGGTAAAGCCCGCGATAATGAGGACGCCTCATCATGGACGCCATCAAGGAGCTCGAGCGCGAGCAGCTCCGCACCGACGTTCCCGAGATCGCCGTTGGCGACACGGTTCGCGTGTCGGTGAAGGTGGTGGAGGGCAATCGCGAGCGGATCCAGGTCTTCGAGGGCACCGTCATGCGCATGCGCGGCGGCGGCCTGAACCGACAGATCACCGTTCGACGGATCGCCAGCGGCGTGGGCGTGGAGCGGACCTTCATGGTCCACGCACCGCGCGTCGAGAAGATCGAGGTGGTTCGTCACGGTATCGCGCGCCGCGCCCAGCTGTACTTCCTCCGCGGCCGCGTCGGCAAGTCCGCCACCCTGCGCGAGCGCCGCTGACGCCATGGCCGGTCTCTTCCAGGGATCGGTCATCCGGCGGCCCGTCCGTCGCCGCAAGCAGCGCAAGCCACGCGACGCCCACATGCGCCACGAGCGCGAGCTGCGGCTCGCCGGCTTCCAGCGCATCGCCGGCATCGACGAGGTCGGGCGTGGATCGCTGGCCGGGCCGGTGGTCGCGGCGGCCGTCGTCCTGCCGGAACGCCATCGGATCAAGGGCCTTCGCGACAGCAAGGTGCTGACCCGCCTGCGACGGGAAGCGCTGTACCAGCAGATCCTGGACAAGGCCGAATCCATCGGCGTCGGCTGCGTGGAGGTCGAGGTCATCGACCGCATCAACATCCTGCAGGCCACCAAGCTGGCAATGACCGAGGCGCTGCGACGCATGCCCGAGCAGCCGGATCACCTGGTCATCGACGCGCTCAGCCTGCGCGAGGTCGACCTGCCCCAGCGGCCGATCATCGACGGGGATGCCATCAGCGCCTCCATTGCGGCGGCGAGCATCGTGGCCAAGGTCACCCGCGACCGCATCTGCGCCGAGTTCGACGTGCGGTTCCCCGCCTATGGCTTCGCACGGAACAAGGGCTATGGCACGCGGCACCACGTCGAGGTGCTCATCAGCGAGGGTCCGTGCGAATGGCACCGCCGCTCCTTCGCGCCGTTGAAGATGCTGCTGGCCGGCGAACAGCTCAGCCTGGACCTGCTGCTGGACGAGCAGCTGCCGAGCGAGGACGACTTCGATCCACCGGAGGATGAGGCGGAATACGAGGTGGAGGCGCTGGCCGCCTTCGACTGACCGATGCGCCCGCCCGGGCGGGCGTCTGGAACGCTGCTCGCCTCCCGGGGAGCACCGTCGGGATGCCGTACCCACGCCACCTGCTTGGGGAGCAGGGCGAGCAGGTCGTCGCTAGCTGGCTCATCGGTTCCGGTTGGCAGGTCCTGGCGCGCCGCTGGCGTGGCGAGAGCGGTGGTGAGCTGGACCTGGTGTGCGCGGAACCTGGCGGAGCACTGGTAGCGGTGGAGGTCAAGCTGCGGCGCACCGCGCGTGCCGGCACCGGCCTGGAGGCCGTCGATCGGCACCGCATTGCGCGCCTGCGGCGCGGGCTCGCCGGCTACGCGGCGTCGTCGGGCAGCTCCTGGCGGGCGCTGCGCGTCGACCTCGTCACGCTCGAGCCGGAGGGGCAACGCTGGCGGCTGCGGCGCCATCCCGGCGTTGACGCCTGGTGATGCGCCTCAGCGGCGCGCGAACATCGCCTGCAGGATCAAGATCGAGCTGATGTAGGGGCGCGACACCGCGTAGATGCCGTACCGGTCGGTGCCGGCCTGGCCCTGGTAGTAGGCGGCCAGCGCGAGCGCGCGGCTGCCATGGTATCGGCGCAGGTAGTGCTTCAGGAGGGCGACGCCGGCGCGCACGTTGCTGCGCGCGTCCCACAGGTACACAGGGCGGCCGAGCATCGTGGCCGAGACCCAGTCGGCGGTCGACGGCAACAGCTGCATGACGCCGATGGCGCCGGCCGACGAGACGATCCGCTCCTGCCAGCCGGACTCCTGCCAGGCGACGCCCATGGCCAGCGCGGGTGGCACGTGCTGGGCGCGCGCCTCGTTTCGGATGATGCGGCCGATGTCGTGGCGTCCGCGCACGACCCCCGCCATCTCCGGGGGCATATGCCATCCAGTCGCGTGGCGCTGCCGATGATGGCTGCCGTGGCGCCGGCGCTGATGCGCCGGGTGGCCTCCGGCTGCGTGGCGTCCCGGCACGCGCAGCCGCTGGCCGACGCGGATGATCGAGGGATTGGCGATCTCGTTGGCGGCCACAAGCGTCCGGAGGTCGACGTGGTAATGCAGCGCGATGCCGCTCAGGGTTTCCGCAAAGCGGACTACGTGGGTCACGAAGCCCGCGTGCCGCCGCGGGCTGTGGTGCGACGTGCCGCCCTTGTGAATCGGCACCATCCGGATGCGGAGGCGCTGGCCGACATAGATGCGGGACGCATCGTGCAGGTGATTTCTTCGCACGAGGCGAGCGACGGTGATGTTGTATCGCGCGGCGATGCTGCTGAGCGTCTCCCCGCGCGTCACGCGGTGCGAGCTGAGCCGGCGCTGCGGCGCACGGTCGTTGTGCCGATGTCGCGTCACCTCCAGGCGGAGGTGCTGCCCAGCGTAGATCCGGTTCGGGTCGGTCAGGTGGTTCAGGCGCATGAGCCGGCGCAGGCTGATGCCGCGCTCGGCCGCGATACCGGAAAGGGTCTGCCCGGGCTGCACCACGATCATGCGTCGATGGGCGGCCGCCGGCCCCACGCCAAGCGTGCTGGTCAGCACCATGGCCGCCAGGACGCCGGTCAGGGCCATCTGCCTGGGTCGGATCCGCATCTGCCTTCCTCCGCAGGTCACGTCGAGCACC
>DATAOD010000159.1:0-1519 GCA_036265975.1 Candidatus Limnocylindria bacterium
AGGCCACCGCCGGTCTCCTGCTCGGCCGGCCCGTAACCGGTCGGCGCGATGGACGACGGCGGCAGGCGGTCGATCAGCGTGCGGAACTCGAGCTCGCGGAACCGCTGCGCCACGGCCCGACGGTCGTATCGGCCCGTGCGAGCCTCCTCCAGGTTCAGCTCCACCGGCAGGTCGGTCACGATGCGCCCGATCTGGCGCGACATGAAGGCCGAGGCGCGGTGCTCAGACAAGCGGTCGCGCAGCTTGCCCTTCACTTCTTCCAGGCGCTCGTAGATGCCGTCCAGCGTCTCGAACTGCTGGAGGAGCTGGATGGCGGTCTTCTCCCCCACGCCCGGAACGCCGGGGATGTTGTCGGAGGCGTCGCCCTTCAGCGCCTTGTAGTCGAGCATCTGGTCGGGGCGCAGCCCGTAGCGCTCCATGACCTTGGCCTCGTCGTAGATGACGGTCGCGGCCACGCCCATGCGAGTCGTGAGCAGCCGCACGTGGTCGTTGACGAGCTGCAGACCGTCGAGGTCGCCGGAGACGATGTACGCGTCGATCCCCGCCCGCGGCGCGTGCTGCACGAGCGAGCCGATCACGTCATCGGCCTCGTAGCCCTCCAGCTCGCGGATGGGGATGTTCATCATCCCGGCCAGCTCGCGCACGATCGGGAACTGGCTGCGCAGGTCGTCAGGCATGGACGGCCGGCCGGCCTTGTATTCGGGGTACGCGTCGAAGCGGAACTGGGGGCGGCCGATGTCAAAGCTGAGCATGGCGAAGTCCGGCTTCAGGTCCTGCATGCCGCGCAGCACGATCTGCAGGAAGCCGAACACGGCATTCACCAGGGTCCCGTCGGACATCGTCAGTGGCGGCAGGGCGAAATAGCCGCGGTACACGAGGCTGGGGCCGTCGATGAGCATCAGGATGGGTCGTCGGTCTGCCATCGGCAGACTCAGTCTAGACCGATGATCCCCGGTGAGCGGCCGGTAGAATCGCCTCGATGCCGAACCGCACGGTGCTCGATCCGTACGCCGTCCTGGGGGTCTCCCGCGACGCCACCGCGCTGCAGGTTGCCCGCGCCCGGCGGCGCCTGGCGAAACGATTCCACCCGGACCTGCATCCCGGCGAGGACGTCTCCGAGTCGATGCGCCGCGTGAACGAGGCCTGGTACATCCTGTCGTCCAGCGTGCGGCGCGCCGCCTACGACTACGCGCATCCGCGGGCTGGCACGCCCTCGGCGGGCCACTGGGCGGCGTCCCGCCCGGAGATCCGGCCGATGACGCCGAACACGACTCGCAGCTGGGCCTCCTGGCGCACCACCGCGGAGGAGACGCAGGCCGCTCCCCGCACGCGGCGCCAACCAG
Source organism: Candidatus Limnocylindria bacterium (assembly GCA_036265975.1). Lineage (GTDB taxonomy): Bacteria > Chloroflexota > Limnocylindria > QHBO01 > QHBO01 > DASSCW01. The sequence goes on from DATAOD010000159.1 coordinate 1,344, forward strand.
GCGAGATCCCTGTCGTCAGCACGCGGCGTCCGCCACCCATCGCTCCACAGCAGCGCACGTTCCGGGATAGTGGCTGGGCCGCCGTGCTGGTGGGCGTGGTGGTGATCCTGCTGCTCGTCGCCGCAGTCGTGGCCGGGAAGCTGAGCTAGGGACCTCGCGTCGGCTGCGTGACGAAG
>DATAOD010000160.1:0-2350 GCA_036265975.1 Candidatus Limnocylindria bacterium
CCGCAGCGTCGTCATCGTCTCCCACGACGATCGGCTCAAAGCAATCGCCGACCGCATCCTCTGGCTCGAAGACGGCCAATTCCGGGAGCTCGCGGCCATGGCCACCGACCCCGTCTGCGGCATGCCCGTCGAGACCGGCGCCGGCCCCCACCGCGAACACAACGGCCGAACCTGGTGGTTCTGCTCCACCCACTGCCGCGACGAATTCGACACCGCGCCCCGAAGGTTCGCGGCCCTCACAGCCTGACAGCGACGGCACCTGCATCAGCCACAATGGAGGATGTCCCAAGTTCCGTGGAACTTCGGCGGCGGCCCGGTGGTCATTAGGCTGCGTTGACGGTCTCATCTTGACGGGTGGTACCGACGGTTTCGGTGACTTGGTTCAGCGTGTCGCGTAGGGATCGCAGGTGTAGGTGGCCGTTGACCCGGCGGAACTGGGTGCCGGCCTCGATCATCCCGGCGGCGCACCAGCGCAGCGCCATCTGCCCGTCGCGCCAGTGCTTGACGTTGCTTGCGTGAGTGCGGCAGATCGAGATCATGCTCTCGATGGCGTTGGTCGAGCGGAGGGTTCTGGCGAGGGTGGGCGGGATGCCGAGGCGAAGCACGGTCAGGGTCTCGGCCATGCCCTCGCGCAGGCTGGCCGCGGCGCCGGGATGAGTCTTGTCCAGCTCGGCGGCCAGCGCGCACAGCTCGGCCTCGGCGGCCAGTGCGGACTCGGCGTGGTAGGCCCGCCGCATCCGGGCCGCGACGACCGAGCGCAGCTTGTCGGGCAGCCGATCTTCCACATTTCTGACACTTCTATGTGTGTCAAGAGGTTCTGGAGGTCGTCCTTCGTCGGGGCGGCTCGGTCGTGGATCGCTCGGTGATCACATGCGGAGTCTGTGGTGTTAGGCGACGCGGCAGGTTGGGCTGCAGTAACAGCGGGGCTGGCCCCGCTGGAGGAGCGGCCTATGGAAGGTGCGCCCCGCAGAGCCAGCGCGGGCAGCGCAGAACCAGACAGCAGGGGATGGTCCGGGCACGGCCCCAAGGTCTCGGACGGCGTGCGACGCTATTCGCGCTGCTCGGTCATCCGCTGACCTCGACGGCGGGGGTCATCGCGGGGGTCAGGGTGCGGTAGAGCTGGCGGGCGATGTACCGCTTGAGGCAGCGCCGGATCTCCTTGAGGTTCTTGCCTTGGGCAGTGCGGCGGGCGACGTAGGCCTGGGTGGTCGGGCAGCTGCGCATCCGCGTGACAGCGATGGTGTGCAGCGCCCGGTTGAGGGCGCGGTCCCCGCCCCGGTTGAGCCGGTGACGCACCGTGCGCCCGCTGCTGGCCGGCAGCGGGCTGGCGCCGGCGAGGGCGGCGAAGGCCGCGTCGTTGCGGCACCGTCCGGGGTGAGAGAACGAGACGATGGCCTGGGCGGCGCTGACCGGGCCGATGCCCCGACGCTCGGTCAAGCCGGGGACGACGTCGTTGACGATGGTCTGCAGCTGGACACGGTTGGCCTTGAGCGCGCGGGCGGCTTCGCGGAGGGCGAGGGCGAGGCGGCGGATCTCGGCGTGCCGCACGGCCTGCTCCCGGCTGGCCTCGCGCGGTGGCCGGCGTCGGGCCAGGCCGGCCAGGCGGCTTTCGGTGAGAGTGCCGCGGGCGAGGGTGCGGTCGGTGTCGTCCCCGCCCAGCAGTAGCGCGCGCAGCCGGTTGGTCTGCGCGGTACTGGCGGCGGTCAACTCGCCGCGGGCGCCGAGCAGGATCCGTAGCGCCTCGCGGTCGCCGTCGGTGCGCGGGATGGGCAGCCGGTCGGCGTCTAGGCGCAGCGCGGCCAGCACAGCCAAATGCGCATCGATCGGGTCGGACTTGCCCTTCCCGCGTCGGGCTTTACGGTTGGGTTGCTCGCACTCGAGCACGGTCAGGCCGGCCGCGGTGGCGGCGCGGGCCAGCCCGACGCCGTAGCTGCGGGTGCCCTCGATCGACAGGGCCAGCCGGGGTCCGGGGGCGTGGTCGACGATCCAGGCCAGCAGCTCGGCGTAGCCGGTGCTGTCGTTGCTGATTGTGGTAAGCGCGATCGGGGCGCCGTTGGGGAGGGCGATCTCGACCTGGTGGGTGTCGCGGTGGGTATCGATCCCGACGACGGCGTCGACGAGTTCTGCCAGCATGGGCACCGGCCTGGTTCCTTCCTGAAGGGAGCGGGTCAACCATCGGCACCGGCCTGGGTAAGGGTCACCGGAGTGGCACATCTGTGACGAGTCACGCCTGCAGGCGGACAGACTTCTGATCAAGCCAACTGGTGGGCCAGGCCGGTGCCGGCAACCACAGCGGACAGGTCAGAAGAAGGGCACGCCGAGGCGGCCAGATCTTGTGCGAGTCACGCCG